>DQME01000004.1 GCA_015659815.1 Gammaproteobacteria bacterium | reverse complement strand
TCAGTGTTCTCATCTCTCTCAGACGTGAATGCCTGCATATCTTTCAAGGTATCTAGGTACAACTGCTTGCCTAGTTGTTTGATTTTCATCAATAATCTACAATATGTAATCTACAAATGGATTTTCAATTAACTCTTTATTGATAGAATCAATCTGTCTTTTACTGGTTGCAACTATCCTGACTGTGTAAGAGATATAGCTGCCTTTTGAACTATTTTTACTGGTAATTTGGTTGTGGTGTAATCTACCAGCATATCTTTCTATAATTAGGCGCAATTCATCATAAAGCTCTGGGCAGTCTTTGCCCATAACTTTTATTGGGTAATCGCATGGAAAATTGAACAATTCTTCGGAAGTCACATTTGGCTTTGTCATACTGTGTGATTTTATCTTCTATTACTGTAGAATATGACCAGTTTTAACAATATATAGCAATAAAACTAATTATTTTAAGGAAAATAAATGAGGCCTATACAAGTTACTCAAATACTAGACCAGGAATATAATTCTATAACTGATGGGCATCATACACCAGTTATGCTCTGGGGCGCTCCAGGTATTGGTAAATCACAAATAATTTTTCAAGTTGCAGAAAGTCACAATGTCCCCCTAATCGATATACGGCTATCACAGATGGAGCCAAGCGACCTAAGGGGTATACCGTTTAAGAATGGTAAATTAGTTGACTGGTCTATCCCGTCACTACTGCCTGATGAAAAGCGTCATGGTAAAAAAGGTATTTTGTTTCTTGATGAAATCACTTCTGCACCCCCTACAGTTTCTGCCGCAGCCTATCAACTAATATTAGACAGGCGTCTTGGAGATTATGTTGTCCCTGATGGGTGGGTAATTTTTGCTGCAGGGAATCGTCAAGGTGATAGGGGTGTTACTTATTCAATGCCAGCACCCCTGGCTAACAGGTTTTCTCATTTCGAGCTAGACGTTAACCTTGATGACTGGGTTGCGTGGGCTTATAAAAACAATATTGATGAGCGAATTATTGGCTTCTTGCGATATAGGCCTGAGCATTTGTTTGAGTTTGATGCGGCTCACAACCCTATAGCCTTTCCATCACCGAGAACGTGGGAGTTTACCCACAGGGCTTTACAAAAGTTTGAATCAGATTTGTCTATTTTTAGGCAAGCTGCTAGCGGCTGTGTTGGAGAAGTAGCAGGCGTTGAGGTGGCAACTTTTATTGAACATTTATCGGATCTACCAGATTTAGATGCAATAGTGAAAGGAGAACAAGTATCCATACCTAAAGAGATAGATCTTCAGTACGCAATATGTGCAGCATTAGTTGGTAGAGCTATAAGCGTCAAGGGTAGTGATTCATCTGATAAAGTTTGGGGCAATATATTAAATTTTGCTCGCGACTTTCCTCAAAAAGAGCTTGGAGTTATGCTGGTTTCAGATATGCAACGCGCCATTGGTTCTGAAATATTTTCAGTGCCTGAGTTTGCAAATTGGGCCAGTAAAATTGCTGACACAATATTCGATTAAGTATTATAGTTTTGAGTTGTTTTCATGAAAAATTCAAAGCTTAACGTGTAGACTTATGAGTAATCCAGGTGATAAATTTTCGCAACTAGATGGTGAC
>DQME01000018.1 GCA_015659815.1 Gammaproteobacteria bacterium | reverse complement strand
CACTGACTCAAGCTAGAAATGGCTTGGATAAATACTTTGAATTTTACAATACTATAAAGAAAACACCAAACCTTGAAAGCCAAGCCTAATGAGGTTTATTATAAAAATCTGCCTACGTTACAAATGGCAGCTTAAATTAATACACATAATGACAGTAGTACACTTATGATTCTGGATTTACTGTCCAAGTGATGGGGGCCACCTCTGTCAGTCAGGAAGCGATAAAATTTCTGGATAGAACGGTTATTCTGGTTTTTGGTACAAAACTACACATGAGTCGGTCTATTCACTTGCTTGGCTCTATAGCAGAAGTCAGAAAAGCAAGGGATACAGCTGGTTTTTTTACAAGCATGAATCGTATTGGTCAACAAGAATGGATCAATAATATGGTAGAACAATTAACATTACCTGTTGATAATGCCCCCAGTGTTTGCATTCTTGATACAGGTGTAAATGAGGGGCATCCATTATTATCACCAGCGACAAAAGGAACAATTGAGCTATAAGGTTATTACTTCTTAAATTTACAAGGCAAAAAGGAGAACTATCTCTAATCAAAATATACGAATTACAATTACCTCTAAAAAAGGCTGTAAGAGTTCATGAACATAAAAGTAATCTCGCCTAATCATTGAATCTTATTAGTCAAACTTAATCAGAGCTTAAACAGAGAAGACTCCTCCAGACTTTATGCATAAAAGTATTTTAAAAATATTGCTTCGACCAGACATCCTTTTAATGTCTGTTTTTTGCTATGTATTAATACTACATACCGAACACGAAGATCTGGACTTATTTAAATATTTAGTACCTGAGAATATATATCTCTTCAACCTTACCATTTTTTTTGAAGCTGACAATGAAATAGAGATCTCCACTTTTTTGCCTTTAAGAAATGATCGTCAGGAAATATTAGATGAAACAATTATTGCTAATGATTTACAAATGGAAGATAACAGTGGCATTGATGGGCGAAAGGTCTCGTGGTTTGGAAACCAAAAGGCAAACCAGATTAGCTATAGTGGAATGCTATCCATGCAAAGTGTTAACTATGCAATATCACAAAAATTAATCATTCCCAACAAATACCCTGGAAAACTTAATATTTACTTAGAGTCAACGGATTATATTCCCGTACATCATAAGGAAATAATAAAGCTCTGGGATGATATAAAACCAACTAATCAAAGAAGCACCTATCAAACGCTAAATTCTATCTACAGCTATACTAACAACCATATTAAATCCATTCCTTTCAAAGGATTAACTGACTCGTTGACAGCACTTCGTTTAGGTGTTGCGAGTTGCAATGGTAAAAGTCGGTTATTTATCAGCTTGGCCAGACTCAGTGGATTGCCGGCGAGATTAGTTGGCGGTGTAATATTGGATAATAATAAAAAGAAAACATCTCATCAATGGGTCGAAGTATATATAGAAGACTATTGGGTACCTTTTGACGTGACAAATGGTCACTTTGCTAGCCTACCAAAGAATTATCTTGAGCTTTATAAAGGTGATCACAATCTGTTCAGACATAGCGCTAATATTAACTTTAATTACTACTTTATTTCATCAAAATATCACATAGCACAAGTGTTGTACCGTGATATTGAAAGCAATAATCACTTTATTCCTAATGCGGCAAAATCACTAAGAGACCTAGGACTTCCATTAAAGGTAATTTACATATTTTTATTATTCCCTTTCTGTACGCTTATCATAACCTTTCAACGAAACATTATTGGCATTAAAACCTTTGGAACTTTTATGCCTATGCTGATTGCTGCTGTCTGTGTCTATACCGGATTTAGTCAGGGGTTAACAGGCTTTTCGATGGTATTACTGATCGCGTATTTAGGACATACCGTTCTAGGAAAATTACACATACTCAAAATACCCCGCCTTGCTGCAATTATTACACTCATATCCATAGCATCTCTCACGTGGGTATCACTCATCGACCAACCAATAGGTGTTGAATTTAGTACACTCCTTTTGTTCCCTGCAGTCATCATAAGTTTTACTGCCGATCGGATTCATCAATTATCAGATGAAAGTAACTGGATAGAACTTATAGAAAGTGGAGCAGGAACACTACTCACCATTTTCCTATGTTACCAAGCATTTAACTCAATTCTTCTTCAGGGCTTATTCGCACTTTATTCTGAGCTATTATTATGTGTACTTGCTCTTCTTCTACATATAGGAAACTGGTCAGGAATGCGAGTTTTGGAAGTGATTCGATTTAGAAATTTATTCAATATTCCAAAACGTAATATCTTGAGTATCAATGACCGTAATAAAAATTTTATCTATAAGCATAATGATAAAAAGTTACTACACTTGGCATCTGATAAGTTACTGACAAAAAAGTCTTTGGAACAAGAAGGAATTCCCTGTCCAGAAACATGGGCTATCTGTAGAAGTCAGCAAGAAATATATAAATTTATGGCAACCATTGAAAACAAAACTAACTTTGTTATAAAGCCAAATAATGGTTCCTGTGGTAATGGCATTTTAATACTCTGCGAACATGTAAAAAATGGATTTAGGACTTCGTCTGGAAAACTATTCACGACTCAAAACATAAAAAATCATATTGGTGAAATTTTGTCTGGCAGTTTCTCACAAAAAAGCGAGGAAGATCAGGTCTACATTGAGCCTATTATAAGGCAACATGACATCTTACGTATGATTAGTCCTAGAGGGCTGTGTGATATTCGATTAATCATAAGCAATGGTAAATTAATTAATGCCATGTTAAGAGTCCCGACGTTAAAATCAAATGATAAAGCAAATATACATCAAGGTGCTATTGGGGCAGCCATTAACCTGAAGACAGGAAATATCGAGCGGGCATTACTAAAAGGCCGTGAAATTACTCATCACCCCGATACAAAATTATGTCTTCAGCAAACCAAGATACCATTTTGGAATCATATTACGACCATAGCCCTTCAATGCTACAAGGCTATTCCGCTTGGTTATATGGGGGTGGATATATGTATTGATCAGAATACCGGCCCACTTGTCCTTGAAGTAAATGGCAGACCTGGACTTGAAATTCAAAACATTCACAAGGAAGGTATGAGTGACCAGATAAGAGAGGCTTTCTCTGTTGTTTAGGCAGTTGTTATATCAGACAGGGCTACCCTACCTTATGCTCGCCTTATTATTAGTCAGTGCCATTATGTATTTTGAACAGGCATTACAAGCAAAGGGTAATGAAATACAGCCCATATCGATCATTTTGAATAATGATGAAAATATAGATGATGCAATCAAAAAAACAGACATTCAAACTGATGATAATAGTGACCAGATAAGTGAATTAATTAATAAATTAATTGCTAGTAAAGATGTGTTTTCAACAATTGCTAATAACCAAAGCATCAGTCATCTAACACAGCAGGAGAAAATCAGTCTTTATCTAAGGTTAGCTAATACACTTTATCGTACTCATAAGCACATTGCTGTGATAAATGTTCTATCACAAGTTCCATTAGAAACCCGGCTAAAAAAAGAAGTCCAGTTAATGTATGCACTATCATTAACCAAAACTGCTGCTTATGAACTTGCAATTACACAATACCAATTGCTTGCTAAACAAAAGCCTAACTTGCAAGCAGCAAACTTCAATCAAGCTATTCTTCTGAAGAAATTACGAAGATGTACTGAGGCAATCCCCTTATTTGAGCATACCATCTCAATATCGAGCGGCGAGACGAAAGCAAAAGCATTTTCAGGTTTAGCCAAATGTTATTTAAAAGTAAAGCAGTTTGAGCAGTCGGTAAAATATTTCAAAAAATCCATAGAATACCGTCCTGATTCAGCCATAACCTGGTCTTTTCTGGCTAATGCTTATGCATCATTTGATGAATTTAACAATGCATTAAGTGCCTATAACAAAAGTATTGCACTACAACGTCAGAACTATAAATTATTTGTCTATAAAGCCCGTTTCCAACTTATTCATTATGACTTTACAGGGGCAATATCAACACTTAAAATTGCCAAGTCATTATCCAATAATCTTGAAATTATTGAGTTGCTAGCTTGGGCATATATTGAAGAAGGTGATAGATCACCTGCGATAAAACAGCTGTCCTATTTAATAAAACATTCACCGTCTAAAAAGCAAAAGCAACGAGCAAGTTTGTTACGTTCATATGCAGAAAAACATTATGATAAATTGCTATCCGAGCTAAGCGCAAAGAAAAAACCAAGGAATGACATGCTCTATCTTAAAAGTTTGGGCCATAGAAAGTCGGGGCAGTTCAAAAGTGCTTTTAAAGTACTTAAACAATTGACAAAGAATAGAGATTACAGATGGCGTTCACTTATACAACAGGCTCGGATGACCCGCTCACGACAACAGTACTCCGATGCAATAGAAAAGTATGACCGGTTACTGGAACATAATTCTTTGGCAACATCACTATGGTTCGAGACTGCTCTATCACATGAAAAACAAGGACAACATGAGCAAGGTTTAATTAAAATTAACCGAGCGATAGCGTTAGAACCAAAAAACAATACTTACATGCTTGCAAAAGCAAGATTATTGAAATTATCTGGTGATATAAAGGGAGCAATTAATCTAGTAGAGACATTGGTTTCTCACAAAGCTAACTATATACGAGGCTTAAGATTATTATCTGATTTTCTATCAGAAACTGAAGATATAACAAGATTGATTGAAGTCTATCAAGTTATACTGACGTTAGAACCAGATGATTACACAACGATGTACAGCTTAGGAAGGTCTCTAGTAAAAACAGGTGAACACGAGGCGTCACAGACTATTTTAAAAAAGGCGTTAGAAGTAAAGCCTGATTATATAGATGCCCGTCTCTTATTAGTTCAGTCCCTGTATCTATCAAATCAATTTAGTGCCAGCTTGGACGTAATAGACAGTTTATTAAAACTGGGCC
This sequence comes from Gammaproteobacteria bacterium, assembly GCA_015659815.1. Taxonomy (GTDB): domain Bacteria; phylum Pseudomonadota; class Gammaproteobacteria; order PS1; family Pseudothioglobaceae; genus SZUA-1055. The sequence continues at coordinate 2,119 of DQME01000018.1, read as the reverse complement.
ATACTGACACTAAGTTATTAACATTAAAAAATACCATAATATCCAAAATTAATAAGGATTAATCCCATGCTTAAAAACCTATTTACCCTACTTATTTTCATTTTTATTATGAAAAATACTTACGCTTTAGAGATGAATGCTGAAGTGGCTCCAGGTTATGATGAAAACCCATTCAGATTATCGGACAGTTTGAACTCGGGTGGCGGGTGGTTTGTTGATACTAAATTCAATGCAATGCAAGAATTTAATGACTTTCGTCTACGTGGCTCAGTAAGTAATCGTGCATATGAAGGGTCGAATGATGATGCAGATATCTTTATTGGAAAGGTTGACGGAAGATATAAGAAAAAATACAAAATTGGTGGTAAAAAAGGATACTCCTACCTTAAGGCAGGCTACACCAGCTATGACAAAACATATATCAGACGATCAACGGGTAAAATTGCGACCTTTTCTGGCCAAAATAATGAAAACAGATATGATTATGACTCCTTTGATATAGAAGCTAAGACCTCCATCTATTTAACCAAACAGCTTAGAACAGGTTTGAAAATTAATTACCTCAATAAAGAATATTACGATACCAATATAGCGGGAATCAGTAATCTTGACTATGGCCAAATCAGATTAAGTAACGATTGGTTCTATAAATTAAACGACCAAAATAGATTCAATCTTAATTTATACTATGCCTATAGAGACTTTGATAATAGACGCAAAAAAACATTATCAGGTGCTAATATAGCTAGTACAAATCTTGAGTATGATTATTACTCTGCATCTCTTGGGTATAAGTATAAATTTTCACCCCAACTTTCATCAGGTATTAAAGCTTCATATATCGGAAGAAGAGATAATGGTACAGGCTATTACGATACTGACGACTTTAAGTTTTCAGCAGAACTTGATTATGAAATAAATACAGGCCTTAATCTGGCTACGACAGTTTCTTACCAAGACTATAACTACGTTAATGGTACTATTACTGATGAAGATGATCAAATCCTTCCAGATAAAGAAGGTTACACAATCAAATTTCATCTAGAAAAAGACCTGAATGTAGTAAAAAGTCTACCATTAGCCGTATTTACTGGCGTTAGATACGATGACTATGATTCTAAAGATCTTAATTTTATCTATGACAGAGTTCAGGTTTTTGCAGGACTGAAATTAAAATTTAATACTGACTTTCTATAACACTAAGAAATCAGTTGTTGTCATTCCCGAAATCTAGTGATTTTAGCTTGTATTACTGCTTTCCAAATTATCAGTTCAATATTGTATACCTGAGTCAGTCTGGAAAAACTATAAAAAATAAGTTATAAAGAAAGTGTTTAAAAGGTATGATTGCTTTCTCAATCATACCTTTTGTCGTTGCGAGTCTGTCTATTCCAGCGGCCTGTTTTTGCGAAAACAGTGACAGACGTTTATTTTTTAACCCAGCCAGGGAACCATTCCCTGTGGGTCAATGTGTTTCTTTGGTTTTTACAAAGTGGAGAAACACGATGACTTTAAGTTCACGTTTTGCAGCACGGTGTCATATCACCCGTGCCAATCATCCTTTAGATGACAATCAATTAAGAGCCTATGTGCCTTCTATTTATGCCGATACAGCGCATGAATCGCGGTCAGATAAATATGCTCACATTCCTACTAGCACTGTTCTGGATGCACTCAGAAAAGAAGGGTTTGAATCTTTCATGGCTTGCCAGGCTCGTGTGCGAGATGAATCCAAACTTGGATTTGCAGAAGCAAGCTTGCCTTTGGTCTAGCTGTGTAAAGCAAACATGAACAAGTTGATCGAAAGCATCATAAAAAATAGTTTTTAATTCAGTAATAGCAGTTGTTACTGGGCCGTGTGCATGCTCTTGGTATTTAGGCACAGCGGGACCCATGTTAAAGGCAAATGTGCTCATGACGAGCGCCTTTTTCTCAGTGGTTGAGCTTGTAAAAAAGAAAGTGGAGGATAAGATGCTATCTCAACTACTGCCTGGACAAATAATAACGGTAAAATAGTCAAATTAATGTGAACTAGAGGTTAAAATTTGATGGAAATTGATAAACACTGGCTAAAAAATGCCATTAAATTACCTACCGCTAATTTTGATCATCGCCCTGT
>DQME01000195.1 GCA_015659815.1 Gammaproteobacteria bacterium | reverse complement strand
GTTTTTTCAATGGTGCATATTGCTCTAGCAATATTAAACGAGCCTCCCCATCCTGTATCAATGTCAACCAAAACTGGGAGATCTGTACGTTCACATATTCTCTCTACGTCGGTTGCCACATCATGCAGTGTTGATATCCCTAAGTCTGGCACAGCCAACGAGCTGGCTGCAACACCTCCTCCTGAGACGTATAATGCTTTTGCTCCCGAATGTTCAGCTAAGATTGCGTGGTACGCTGTTGTAGCACCAAGGCATTGCAATATCCTATTGCTTTTTACTGCCTCTTTAAATAATTTTCCTTGACTCACCAAAGCCTCCTTGTTCAAGTTTTCTTTCTATACTATTCCTGGATAATCGGATGTGTTGTCGCATTAGCAATTCCGCCATCTCTCCATCTCCATTTCCTATAGCGTCAATGACTGCCTTGTGTTCTTGGTATGCGCCATCGACCCTGCTGCCCCTCATTCCGAACTGAAAACGATATACCCTTATTAAATAATACAAAGACTCATTAAACAACTTAATAAGGTGTTTGTTGTTGCAATAGTTTACAATTAAATAATGTATGTCTAGGTCGCCACCTTTTTGGTAATAGGTTTGCATTTCTTCTATATTTTTGCTTTGACTTAACAACAAACCTTGTAGCTTATCAAGACCGCCTCTGCTGATATTCTCAGCACAAAAACGTGCTGCTAAACCCTCCAGTCTTTCCCTGATATGATAAATGTCAATTAACTTATGAAAAGAAAGTGTAACCACTCTGGCACCTACGTTTAGCTGCCTCTCAACCAATCCGCATGATTCCAACCTAACCATTGCGTCTCTTATAGGAACCCTACTAACATTGAGTTTGTTTGCTAAGCTTGCTTCGCTTATTTTGCTTCCAGGTAATATTTTTCCGGTTTCTATTAACTCTCTAATGTCATGAAATACTATGTCTGAAAGCGACTTTTTAGACTTGTCTAAGATGATGGTTTTCATATTGTATACAAAACATGATAAAAATAACCATAATAATGATTTTAATATCAATGTCAAACAATAAGCCTTGTTATTGTATACAAAATTTACAATAAGAAATAATTATGTAATTATTGAATATTTACAAAAAAATTATATGCTGGAAAAAAAAGAAAGCCTGCAAAAAATTAAATAGCAGGCTATAAGAGATGTGGTGCCGAGTGCCGGACTCGAACTGGCGACCTACTGATTACAAATCAGTTGCACTACCAACTGTGCTAACTCGGCAAAAGTGTAGATTATACCTTAAAGAATATCAAGATAAAACTGGCCAACTAATAATTATTTTTTGCTCTTAAAGTATAGCCTCAGTGCTATTATTAGTAACACAAGTGCCATCAAAAACCATTGCACTGCATAACCTATATGCTTGTCAACACTGCCATAAAATGGGGCCCAGCGTCTAAAGAATCCGTCTGCCTCTTCGTGATCAAGACGTGCGATCATCGGGATTATAGTGTGGTCAATTATTTCACTCAGTTTGTTTAAATTTATTGACTGTATTAGCGAAGGAAACTTGGGCTTTAGATCTTGTTCTTTTAGCTCCATTCTTTGAACTGGCTTTATGAGCTTAGCCTTAATTGTCCTTACATTTTCATCTACATCAATATTTATTGCCACACTTCGGTCGTCACCCCATGGGACAAAGCCTCTATTGACCAATATAACCTTTAAGCTGTCTTTTAGATCGAATGGCGTCAAGACATAATATCCTGCATTGCTATTAATCGTTTGGTTGTCATAGATGAGTTGTCTGGAACTAATATAGCTACCCTCCAGCAAGACATCGTAATGCTCCTTTGTCATGATGTCGGCAGCATTATATGCAACCGCAGGGACGGATCTCTGTGAAAGCTTTATTAGGCCTTCTATTTGTCTTTTTTCTTCTGCTCTATCGAGCTGCCAAAAGCCCAGAGAAGTGAGCACTAAAATGACAAGTACAAACAAAAAAGAAGTAAACGAAAAGAGGGTTTTCATTAAAGGGCGGTTATGGAGTTAGGCTCTATCCACCCCATGTACCCGGCAAACATTAGCAGCACAAAAAGAGAGACCGACAAACTAACTCTGGTTACGAGGGATTTAAATAACTTGTCTGATCCCTTCTCTCCTCCCTTTAAAAGTCCTATTAGACCTGTTGCAAGAGCAAAAAGAATGGCAATTATTAATACAATAACTAAGAAGTTCACTGGCGCCCCTATTCTGAATAAGTTGAATTTAATTAATTAATT
>DQME01000185.1 GCA_015659815.1 Gammaproteobacteria bacterium | reverse complement strand
TGCGGTTCCGTTTGCATTTAGGCTTGGGTAATGATAAGTGACATCATCAATATCAGTGAAAACCAAGTCTCCCTGCTTCTTAATTGTTGCGTTACTGCCAAGCAGCATTACAGAGCCACCCTGAAATTTAACGTTTCCTTTGGCTTTAGCAGTTTTGCTGGATTGTTGAACAGTGACCTCGTCAGCGCTCAAGTAGTATTTGTCTGATATTAGTGAAACATCGCCTTTGAGATGATATAAATCTTTTTTTATTACTTCGCTGTAGTCCGCAATAATGTCAACATTTTCTGTATCACTGGATAGGGTTTGGATCGGGAATAGTGACCCATTCTGTTCACAACTAGGTGTGACTCCTTGTGCTTTAATTGAGTTAGAAAGCAATACAATTGCAAAAAGTATTAAGTGAAACTTCATGGAAATTTATCTTGCACCAAAATGATAACATTTTAACATCATATATTGCAAAATAATATTAAATGGCTAGGAAGCGGAATGCATATATATTAAATAATAGTTATAAATTAAATATACACATAGAAGTTGTATTTACTTCATCAATTTTTGGGTAAAATAACTAACGTTTTATATAATAATTTGGAGTGAAAATAGTGTCCTGGAACGATAAAAATAATCAAAATCCTTGGGGAGGGAGTGGTCAAACTCCGCCAGAACTTGATGAAGTGATAAAAGATTTTAAAAATAAGTTCGATGGGTTTTTTGGTGGCAATAAGTCACCAGGTTCTGAAACAAGACAAAGCATTCCAAGGGGCGGTTTTAAGTATGTTTTTATACTTATAGTACTAGTCTGGCTTCTTTCTGGTATCTATATTATTGACCCTGCTGAGCGTGGAGTTGTTTTACGTTTTGGAGAGTTCCAAGAAGAGACCGGCCAAGGACCTCACTGGCATTTGCCTTTTCCGATAGAAAATGTTTCTAGGGTAAATGTTGAACAGATAAGGACTGCAGAGATTGGTTACCGTAATATGGTGAGTGGTGACCGTAATTTTGGTGGTAACGTTTCTTCTGAGTCATTAATGTTAACTAAAGACGAAAACATGATAGACGCTAAGTTTGCCGTCCAATACAAAATTAATGTAGTGCAGGATTATCTATTTAATGTTGCAAATCCAGACATGACTCTACGCCACGTCCTTGAGAGTGCTATACGCCAAGTTGTTGGAAAAAACACAATGGACTACGTCCTAACCGAGGGTCGTACTGATATCGCCGATAAAATTAAAGAGCGGTCACAACAATTGCTAGATATGTATGGCACAGGTCTTCAAATTACAACAGTCAATATGCAGGATGCTCAGCCACCAGAACAGGTTCAAGACGCATTCAGTGACGCAGTTAAAGCTCGTGAAGATAAACAGCGCTTGATCAATGAGGCACAAACGTATGCAAATGATATTTTGCCTAAATCTCGTGGTAAGGCCGCGAGGGTGCTTGAAGAGGCTAGAGCTTACAAGTCTGAAGTCGTATCCAAATCAGAGGGCGAGGCATCAAGGTTTGGCCAAATACTGGCAGAGTATGAAAAGGCCCCAGAGGTAACTCAAGAGAGGCTATTTAGAGAGACGATGGAGTCAGTTTTTGCTTCTACAAGCAAGGTTGTAGTGGACTCATCAGCCAACAGTATGATGTACCTGCCACTAGACAAGTTGATTAATACAAGACAACAAAATACTCAAATTGTTTTTAAAGAGTCTCAGCAACAAGGGAACAACAATGGAACGAATAGCAGTGTGTTAAGGTCAAGGGAGATAAGATAATGCAAAAGATATTGTTTGCGGTGGTTATAGTTCTATTTTTTGTATTGGGTTCTTCCTTGTACACAGTTACTGAAACCCAAACCGCCATTAAGTTAAGGCTTGGTGAGATTGTTAGTGTCGAGTATGAACCTGGACTTAAATTTAAAATGCCTTTTGTTAATAATATTGTTACGTTTGACAATAGGATACAAACACTGGACGCACCTTCAGAGAGATTTTTAACCGGAGAGAAAAAGAACGTAATAGTAGACTCTTATGTGAAGTGGAAGATTGTAGATGCAGAAAAATTCTATACATCAACTGGTGGAGTGATTGCTAGAGCTAATAACAACCTAACACAGATCATAAAGACCGGAATGAAGAGTGAGTTTTCTAAGCGCACAATCGTTGATGTTGTGTCTGGCGAGCGTAGTGAGATTATGGCAAATATATCCAGATTAGCCAAAAACGCTGTCGATGAGTTTGGTATAGAAGTGATTGATGTAAGAATTAAGCGCATCGACTTGTCTCAAGAGGTTAGTAATTCTGTTTACAGACGTATGCAGGCTGAAAGACATCGTGTTGCAAAAGATTTCAGATCAAAGGGTGCCGAGGAGGCTGAAATAATTAGGGCCGCTGCAGATAGGGAGCGCACTATTATTCTTGCTAACGCTTATCGCGACTCAGAGATTATTCGTGGTGAAGGTGATGCAACTTCAGCTAATAACTATGCACAAGCATATAGCCAAAATCCAGACTTTTACTCATTCTACCGGGCACTTGAATCTTACAATAAGTCATTTAACCAGCAGAACGATATATTAGTACTTAACCCTAATACAGAATTTTTCCGCTATTTCAATCCCGCAGTACAGTAGGCCAGCTACATGAGCGCCTGGGAACTACCTGATGGGATTGACGAACTTACCGGCGACCAGGCTATAGCATTCGAAAATAGTCGACGAAAGTTGCTAGATTTATACCAAGAAAAAGGTTTTGGTCTAGTTATTCCACCAATGGTTGAGTATGTCGAGTCGCTATTACTCACATCTGAGTCCCTAAACTTAAAAACATTCAAATTTTTAGATTCATCAGGCGGCAGGTTGCTCGGTATTCATGCCGATATCACACCTCAGATAGCCAGGATAGATGCTAAAAAATCTTGCAATAGTGTTGAGAAGTATTGCTATATAAATGCTATTTTACAAACAAGTGCGGATGATTTTTATTCAACAAGATCTCCAATCCAGGCCGGTGCAGAGCTTTATGGGTCAGAAGATATAGCCGCTGATATTGAAGTCATAGAGTTAATGCTTGAAAGCTTGAAATTGTTATCTATAGACTCAATTGTTCTGAGTATTGGGAATGTAGGGATATTTAACTCTATCATTGAACAGGAAGACTTAACTTCCGAACAGTATGTACTTCTTAGGAGAATTTTTCAAAGCCGATCAGCCCCTGATTTGAATGTGTTTTTAAGTAACACTAAATTGATTAATGCAGACAAATTTGAAAAATTAATGAGCCTTGAAGGTGGATCTAAAACTTTAACTGACGCATTAACAATATTTAATGGCAACAGTAAAGCAGAACGATCAATCAATGACTTGATTGAGATAGACGAATACTTCTCCAACAAGGGTGTTGAAGTAATATATGATTTAGCAGAGTTAAAGTCTTACGAATACCATACAGGCGTTGTATTTTCAACATACAGTAAAAATTTTTCTAAGGCTTTGGCACAGGGAGGAAGGTACAACGGCCTCGGTGAATCATTCGGTAAGTACAAAAACAATAGATCTGCGACAGGCTTCTCTTTTGATTTGAAATTTTTATCGCAATATATATAAGTAATATTTATAGGGATTTATATGTCAAAAAATGTAGTAATAATAGGTACACAGTGGGGAGATGAAGGCAAAGGAAAAGTAGTTGACCTTATAACTGATAAAGTTAGCAGTGTTGTTCGGTTTCAGGGAGGACATAACGCTGGCCACACTTTGGTTATAAATGGACAAAAAACAGTGCTACACATTATCCCTTCAGGAATCTTACGTGACGATGTTGAGTGTCTCTTAGGCCATGGAGTGGTCTTGTCAATGTCAGCCCTATTGAAAGAGATTAATGAGCTTGAATCTGCCGGTGTTAATGTCTCTTCTAGGCTAAAGATAAGCCCCGGTTGTCCATTAATACTTCCCCACCATATTGCACTTGATAATGCTAGAGAGACTAAGAGAGGCAAAGCCGCAATTGGTACAACAGGTAACGGTATTGGACCAGCCTATGAAGACAAAGTTGCCCGTAGAGGGCTTCGTGCAGGAGACTTACTAGATCCAGTATTATTTGCAGAGAAGCTTAAAGTCGTAATGGAGTATCACAACTTTGCACTAGAGAACTACTATGGAGTGGATGCAGTTGACTTCGAAGATACTTTGAATGAAGCATTAACGCAGGCAGAGGTAATAAAAGGCATGATTTCTGATGTGGCTGAACAAATCCATCGCCACATTGCTAGCGATGAGAATATATTGTTTGAAGGGGCCCAGGGGGCTCTTTTAGATATTGACCAGGGAACCTATCCGTTTGTCACCTCTTCTAACACAACATCGGGCGGTGCAGTCACAGGTTCTGGTGTTGGGGTTACCAATATTGATTATGTGTTAGGAATAGTAAAGGCTTACACAACAAGGGTAGGTGGTGGACC
>DQME01000054.1 GCA_015659815.1 Gammaproteobacteria bacterium | reverse complement strand
TTTTGGATTAACGCGGTTCATTTCCTGCTCCATGTTATCACCATTTTCTTGAGAAGCACGTTTACTATATGTATCTAGCCAGTCACTAAAATCAGCATCTTTAGATAAATCATCAGGTCTAGAAAGTAGTCTGACAGAGTTAGTGTAATCTTTCTTATGTTGGAACAATATATTAAAAAAACTATTTATCAAGTCTTTGTCTTTTTCATCACTACCAATTAGGCCAAACTTCTTTCTCATCAACATGGAATAGTTTGTAACCAAGTAATCTTGATATTTATCTAGTACCATAGTTGCCTGCTTAGTATTAATCAAGCTAGATAAACTTTCTGCTAAACGTGTTAAGTTCCATAGAGCTATTGCTGGCTGCCTATCAAAAGCATAGCGACCTTCGTAATCGGAATGATTGCATACAAAGTTAGGTTTATATGTCTCTAAAAAACCGAACGGGCCGTAATCAATAGTTAGGCCAAGAATAGACATATTATCAGTATTCATTACACCATGAGAGAACCCCTGTGCCTGCCACCCAGCAATCATTATTGCAGTTCTTTTGACTACTTCATTAAAAAAATCAATATACCTAGCATCTCCATTAATGTGACAGTAGTAATTATCAATCACGAAATCAGCCAGAATCTTTATCTGTGTGGTTTGTCCTCGTGACGCGAACAATTCAAAATGCCCAAAACGTATATGGCTAGGAGCTGTGCGCAATATAATAGCACCAGTCTCAATCTTTTCACGGTAAACTTCAGTGCTACTACCAACTAACGATAACGCCTCTGTGGTGGCAATTTTTAAACCCTTCATAGCGACTGAGCATAGGTACTCACGAATTGATGATCTAAGTACTGCTCTACCGTCTGCGCCTCTAGAATATGGCGTAGTTCCTGCACCCTTGAGTGATAATTCGTAACCATTAGTTTGGCCAATCAGACATGACCTGCCGTCTCCCAATTGTGGTACAAAGTGTCCAAACTGATGGCCGGCATAAATACTTGCAATAGGCTCTACGTCTCTATACCTAGACTCACCAGATGCTAACTTCAGCAACTCTTCATCGCTAATACTTAACTTTAGCCTATCTTGTAGATTATTGTTCTTATGAATTAGAAATGATTTACTCAGTGGGTGAGTGTCAACCTCGGAGTAGTATTTATCCCCAAGACCTGCAAACGATAAAGACTCTTGTTTACTGTACAAGTTTTTTTCTTAGCAACTCGTTCACTTGTTTTGGGTTTGCCTTGCCGCCTGTTGCCTTCATTATTTGACCTACAAAAAATCCTATAATTTTTTCATTACCTGATTTAAACTGCTCTACTTGTGGAGTATTATTAGCAATAATCTCATCAACAATCGCCTCGATTTCCCCCATATCAGTCATCTGTTTAAGGCCTTTAGATTCGATAATATCATCAGCACTACCCTCTCCATCCCACATAGCCTTAAATACATCTTTGGCAATCTTGCCAGAAATAGTGTCATCTCCAATACGCTGAATAAGTAAAGATAAATCTTGCGCTGAAACAGGTGAATCTTGAATTTCAATCTGGTTTTTGTTTAACAAGGCTGATAATTCACCCATCACCCAATTGGCGCATAATTTGGCGTTAGACTCATTACCAGTCAACATGGTCTCAAAATAATCTGCCAAAGCCTTATGTGAAGTTAATACATCAGCATCATAATCGCTAAGCCCTAAATCAGAGATAAATCTAGCCTTCTTTTCAAGTGGAAGTTCTGGTAACTCTGCTTTTATGCTTGCTAATAATTCATCAGAAATCTCGACCGGCAATAGATCAGGGTCAGGGAAATAGCGATAATCATTCGCTTCTTCTTTAGAACGCATGGAACGTGTTTCATTTTTTACCGCATCATACAATCTTGTTTCTTGTACTATCTGGCCGCCGTCTTCAATAATGTCTTGCTGACGCTCTACCTCAAGATTAATGGCTTTTTCTAAGAACTTAAATGAATTTATATTTTTTAGTTCGGCGCGCGTGCCTAGCTTTTCTTGTCCCATAGGGCGAATAGAAACATTGGCATCGCAACGAAACGAGCCTTCTTGCATATTACCATCACAAATACCAATATATTGTACCAAGGTGTGAATTTTCTTAGCATAGGCAACCGCTTCCTTAGCGCTACGCATATCAGGCTCAGAAACAATTTCTAACAATGGTGTACCTGCACGATTTAAATCAATTGCGGTATAGTCATCATACAAGTCATGAATTGATTTGCCTGCATCTTCTTCTAAATGGGCACGCGTTACGCCAATGGATTTGGTGTTTTCACCCAACGTAATATCAATTTTACCTTCACCCACAATAGGCCAATCTAGTTGTGAAATTTGATAACCCTTAGGTAGATCAGGATAAAAATAATTCTTTCGATCAAATACATTGCGTTGATTGATGTGTGCATTAACAGCCAAACCAAACTTAATTGCCTTATTTACCGCCTCTATATTGAGTACTGGTAATACACCAGGAAGACCTAAATCAACTGCACAAGCTTGCGAGTTTGGCTCGGCACCATACTTAGTTGAAGCAGAAGAAAATATCTTAGATTTTGTGCTCAACTGAGCATGAATCTCTAAACCGATGACTGTTTCCCACTCCACTCTAGCTCTCCTTGGGTGACCTAGAGTGCCAATCGGTCTGTTGTTGAAATTTATGTGCTATATTGAGCAATTTAGCTTCAGACCAATAATTACCAATAAGCTGCAAGCCTACCGGTAAACTATTAGAAAACCCTGCAGGAATACTCATTCCTGGTAATCCAGCTAGGTTTGCGCTCAGAGTATATATATCTGCCAAATACATTGAGACTGGATCCTTAATGGAACCTAAATCAAAAGCCGTTGTCGGCGAGACTGGGCCCATAATAACATCAACCTCTTTGAATGCACTTTTAAAATCATTGCTAATTAGGTGCCTTACTTTTTGTGCTTTGAGGTAGTAGGCATCATAATAACCGGCCGACAGCGCGTAAGAACCGATCATGATGCGTCGTTTAACTTCCTCCCCGAATCCTTCTGAACGAGAGCGCAAATACAAATCTTCCAAATTCTTTGGGTTATCACATCTATAACCATAACGCACACCGTCCATTCTTGATAGGTTAGATGAACACTCACAAGGAGCAACAATATAGTAAGTAGGTATTGCGTAGGCAGAGTTTGGAAGTGAGATATCTTTAACTGTTGCTCCCATTAACTCAAACTCTTTGATTGCATCCATAACGTTGTCTGCAACGTTAGAATCTAACCCATCTGAAAAAAACTCCTTTGGTAATCCAATAGTTAGTCCTTTGATGGGGTTATTTAACTCAGCACTATAGTCTTCCACATCGCGCTCAGAGCTTGTGGAATCTTTTTCATCGAATCCGGCCATAACATTCAACACCAGTGCCGCATCTTCTGCTGTCTGTGTCATAGGTCCAGCCTGATCAAGGCTTGATGCGTAAGCTATCATTCCATAACGCGACACCCTGCCATATGTTGGCTTAATACCAGTAATTCCACACAAACTTGATGGCTGTCTTATAGATCCTCCGGTATCAGTCCCTGTAGCAAAAGGAGACAATCTAGAAGCAACTGCTGCTGCTGAACCGCCAGATGATCCGCCAGGAATTTTGTCTTTGTTCCATGGATT
>DQME01000053.1 GCA_015659815.1 Gammaproteobacteria bacterium | reverse complement strand
TGATGAGCAACATATGAACCCATACTGTCGTTGAGACGACGGCCGGCAAGAATCATCTCTGGATTGTAGCCAACTTCAATTGCTTTATGTGTCAGGTAGTAAGGATCAACGCCAATGCAGTGACCTCCCACTAGGCCTGGTCGGAATGGTAAAAAATTCCATTTTGTACCTGCTGCCTCAAGTACAGACTCAGTATCAATACCAAGCTTATTAAATATAATTGAAAGCTCATTAATCAGTGCAATATTAACATCTCTTTGGGTGTTTTCAATAACTTTGGCAGCCTCCGCTACTTTGATACTACTGGCTTTATGCGTACCTGCAGTAATGATATCTTGATACAATTCGTCTACTATGGTCGCTATTTCAGGTGTCGAACCCGAAGTTACTTTTTTAATATTAGTAAGACGGTGCTCCTTATCACCTGGATTAATACGCTCTGGAGAGTATCCACAATAAAAATCTTGGTTAAACTTTAAGCCTGACCTATCCTCAAGAATTGGTACACATACCTCTTCCGTAGCACCTGGATAAACTGTTGATTCATAGATAACCACATCATCTTTCTTGAGAATACTGCCTAACATAGCGCTAGATTTTTCAAGTGGTTTTAAATCTGGTTGTTTATGTTTATCGATAGGTGTTGGTACCGTAACAATATAAATGCGACAATCTTTGATATCGTCAATATTGGTTGTGTAACTGAGCTGAGCTGCATTTTTAAGTTCCTGAGAAGTTGTCTCAAGTGTAGAATCATGGCCACGCTTTAACTCATTGATTCTATCTTGGCTGATATCAAAACCGACTACCTCTCGTTTTTTTCCAAATTCTACAGCGAGTGGGAGTCCAACATATCCGAGCCCAATTAACGCAATTTTTTTATCAGACATGTCTAAACCTTATGAGATACTTTAAAAAAATAATTTTAAACCAATCACTCTTGTCTCGGACAAGGTATTTGGAGTTAGTTTGGCTTAGGGTGATTAAATGGCATCTAAAATAGCAACTGTCCGTAATGAGATATATAAAATTATGATCCCCTAGTGGATACATATGCTTCATACACTGCTTTTAGATAAAATTTCATTGTCTCATATAAACTCTTTACATTATAAATATCGTTGTCAATGAATTAATGGTTGTCGTGGACTTAGAATTGATCATGTGCTTTTTTTAAAAGTGTCAAAAGTTAGCCCAATATTAAAGGTTAAATTGAATTAAAATTTGATAATTCAATATTATTAGGTAATCTAAATCATATTATGAAAGGCATTATTCTTGCAGGCGGCTCCGGAACCAGACTTTACCCAATTACTAAAGGGGTATCTAAGCAACTAATGCCTATTTACGATAAGCCGATGATTTACTATCCGCTGTCTGTTTTGATGTTGGCTGGTATTCAAGAAGTGCTTATTATCTCTACGAAGGAAGATTTACCAAGTTTTGAGCAACTTTTAGGTGATGGCACTAATATTGGTATGAAGTTTGAATATATTGTTCAACCTAGCCCCGATGGATTGGCACAAGCATTTTCCCTAGGTGCAGACTTCATTGGCGATGATGATGCATGCTTAATATTAGGTGATAACATATTTTTTGGCCATGGGCTGATTGACATGTTGACTAATGCCGTATCCACAGTAACACACAGTAACATGGCAAGCGTGTTTGGGCATCACGTAAATGACCCCGAAAGATATGGTGTGGTGGAATTTGACAGAACTGGCAAGGCAATTAGCATTGAAGAAAAGCCAATCAAACCTAAAAGCAATTACGCGGTTACAGGGCTGTATTTTTACCCTAATGATGTGGTTAAAAAAGCAGCTGAAGTGGTGCCATCTGATAGGGGTGAATTAGAAATCACTGAAGTTAATCAAATGTATCTTAATGAAGACCGTTTATCCGTACAGCTCATGGGAAGAGGTTATGCTTGGTTGGATACAGGCACACATGAAAGCTTGTTAGAAGCATCAACCTTTATTGAAACCATTGAAAAAAGACAAGGCTTAAAAATAGCATGTATTGAAGAGATTGCTTTTGACCTAGGATACATTACCAAAGAGCAACTTGTAGAGTTAGCACAACCACTAAAGAAAAACCAGTACGGTCTGTACTTATTAAGGCGTGCTTCGGAGATCATGTGAAGTTTGTCCCTCAGTCAATTGCTGGTGTAATATTGATTAAGCCAATGGTTCATGGTGATGGGCGTGGTTATTTCATTGAAACCTTTAGGCGAGATCTGTTTGATAAAGCAGTAGGTTACACAGTGAATTTTATTCAAGATAGTGAATCTAAGTCGGCCAAAGGTGTTTTACGTGGTTTGCATTATCAATTACCGCCATATAGTCAAAATAAATTAGTTAGAGTGATCGAAGGCAGTGTGTTGGACATAGCGGTTGATATTAGAAAAAGTAGCTCTACTTTTGGTCAACATGTGGCTGCTGAGCTTACCGAAAATAACAAACATCAGTTATTTATACCACAAGGTTTTGCACATGGCTTTGTGGTGCTCAGTGATACTGCAACCCTTGCCTACAAAGTAGACAACTACTATGCTCAGGACCATGACCGAGGTATTGCTTTTGATGATGAACAATTGGCTATTGATTGGCGCCTGCCTAAGGATGAGCTACAATTGACAGATAAAGATAAAAATCACCCTAACTTATCAGACGCAAGTGATTATTTTGAATAACCTCTTAACTCGCTTTAAATATGCAAATTTTAGTCATTGGTAAGACTGGACAATTAGGACAGTCAATCAATGAGATTGTTTCTAAAATGCAATCACGTGATGAGTTTGTTTTTGTTGGTAGAGGCGAGTTAGATTTAAGCGATAAAGATGATATCGATAGTTATTTTGAGAATAATAACTTTGATATTATTATTAATTGCGCTGCGTATACGGCTGTAGATAAGGCTGAATCAGAAATAGAATTGGCTGATAGAATTAACCACTTAGCTATTCAGAAAATAGCAACAATTGCTAACAAGCAACAGATTAAGCTCGTTCATATCTCTACTGACTATGTATTTAACGGAGAAAGTGACATACCGTACTTAGAAAGTGACATGGTTAATCCAATCAACATTTATGGCAAAACAAAATTAGCAGGTGAGCAAGCAGTGCTTGAGACTATGCCAACTGATGCAACAATTATTAGAACCAGTTGGGTTTATTCAGAATATGGTAATAACTTTGTTGATACTATGCTGAGGCTCGGTAAAGAGCGAGATGAACTTAATGTGGTTAGTGACCAAATAGGTAGTCCTACCTATGCTAGCGATTTGGCAATGGCGATATTACATATCATCCAAAATGAAGAATTTTTGAATTCTGGTCAAAAAACACAAATTTATCATTACTCAAATGAGGGGTCTTGTAGTTGGTTTGATTTTGCAAAAGAAATTTTTGAATTGACGAATATTCAATGTACTGTTAACCCCATAACAACAGAACAATATCCGACACCTACTCAAAGACCTAGAAACACCCTGATGAATAAAGATAAAATAACTAAAACATTTGGTATAAATATACCCCATTGGGAAGTATCTCTTAAAACTTGTATCGCAGCACTAAAGAAAAAACAATGACTTCAAAAAAACTATTAATCACTGGCGGTGCAGGCTTTATCGGCTCTGCCGTTATTCGCCATGTTATTAATAATACTAACCATAGTGTGGTGAATGTTGATAAATTAACCTATGCAGGTAATTTAGAATCATTAACTTCAATTGAAGGTCATGCTAATTATGCTTTTGAACATGTAGATATTTGTGATAGTGATGCAATAAAACGTGTATT
>DQME01000012.1 GCA_015659815.1 Gammaproteobacteria bacterium | reverse complement strand
GTATCAGCAGAATCGCCACCACCATTGTAGAAAAAATATCCTATATCATGAGCCTTAAAAACTTCAATTAGTCTTTCATATTCAGCCTTATTTTCTTTAAGTGATTTCATCTTGTAGCGGCAAGATCCAAAGCCTCCAGACGGTGTGTGTTTTAATGCCGCAATATCAGCATTGGTCTCTTTAGATGTATCTATTAGGTTTTCAGTTAGCGCACCTATAATACCGTTTAGTCCTGCATACACAGTACCAATCTTATCTGGGTGCTTGCGTGCTGTTTCAATTACGCCACAAGCAGATGAGTTAATTACAGCAGTAACGCCACCCGACTGAGCATAGAATGCATTTTTCATATATTCTCCAAATTTCAAAAAGAAATACCTAACAGAAGCTAAATATTTTCAGCGCTTAATCATAACGTTTTAACCACTAATTGCAAGTGTCTATTAGTGATATTTTCACTATCCCTTATGAGATATTAATAGAATTTATGTGACTTAAGATCCCAGTCATCCGGACTGTTTATATTTATAGTTAAGCATTTCGCACTGCCATAGTTTCTAATGTCTCCAGCTGCCCCAGGGTTAATTACCCATGGCGTGTGCTCAGTGTCTATTACTTGTTTATGAGTGTGCCCGTAGACAATAATTTTTGCATCTGGATATGTCGATCTAAGGGAATCGTGGCTCGGTTGATGATGCCCGTGCTTATGTCCGTGTTCTACTACCAATTTGCCGCCCGGTAGTTCTAGAGTTTCAACCTCTTCAAAGCAAGATATATGTGCATCATTGTTACCTTGTACTGCAACAACTTTTTGTTTCGGATTTAGTTTATGGATCACATCTATGTCAACAATATCACCAGCATGAATAGCAATATCACAATTTTTAATTAATTCAACAATGCCAGGGTGCACGACCCCGTGTGTATCAGAAAGTATGCCTATTTTTAACATGGATAATTTAGATTAAATTAAAGTTGAATGACTAGATCTTGTGTTTAGCATTTACCTATCACATTTGACAAGTATTATATATTAGAAAAGTCTAATTATTATACACTAAAGATTCATTATTTTAGATAACGGATTGACTGAAATGTTATATTCTAGGTAGCACATTGTTGAAATTTTCAATATTTACAAAGCCTTCAACTTTCTTAGAGGCTATTTCTGAACTTGGTTTACTAATGGCTACAATGTGTTTTATACCAAACTGTCTTGCCGACTCCAAGACATCTTTTGAGTCATCAAAAAATATAGTACTATCCTTGTTAAGTTTTATCTCTGCAGTAAGTTTAGACCAAAACCTTTGTTCTTGTTTAGCAGCGCCATAATCATGAGAAGAAATAATGCCATCAAAATAGCCTTCAAGATTTGCAATATCCATTTTAATATTTATTGTTTTTCTATGTGCATTTGTTGCCAAGATAATTTTTTTATTTTGTGCCCTTGCCTCGTTAAGAAAATCTTCTACGTATGGCAATACTTGAATCATATGAGATAATTCAATCTTTAGTTTTAAGATATCTAGTCCAAGCCTGTCACCCCAGTAATAAGGGCAATACCAATTAAGCTTACCCATCTCAGACTTAAGTATTGGAATAATTTTATCCTTTGCCGACTTATGGCTAATGTTGTGACTTTTTGAGTATATGAGTGGAACATATTCTAGCCAAAAATGTAAATCATAGTTAAGGTCAAGAAGTGTTCCGTCAAGGTCTAATAAGATAGTATCTATTTTTTGCCAATCAATCATTTTATAGTTACAAAAAGTGAGTTTTAGGGTTATTCTGGCTTGCCAATTGTAGTAGTGTAACTGAAGATTTAGTTTGTTATTAAGCTTTGCGCCAAGATGTCCCAGTTGAGCTATCTTCAAGGACAATACCAATCTGTGCAAGTTCGTCACGGATCTGGTCTGACAGGTTGAAATCTTTTTTGATTCTTGCCTCCTCACGTTGTTTAATTTTTTCCTCAATTTCTTCGTCAGAAATTCTTGAACCTTGCTGTAGATATTCCTCTGGTATAGATTTCAAAATACCTAAATAGCCGCCTAATTTTATAAGTAATTGAGCTAGAGCACCAGCTTGATCTTCGTCTTTTTTTCTTTCGGTGTTTACTAATTTTGCAACTTCAAAAAGGATACTTAGGGCGATAGGGGTATTAAAATCATCATCAAGTGCCGCGTTGAAGCGACTCTCAAAATCAAAGCGCATTGAAACTTGGTCCATTGCCGCGTCACTAGCATTTATGCCTCTGATGGATGTATACAAGCGTGTTAAAGCTGTTTTAGCGTTTTCAAGGCTCTCATCACTAAAATTTAGCGGGGATCGGTAGTGACTGCTCATTATGAAGTAGCGAAGAGTTTCACCATCATAATTTTCCAGAACTGTCCTTATGGTAAAAAAATTATTCAGAGACTTACTCATTTTTTCATTGTCAAGATTAACGAACCCTAGATGCATCCATGTGTTTACAAATGAGCATTCATTTGCCCCCTCAGATTGAGCAATTTCATTTTCGTGATGAGGAAAGGTTAAGTCGGAACCACCCCCATGTATATCAAAATTGTTACCTAAGTGATGAGTAGACATTGCTGAACACTCAATATGCCAACCAGGCCTTCCATCTCCCCAAGGAGAGGACCATTTTGGCTCATTCGGTTTTGCCATTTTCCATAGCACAAAGTCTAGCGGGTCTTTCTTGTCAGATTCAACATCAACACGCGCACCTGCCTCAAGTTCATCAAGATTTTTTCCGCTAAGCTTGCCATAATTATCGAAATTTCTTACCGAGTAATATATGTCCCCATTATGGCCCTGGTACGCTATACCTTTGTCAATTAATGATTTGATCATGTAAAGCATCTGATCAATAGAGTCTGTGGCGCGTGGTTCAATGTCAGGCTCAAGGTTACCAAGAGCTACTTCGTCTTCATGCATTGCAACTATGAATCTTTCAGTTAAGGTGGAAATATCTTCATTATTTTCAACAGCTCGTTTAATGATTTTGTCGTCAATATCAGTAATATTTCTAACATAGTTCACGCTCTTGAAGTTACGTCTAAGATGTCTAGAGATTATGTCAAACATCACTAACACCCTAGCATGCCCCATATGGCAATAGTCGTAAACGGTCATCCCACAAACATAGATCCCTACATGGTCGCCATGTATAGGTTTGAGTACTTCTTTTTTCTTGCTAAGTGTGTTAAAAATTTTAATCATAGCGGTATTTTACACTTTCTTATATTGTATTAATAACAACACAAATCCTTATTATTTATGGGATTGATATTAACAAATGGAATAGATAAAGGTTAGTATAATTATCGTTATTGTTATAATTATTAGGAGAAATATGAGTGTATTAGTGACTAAACAAGCGCCTGATTTTACATCTACAGCTGTTTTGGCAAGTGGCTCAATTGTGGATAATTTTCAACTATCTAGCTTGAAAGGTAATAAGATAGTGATCTTCTTTTATCCTCTTGATTTCTCTTTTGTTTGTCCATCTGAAATTTTGGCTCATAATAGTAGGGTAGGTGAATTTAAAGAGCGTAGCGTTGAGTTGATTGGAATTTCGATAGATTCTCAGTATACACATAGTGCTTGGAGAAATACCGCTATTAATAATGGAGGGATTGGTGTAATTGACTTCACACTTGTGTCAGATGTAGATCATTCAATAATGGAATCATATGGGATAGTGCATCCAAAAAATAGTGTAGCCTTAAGAGGATCTTTCTTAATCGATGAGGATTTCATAATTAGACATCAAGTTGTTAATGATCTACAGTTGGGTAGAAATGTCGATGAAATGTTGAGAATGGTTGATGCTCTTGATTTCAATACACAGAGTGGTGAAGTGTGCCCTGCGGGATGGAAAAAGGGAGATGATGGTATAGAGAGATCGCCGGAAGGGATAGCTGCATACCTTTCTAAGAATGCAGATAGCCTTTAATTTACTAATTGTAACTATACAACTTAATTATAAAAGTAACTAAAAATGAAGAAATATCAATGCATTATATGTGGCTGGGAGTATGACGAAGAGTTTGGCTCTCCAGAAGATGGAATTAATCCCGGAACTAAATGGGACGACGTGCCCGATGATTGGGTATGTCCGGATTGCGGAGCATCTAAGGCAGAATTTGAGATGGTAGAGATGTAAAAAGTTAAATAATAGACCATTATTTTGATCTTTCTAAGAGATAATTTTATGGTTAATAATTATAGGGTAAAGTAAAATATATGTTTTTTAGTTTCCGACATGGAGCCATATGTCAAAAGTATTAGTACTGCCTGGTGACGGCATAGGGAAAGAGATTGTAGCTCAAGCACTAAAGGTGATTGAGCGCCTGAATACAGATTTCAATTTGAGCATGGAGTTGGTGCATGGACTGGTAGGCGGTAGCGCCTATGATGAGACCGGATCTCCTTTGCCTCAAGAGACACTGGATGCTGCTCATCAGTGTGACTCTATACTTTTGGGTGCTGTAGGAGGCTATGAGTGGGAGTCTTTAGATAGAGATTTAAGGCCAGAGAAAGGACTATTAGGGCTAAGAGCAGAGATGGACTTATTTTCCAACCTTAGACCTGCAATACTATATCCTCAACTTGCATCAGCCTCAACTTTAAAAGAGGAGGTAGTTTCAGGCCTTGACTTGATGATAGTTCGCGAACTTGTTGGCGGTATTTATTTTGGCCAGCCTCGCGGCATTATAGAAAAGGATGGCCAGATGTATGGCTTCAATACTGCAACATACTATCAATCAGAAATTGAAAGGATCGGACACTCAGCATTCCAGATTGCACAAAAAAGGGATAAGCGTGTTTGCTCTGTAGATAAAGCTAATGTTTTGGAGATAGGAGAGTTTTGGCGTGGAGTTATGGAAGGGGTTGCTAAAGACTACCCCGATGTAGAGTTGACACATATGTATGCTGACAATGCCGCAATGCAATTAGTGCGTGCACCTAAGCAGTTCGATGTAATGGTAACCTCTAACTTGTTTGGCGACATTCTTTCTGACTGTGCAGCCATGTTAACTGGGTCTATAGGAATGCTACCTTCGGCATCTCTAAATAAGAATAATTATGGAATGTATGAGCCGATACATGGGTCGGCCCCAGATATTGCCGGACAAGATCTGGCAAACCCACTAGCCACAATTCTTTCTGTATCCATGATGTTGCGTTACTCTTTTAATCAGCTTGGAATTGCTGAAAAGATTGATGCTGCGGTGAATAAAGTTCTTGATCAAGGGTATCGTACAAAAGATATAGCTTCAAAAGGAGACAAGGTTGTTGGAACTAGCGAGATGGGAGATTTAGTAGTCGGGGCACTGCAATGAATATTGTAGTCTACTCAACGAACACTTGTCCAATTTGTGTAAAGGCTAAAGATCTACTGACAAAATGGGACCTGCCTTTTGAAGTGAAGATGATTGATACTGACAGATCCTTGTTGGCCGAATTTTCTAAAGTAACAGACGGAGCTAGAACCGTCCCTCAGATCGTAATTGATGGAAAATGTATTGGCGGCTTTAGTGAGTTAACTGAGCTCCATATGGACGGCTTCTTCGACTAGAAACAGGCCTCACTGTTATACCAAGTAGCGCCCTTGACTAAGTAATTAATTATTTCTCAAGCTATTTCAACATAGTGTAAAGTTATATCTATATTGTCAAACAAATAGTACACACGTTTATAGTTATGCAAAAGGTCAGTTTTACTAAAATGGAGGAAGGAACTGCGAAGGAATATGCATTTCTGGATGAACTTGAATTGCAATACAAATCTGAACTAGCAGATAGATTGATAGATGCACTAACTAAACTGAACGGTAGCTTGTCTGGTTATCAAATTTCTAGACTGGACCATTCTCTACAAGGGGCGACTAGAGCTCATCGTGCTGGGGAGCCTTTAGAGATTGTGATGGCTGTTTTGTTTCATGATATAGGTGACGAATTGGCCACATACTCACATTCAGAAATGGCGGCAGCTATTCTGCGACCTTTTGTGTCCGAAAAAGTTTATTGGATTGTTAAGCACCATGGGGTATTCCAAATGTACTACTATGCACACCACTGTGGCGGCGACAGAAATGCTAGAGACCAGTTCCAATCCAACATATGGTATGAAGATGCTGTGCGATTTTGTCACATTTATGATCAAAATTGTTTTGACCCTAGTTACGATAATGAAGGGTTAGATTTTTTTATTCCAATGATTAATAAGTTTTTTTCAAAACCTAAGTCCGATGATAAAGAGGAAGTCGCAAGGTACGGTAACAATAAATTATCGGACTAAATTTGTTGTATAGACAATTTCAAAGTGCAGCAAACTCTATACGGTAATAATGTAATGAAAAGTTACACAAACACCATAAAAATTGTAGTCACCACTATTAATACTTTTCATAGTTTAAATTTTCATTAATTTATTATATTATTTTCAACATAACTATTCTATAATCGGTGACTGATTATTTATACACTATATAAAGGGGACAAAAAGTTATGGAAATACTTACACTTGCTATTGGTTCATCAATCATAGCCGTTATATACGGCCTATTCACAATAACTTGGATTAATAAGCAGCCTGAGGGCACAGATAAAATGAAAGAAATAGCAGATGCAATTTCTCAGGGTGCCAGTGCTTATCTGAATCGACAATACACAACTATTGGGATAGTTGGTGTTGTGCTTATGGTTATCATCTCTCAAGCACTTAGTTACTTAGTTGCACTCGGATTTTTAATTGGAGCAGTCCTTTCTGGTGCTACCGGATATATTGGTATGAATGTATCGGTTAAATCTAATTCCCGTACCGCTGAAGCTGCAAAAAAAGGCATGAACCCCGCATTTCAGGTCGCCTTCAAGGGTGGCGCAGTAACCGGTATGCTGGTTGTCGGTTTGGCGTTACTAGGTGTTTCTAGTTTTTATGCCGGATTAATGTATTACGGTGTTGTTGAGAAAGATGCGCTACACGCATTAATTGGACTCGCATTTGGTGGTTCACTAATCTCAATATTTGCACGTTTAGGTGGAGGCATCTTTACTAAGGGTGCCGATGTTGGTGCTGATATAGTAGGAAAAGTAGAGGCTGGAATACCTGAAGATGATCCACGTAATCCAGCAGTAATTGCCGATAATGTCGGTGACAATGTTGGCGACTGTGCAGGTATGGCAGCAGACTTATTCGAAACCTATGCTGTAACAATTGTTGCTACAATGATGCTTGCTGGCGTTCTAAAACTTGGCGATGGAGCAATCCTTTACCCGTTAGCTCTAGGTGCTGTCTCTATTATTGCATCAATCATTGGTACATTCTTTGTTAAAGTATCTGATGGCGGCTCTATTATGGGCGCACTCTACAAAGGTTTAATAGTTTCTGCAGTTCTAGCAGCGATTGCTTTTTATTTTGTTACTGTTCAAATGGGCATGGACATGAATCTGTTTTATGCGTCTCTAATTGGTTTAGTCCTGACAGCTGTTATGGTGGTTGTAACAGAATACTACACTTCAACTGAATATTCTCCAGTTAGGCACATTGCTGAGTCCTCTCTTACTGGAGACGGTACCAATGTAATAGCTGGTTTGGGTTTATCCATGAAATCCACAGCCATTCCAATTCTTGCTGTATGTGCAAGTATCTGGGGCGCTAACGCTTTAGGTGGTTTGTATGCTATTGCGATTGCAGCCACAGCTATGCTTTCAATGACAGGAGTGATTGTAGCATTAGATGCTTACGGGCCTATTACAGATAATGCGGGCGGCATTGCAGAGATGGCAGGGCTTTCCGAAGATGTGCGCAACATTACAGACCCTCTAGATGCTGTTGGCAATACAACTAAAGCGGTAACCAAGGGCTACGCTATTGGCTCTGCTGGTTTGGCGGCATTGGTATTGTTTGCTGACTTCACTAACTCATTAGGCGGAGATACAAAAGTATTTTTTGATTTGTCAGACCACAGAGTAATTATTGGACTATTTCTAGGTGGCTTAGTTCCTTACCTGTTTGGAGCAATGGCTATGGAGGCTGTTGGTCGTGCAGCTGGCGATATTGTTAAAGAGGTGAGGCGCCAATTTAAGGAGATGCCAGGCATTATGGACTATTCGCAAAAACCTGACTACTCTAAGGCTGTTGATATGCTTACTAAGTCCGCAATAAAAGAAATGATTTTGCCATCTATGTTGCCAATTCTTTTCCCTGTTCTAGTTGGTCTGTTATTAGGTGCCGAAGCATTGGGAGGTCTATTGATAGGGTCGATTACAACCGGAATATTTGTTGCAGTCTCTATGACTACTGGTGGAGGGGCATGGGACAACGCCAAGAAATATATAGAGGATGGAAATTTTGGTGGAAAGGGTTCTGATGCACACAAAGCGGCTGTGACTGGAGACACTGTAGGTGACCCATATAAGGACACTGCAGGACCAGCAATTAACCCACTAATTAAGATCATCAACATTGTTGCTATTATGATAATTCCTTTACTGTAGTAATAAAAAGTACTAGAAAAAGGGGCGCTAGCGCCCCTTTTTTTTGTGATTCCATAAATAGCTATTTTGGTTTGGTTATTTAAATAAGTTTTTAGTTAATAACACTACAAAAAGTAAGAATGTTATTGTGTTAACATCATTAAACTTATATACTTATATACTTATATTTTATTAATTTTGTCAACAAACAGGAGCAAAAGATGTCACTAAAAGGCAGTAAAACTGAGCAATGCTTAAAAGATGCATTTGCAGGAGAGTCACAAGCAAATAGGCGTTATCTGTATTTTGCAAACCAGTGCGATATATTGGGAGAGCCTGATATATCTGCACTGTTTAGGTCAACAGCTGAAGGCGAGACTGGTCACGCGCATGGACATATGGAGCACCTTATTGATGGAGGTGTCGGGGATCCTGGAACAGACATGCCGGCAAATGAAGTGAGTGAAATGCTTGCAAGTGCAATTCATGGTGAAACTCATGAATACACTGACATGTATCCTGGTATGGCACAAACAGCCAGAGAAGAGGGTTTCGATGAGGTTGCAGACTGGTTCGAAACACTGGCCAAGGCTGAACGCTCGCATGCAAATCGCTATCAAAAAGCTTTAGATAGTTTATAAAAATAACTATACCGGCCATGAGTTTATGCTCATGGCAATCACAAACATAGCACTTTTTTTCTTATGAATAAAAAGCGTGAAGGAAATCTTGAGCCCCCAACTAGACACCCAATAAACTGGAAAGATAAAGATTACTACAACGAAGACTCACTAAACAATGAATTAGAGAGAGTGTTTGACATATGTCATGGCTGTAGAAGGTGCGTTAGTTTGTGTATCTCATTTCCAACACTGTTTGATTTGATAGATGGGTCTGAAACATTTGAGGTAGACGGGGTAAAAAAATCGGACTACAAAAAGGTAGTTGATGAGTGCTACTTATGTGACTTGTGTTACATGACTAAATGTCCATACGTACCTCCACACGAATGGAACGTTGACTTTCCCCACCTAATGCTAAGAGCAAAGGCTTTACAGTTTAAAAAGGGCAACGTTAAAAGATCACATAAGGTTTTAACTACACCACGAAAAGTAGGAGCTGTTGCTTCAATACCAGTAATTACATCTATTGTTAATTGGTCCAACAATAACGCATTGATCAGAAAATTTACAGGTAAATTGCTAGACATACATGAAGATGCTGTTATTCCAAAATATAACTCGAAGACACTTACTAAGCGTTTTTCTGATGAGGCCAACGACAGTAAATTCAAGGTAGCAATTTTTGGTACTTGTTACGGTGAATACAATGACCCCGACTCTGTTTTAGACTTGATAGATGTTCTCAGGCATAATGGCGTAGAAGTAAAGCTTGTAAAGAAGGCGCAATGTTGTGGAATGCCTAAACTGGAATTAGGAGACCTTGAGGAGGTAACTAATTATGCCAATGAAAATATTGGCCCACTAAAAGAGTTAGTAGAAAGTGGCTATAAATTAATGGCACCTATACCTTCATGTGTACTCATGTTCAAGAGCGAACTACCCCTAATTATGAGTGATAATGATGACATTAGAAAAATATCAGAATCCTTCTATGACCCTTTTGAGTACCTTTCATTTCTAAAAAAGAATGGGCAGTTGAAAACTAATTTTGGTTCAGTCAATAAAGAAGTTCTTTACCAGATGGCTTGTCACCAGAGAGTGCAAAATATTGGCATGCATACTAAGAATATTTTGAGTTTGATTCCTGATTTAGATATGAACATCGCCAACCGTTGTTCAGGCCATGACGGAACATACGGTGTTCGAAAAGATACCCATGAGTATGCAGTAAAAATAGGCAAACCCGTTGCCAACAAAATTACCGAAGATACTGATTTAGTAATAAGTGATTGCGTAATGGCCGGGAACCACATTGCCCATATTGCAACTCAAGATATCCAGGCGATACATCCAATAACTCTGGTTAAAATGTCCTATGGAATCTAACAAGATTAGAATGTCTGGACACTTAAGAAGAGAAGACTTGATGACACTTGAGACGTTTGCAGAGCAGCGTTCTAATTTTCAAAGAGAAGTTATGGGCATTAAGAAATTCAGGCAAGTAAACCTAGGTGGCCATATCCGTTTATTGTTTGAAAACCAAAAAACGGTTCAATACCAAATTCAAGAAATGCTTAGAATTGAAAAAATTTTTGAGGTAGGCGGAATTCAAGACGAGCTAGACACTTATAATCCACTCATTCCTGATGGTTCAAACTTAAAAGCTACTATGATGATAGAGTACGCCGACGATGAAGAAAGGAAAGAAGCGCTATCTAAGTTGATTGGAGTTGAAAGACAGATATTTATTAAAGTTGGGTCTCACGAAAAAGTATTTCCTATTTGTAATGAAGATTTAGAACGTGAAACAACACAGAAAACTTCCGCAGTTCATTTTTTGAGGTTTGAATTTACCGACCAAATGGTTATGGATTTCAGTGACCTAGGTACTGTAATAGCTGGTGTTAAGCATAAAAACTATCAAGCAGAAGAGACTCTGGATGACCAAGTTATAATACAGCTCGCTACTGACTTTTCTAAGACATAAATATTAATATACACTATTTAACTATCTGCTCTACTAGGGCGGATTATTATTGACGTATAATCGTTTCTAATTTATTAAAGTATCGGTGAAATGTGAGCACACTAACTAAGGTTAGCTTTATAGGTCTTGGTGTTATGGGTTACCATATGGCTGGGCATATTCTAAAGTCTGGCAGGGCTGATTTGCTTGTTTACAATAGAACAACTGAAAAATCTTTATTGTGGAGAGATGAATTCGGTGGAAAAATTGCAGACTCCTTAGAGCAGGCGGTTGCAAATGCAGATGTTGTTATTGTCTGTTCTGGTAAGGACGAAGATATGGAGGAAATTGTATTTTCTTCTGACGGCATATATAAGCACTTAAAGAAAGGCTCTGTACTTATTGACCACACAACCACTTCCTATAAGTTAGCAAAAAAACTTAACGAGTCGCTACAAAAAATCGATGTCGGTTTTATTGACGCGCCCGTCAGTGGAGGAGAGGCCGGATCTATAAATGGAGCACTGAGTGTGATGGCAGGGGGCAATCAACAAACCTTAGATTCTGTTGAGTATCTAATTGATTCTTACTCAAAAAACATAAGTTATATGGGAAATTCTGGCTATGGTCAACTTGCAAAAATGGTAAACCAGATATGCATAGCTGGAGTACTGCAGGGCCTATCAGAGGGCCTGTTGTTTGCCGAATCAGAAGGCATAGACATGGACAGCCTGTTGTCAGCAATATCTGGAGGAGCGGCACAGTCATGGCAAATGGTTAATCGTGCAGAGACAATGTACAATCGTGATTTTGATTTTGGGTTTGCAATAAAGTGGATGGTAAAAGACTTAGGCTATTGTTTGGATAGGGCACAAGACAATAAAACACAGCTCCCACTTGCAAGCCAGGTTTACGATAGATATGTATTTCTTATGAACAATAGTCATGACAGAAGTGACACATCAGCCCTGATGCTCTATGAGGAACTTAAAAAGATATAAACATTATTAACCAAAGGGTACGTGCTATGCTAGTAGAGAAGTTAAATATCGAAGATCAGGTTCAGTGGCAGGAGCTATACAGAGGGTACGCTGACTTTTACAAGATGCCAATGAATGAAGATATACTTAGTCAGGTTTGGGGGTGGATATTTGATGAGGAGATGGAGTTTTATGCACTCAGTGCAAAAACACAAGACGGAACAATGGTAGGTTTTATGCATTACCGCCAGATGCCTTCACCTTTAAGGGGTATATTGGTAGGTTTTTTGGATGACCTATACGTTAGCCCTGATAACAGAGGTAGCGGAGCAGTCCAGTCACTATTTAAGGCATTAAATGAGGATGCAAAGAAAAACAATTGGCAGTATGTCCGCTGGATAACTGCAACAGATAATAGCAGGGCTCGTGCAGTTTATGATAAGATTTCAGATACCATTGACTTTGTAACATACCAGATGCCTGCAAGGTAATTAAATTAATACATAGGAGGGGTTGTAAATGAAAAAATTTAATGGGAGTTGTCACTGTGGATCAGTAAAGTTTTCATTTGAGGAGGAAGATATAACTTCAGGAATGAGATGTACATGTTCTTATTGCGAGAGGAGGGGTTCGGCTTTATCTAAGTTCACTCTTTCAAAGGATGATCTAAATATAAAGGCTGAAGATGACGCGATGGGGATGTATCAATTTGATACAAAAATTGCCAAGCACTTCTTTTGCCATAGCTGTGGGATCCATCCGTTCTTAGAAACTGTTAGGGCTCCGGGCCAGTTCCGTGTAAATCTTGGCTGCCTTGATGGGATAGATGTAGACAAACTAGAGATAGTTCTTTTTGATGGCAAGAATCTATTGTAGATATATAGAATCTATTTAGGTATGCCTTTTTGGGCTGTTCTTTATTGCGGAATGATTGCTGTTAGTGCGTTATTTGCAATATATGCCTTTTCAAGTCGTGGACCGTATTACATTCCTGGACAGTTGCTATCTTCCTTGTTCAGTGTGATGATGTTTTTATTTTATTATGGACTATTTATTACTAAGCCAGAGTCAGTTTTAATTATTATAGTTATGTTTATGTATATTCTGTATTGGGAGTGTTGGGAAAATAGGCTACTGTTTCCAGTAATAGCGAACGATACTGAAGAGATGTCAAGGGAGGGGTTTGATTTAACTGGCCATCCAAAAGTAAGCAAAATGATGTTTTTATTTATGTATGCATTTATTATCGCAATATCTTTGCCGCTACTGTATATTGTGTCAAATCTAGTTATGTCCTATATATAGAGTAAGGAGTGAGTATATATGCCGACAAATCAGCATGGCCAACAAATCGGTGCGTCAGTAGAGGGCTGGAGGCCAGCCAGTAGTCCTGACAAAAAGGAAATGTTTGGGCTGTATTGTAATTTAGAGCCGTTATCTATTAGTAAACACTCGGACCAACTTTTCAGTGCTTTTATTGAGGATTCAGATACTGTAAATTGGACCTACCTACCCTACGGTCCATTCACTGACAATAGTTCTTTTAATTACTGGCTAGAAAAATACTGCCTAAATGATGACCCACAGTTCCAGGTCATTGTTGACAAACAAACTAACAAAGCGTTGGGCATGGCAAGTTATCTCAGGATTAATCCTCAGGTCGGCGTTATAGAGGTGGGCCATATTCATTTTTCAAGCCAAATGCAAAGGACTAATATTGCAACTGAAGCCATGTATTTGATGATGTCTAGAGTATTCGATGAGTTAGGGTACAGGCGTTATGAATGGAAGTGTGATGCTCTAAACGCAAAGTCTTGCCGTGCAGCTGAGCGCTTCGGGTTTACTTTCGAGGGCATTTTTAGACAAGCAACCATATACAAAGAAAGAAACAGAGACACTGCCTGGTATTCAGTTACTGACTATGAATGGCCAGAAATAAAAAGTTCATACGATGAGTGGCTTAGGCCACAAAATTTTGACAAGAATGGAAAGCAGCTTAGTCCTTTAAATTGCTAAAAATCTAAGCTCTCAACCTCCATAAGCATTTTGTTAATGTGTAGCCCGATTTGCTCTTCAAATCCTGACCAGTGATGATACTTAGAAAGAATCTTTATTGCTGTAGGTTTTATTTCATAATCAGACAGGTCTTCCTCATAACCCTTTATAACCTCTTCTCTGACAGAAGAAAGGTAGTCCAAGAATGGGTATACCGAGTTGGCAGCATTTCCTGACTGGCCATGACCAGGGACGTAATAATTAAGCTTCAAATCTATAGCGTATCTCAGTACCTCAATATTGCTGTGCATGTCAGAAGTGCCAGCAAACCTTGCAAGCCTGTCAACAGTGTCGTTGTCTCCTAAGAACAATGTTTTGCTATTAAAGTGCTCGACCATAATGTCGGTATTGGTGTGAGATTTTTCTGTAGGGCTATGTATTATGAACTTTTCTGAGCCAACATTAATATCTTGGAGGTGGTAAGCTTCTTTTGTTGGATAAACTGCAACGGTACCTTTTGATATGCCATCAGTCATAGACTCCATTATTCCAACCCATACATCCCCCTCTCCTGATTTTGCTTGTGAAATCATTTCAGGGTGTGCATATATTATTGCGTTTGGATATTTTTCAGTAATGGCTTGATTTCCTAACCAGTGGTCGCCGTGTACGTGCGTATTGAAGACTGCTAATATAGGCTTGTCAGTTATTTTTTCGATCTCATAAATGACATTTTTACCAACACCGTAAGTGCTTCCCGGGTCAATCACGGTAACACCAGAATCACCGACAATAAGGCCAGGGTTATTCATAAATCCTAAGTTTTGTGATCTAGGTTCATCCAAAGGGCCATGCATAACAAACACATTTACCGCTACCTTCTCAAACTTGTACTCGCCAACACCATCAATAACCCATGCATTAGTTATTGTCGATAATGTGCAGGTTATTATGAATATTAATTTTTTCATCGTCTTTCCATTTAATATAGTAATGTTCATGTAATTTTACCCTAATGATATAATTTGACAATGCGCCAAAAACCGACAATATTAAAAATTGAAACAATTGCTAGGACACGTTTATTTAATATTGAATCTGTTGATTTAGAATTTTCTAACGGCACAAAGAGACAATACGAACGACTAAAACCCCCAAGCAAGGGTGCCGTTTTGGTTATACCAATGCTTGACGATGATACGGTGTTAATGATTTATGAGTATTCCGGAGGTACAGACAGGTATGAATTAGGTCTACCTAAAGGAAAGATTGATGATGGTGAGACACACATCGAGGCTGCAAACAGGGAACTAATGGAGGAGGTCGGCTATGGCTCAAATAAAATCACTTTCCTCAAAACTATGACACTCGCCCCTGGCTATCAGTCAAGCATTACACATGTTATTTTGGCAGAAGATTTGTACGAGTCAAGCGCAATCGGAGATGAGCCAGAGCCACTAGAGGTTGTCAAACATAAGCTCTCAAATATAGAAAACCTTGTATACAACGAAGATTTAACAGAGTCTAGAAGCATAGCGGCACTATACATGGCGAAAGATATAATAACGAATAGATAATATAGCAGTTGCGTATTTATTATTGTGGTCGAGATTCCCGAAAGTTTTTACCTAATTTCAAGTGAAACGCCATTCCCTTCTATCGATATAGCCTTAAGGCAGCCCAACGGATTGGTTGGTATTGGTGGCGAACTATCAACACAAAGACTACTAGACGCATACTCAAAAGGAATTTTCCCTTGGTACAGTGAGGGCGACCCTGTGCTCTGGTATAGCCCGGATCCAAGAATGGTGATAACGCCAGAAAGTCTCCACATTTCCAAGAGCTTGAGAAAGGTCGTTAAATCCAACATGTTTGAAATTAGGAAAAATTGTAATTTCTCTTCTGTCATTAACAATTGCAAGAACAGCCCCAGGTCGGACCAGTCAGGAACATGGATAGATGATAAGATGGTTAAGGCATATACTGAGTTACATAATAAAGGGTTTGCTCATTCAGTCGAGGTATATGAGCGTGGTAACCTTGTAGGGGGGCTTTATGGGGTTGCGTTGGGGGATGTGTTCTTTGGAGAGTCTATGTTCTCAACCAGCTCTAATGCCTCAAAAGTGGCCCTCGTTTACCTGTTACAAAATTTAGATTATAAATTGATAGATTGCCAGGTCGAAAACTCACACCTGAAAAGCTTAGGTGCATACAACGTTAGTCGTTCTTCGTTCGCGTTACTACTTAAAGAATTACTGTAAAATATGGTCTTGCATAGAAACAAAGGCTGAAAAAGTATGAAAAGAATAATAGCAATAGTAGTGCTAACTATAGTCGTAATTAGCGTATCTGCTTGTGGCAGAATGGGTGACCTGATACCTGTAACCCCTGAGAGCTCCATAACTTCTTAACCTTTTTAATGAATTGAATACTTTTTCCTTTAATGACGGGGTTTTGCATGCTGAATCTGTGCCTGTTACAGATTTAATGGAACAGTACGGCTCGCCACTTTATATATATTCGAAGTCTGAGGTTGAGTCCAATTGGCAGCAATATAGCCAAGCCCTTTCGGATCAACCTCACTTAATATGCTACTCGGTCAAGTCAAACTCTAATCTAGCAGTTCTCAACATATTGGCAAATCTAGGGTCAGGCTTTGATGTAGTGTCTATTGGGGAACTACACAGAGTAATTTCAGCAGGAGGAGACCCTGCTAAGTGTGTATTTTCCGGGGTAGGCAAGACCCTTGCAGAAATACAAGAGGCTCTTGGTATAGGTATTTATTGCTTCAATATAGAGTCTGAATCTGAAATGGACAGGGTCTTATCGGTTGCTGAATCTATGGGCGTTATTGCGCCTATCTCTGTACGAGTCAACCCCGATGTTGATGCAAAAACTCATCACTATATCTCTACCGGACTGAAAGAAAATAAGTTTGGTGTTGATATTGAGAGTGCGCTAGGGTTGTATCGTAAAGCAGAAAATTCAAGCTCTCTGCGAGTGTGCGGCGTTGACTACCATATAGGATCACAAATCACTGAAGTTTCACCACTGATGGATGCACTTGACAAGGCATTAGAGCTAATACGTAAACTAGCCAGTGAAGGTATTAAGATTGAGCACCTTGATATAGGCGGAGGTGTAGGTATAAATTATGATAACACGCAAACAATCAACATTAGTAGTTACATTAAAGATGTTATAAGCAGGGTTGGCGACTTAGAAATACTTGTAGAGCCTGGTAGGTCTATTGTTGGGAGTGCAGGTATTTTTGTTACCAAAGTTGAATACCTAAAACAAAACTCAAACAAGTCGTTTGCCATAGTTGATGGGGCAATGAATGATTTATTGCGGCCCTCCCTATATAACGCGCACCATAATGCTCTTGTAGTACAAGAAAGTGTGGAAGGCATTAGTGGCAACTGGGACTTGGTAGGGCCGGTATGCGAAACAGGAGACTTTATAGCTAAAGATAGGCACCTAACTTTAGCTGAAGGGGATTATGTAGCTCTTACATCGGCAGGAGCCTATAGTTTTTCAATGAGCTCTAATTACAATACTAGGCCACGAGTTGCTGAGGTTATGGTTTCAAAAAATCAGCACTCAGTGGTTCGTGAGCGTGAGACTGTAGCCGAACTTTTTAACAACGAAAAAATTTTTGAATGAACAATTTAACCAACAACCAGAAGAAGTACTTAAGGTCACTCGGGCATCACCTTAAGCCAGTAGTAATGGTTGGCCAGAACGGATTGAGTGAGGCAGTACTATTGGAACTAGAATCGACAATGGAAAAGCATGAACTGCTAAAAATTAAAATTCGTACTGAAGACAGAGATGAGAAACATAAAATGATTGACAAGATTGTCGATTATTCGAAATCTAATCTGGTCCAGGTAGTAGGCAATATCGTACTTATTTATCGTCCATTTAAAGAAGAATCAAAAATTGTTTTGCCACGCAAGTAGAGTGATTTATGAAGATAGGAATCAGCGCCGCAGAAACCTCAGGTGATCTGATTGCTTCTAAATTAATTGAAGCAATTAGGTCACAAACTCCTAACGCAAAGTTTCAAGGTATGGCTGGTGAAAAGATGTCAGATGCTGGCTGTGATTGCCTTTGGGACCAGAACTTGGTCAATGTTATGGGTTATAGTGAGGTAATAAAAAAACTACCCTCACTGTTACGCTTGAGAAGAGATATCATAGAGCACTTCTCTAGAAATAAGCCGTCAGTTTTTATTGGTGTTGATGCTCCTGACTTTAATTTTGTTATCGAGAAAAAATTAAAGAAAGTAGGCATTAAAACTGTACACTTTGTATCACCCTCAGTATGGGCTTGGCGCAAAAAGCGCATAAACAAAATAAAAAAATCAACAGATCTAGTGCTATGTGTTTTCCCTTTTGAGGTAGATTATTATCAAAAGAATGGCCAAAATGCTGTTTTTGTAGGTCACCCTTTGGCACAAGAGTTAGGGCCCAGAGTAGGACATACAGAAAGTAAAGTTATACTACTAATGCCAGGCTCTAGAGATAGCGAAGTAAGGAAGTTACTGCCAGAGCTTCTTGCGGCAGCAAGAATAATATTACAGAAAGATAGAGAATTAACATTTAAGTTGGTATTGGCAAATAACTCCATGCTTGAATGGTCAAAACAACAAGCCAATGATTTAAATATCGATATTTCTGTTGGGGATGCGTATTATTGGATTAATAAGTCTGACCTAGTTTTGGTGGCTTCAGGTACTGCAACTCTGGAGGTGGCTCTTGTTGGTGTTCCAATGGTGGTGGTTTATAAATTATCTTATCTTAGTTACCTGATAGTATCTAGAATGATTAATAGTGAGTATGTGTCACTACCAAATGTTATAGCAAATAAGCCGCTTGTTCCAGAGCTTATCCAAGATGAGGCTAATGGGGCCAACATTGCCGAACACGCTATCGAGATATTAACAAGAGACAATAGCAGCCTGATTAGAGATCTTGCAAGTATACATTCCAAACTTAAGGTCGACTTTAGTTCAGAGTCTGCTAGAGCAGTATTTGAGTTAATTAATGACTAGAAATGTACAAGATATTGTTAAATTAGCACTTGAAGAGGATGTCGGGTCAGGGGATGTCTCAGCCGACCTATTAGGGGAAGGTAATGTCGAAGCAACTATCACCATTAGAGAGAGTGCAGTCATATGTGGAGTTGAGTATGTGGACGAAGTTTTTCATCAAATAGATAAAAGTTTAGCCATCAAATGGCATGTAATGGATGGCTCATATATTACAATAAATCAAGAGATATGTTCAATAAATGGGCCCTCAGCTTCAATTATTTCTGGAGAGCGTGTAGCTCTTAATTTTTTACAAACTCTCAGCTCAACTGCAACACAAACTAGGGCTATGGTAGACAAAATATCCCACACAAAGGCGTTATTGCTTGATACAAGAAAAACCATCCCTGGCCTAAGGTTGGCACAGAAATATGCCGTAAAGTGTGGTGGCGGTGTAAATCATAGGATGGGTCTTTATGATTGCGTCATGATAAAGGAGAACCATATACTTAAATTGGGTTCTATAAAGTCAGCTGTTGAGATGGCAGTTGAAAAGCACCCTGAATTGCCGCTGGTTTTGGAGGTTGAGAATTTGGACCAATTAAATGATGCTATCAAGATGAATGGAATAGACCGAATACTTTGTGATAATTTTTCTAAAGAAATGTTACTAAGTGCAGTAGATATGGCAAAAAACATTATCCCACTTGAGGCGTCCGGGAATATAGATGAAGGCAATATTGTAAGTATTGCTGAAACCGGAGTTGACTATATTTCTATTGGCTCAATAACGAAGAATATTAATGCTATTGATATGTCACTTAGGTTTTCCTGAGGCAAAAAATACTGGGCTAGTTAGGTCGTCCTTCGTGTTGTAACGTAAAGG
>DQME01000190.1 GCA_015659815.1 Gammaproteobacteria bacterium | reverse complement strand
CCATCAATTTCTAGCGCTAAATTTGTATCTTGTTGAATTGCAGCTTCATATGCATTAGAAACGTCTCTCGGCACAACATTAGCAGTAACTGAGATACCGCCATGCCCGCCTAACAAAATAAACTCAACGCAGGTTGCATCGTCACCACTATAAAGCAAGAAATCATCAGGGCATTTTTCTATTAAATCCTTAGCAATCTCTAGGTCCCCTGTGGCATCTTTTATCCCAATAATATTATCAATAGCTGAAAGCCTTACTGTTGTATCAACGGCCATATTAACTGCTGTTCTGCCTGGTACATTATACAATATTTGATCTATATCCACGCCCTCGGCAATAGCTTTATGATGCAAGTATAAACCTTCCTGAGTTGGTTTATTGTAATAAGGAGTAACAAGTAGGCATGCGTCAGCGCCAATTCTTTTAGCTTCACTTGTTAATTCTAAAGCCTCAGATGTTGAGTTCGCTCCAGTACCCGCAATTATAGGAATACGTCCTGCAGCATATTCAATTGTTTTTTGCATTACAACAATATGTTCATCGGCCGGAATAGTTGCAGACTCTCCAGTAGTACCAACAGAGACAATTGCACTAGTGCCAGATTCAATATGAAAATCTACTAACGACCTCAAAGCATCGAAATCTACAGAACCATCCTCAAACATTGGGGTTATTATGGCCACCATCGAACCGGTTAAAGGGTGATTAATACTCATTGTTTTAAATAAATTAGATAATACTGCGAATTATATACGAATAGACATTATCGAGCACAAAAAACAACTCACAGGTATGGTTGTAAATAATATATATTTAGAATTTTATGTTCTATTTTAATGCAGTAGCTTTATACCCAATAAAGATTAACTTATAAATCTGTCTGCAGTATTGTTGTTAGTCACAATATCCACATTTAAGAGTGGGCCTGTTAACAGCTGAAACTGTTAACAGGTTTAAAGTATTAGAACTACTATAGATCGTATCCTCTTTCTTCATGAGAAACAATGTCTAGGCCTTGTTGCTCTTCTTCCTCGCTAACTCTTAAGCCGACAATCATACCAACAATTTTAAGAATAATATACGTTGCTACAGCTGTATAAACAAATGTTGCCACAACGCCAATAGCTTGAACTTCTAATTGCGACATAATAGTCATACCTTCTGCCAAGCCTTGACCAGAGAAAATACCCAATTCACTTGATGCAAAAACCGCTGCCATAAGTGTACCGATAGCACCACCCACACCATGCACTGGAAATACATCTAACGAATCATCAATTTTCCATTTTTGCTTTATAAATATCACTGCGTTAAAACAGACAATACCTGCAATAATACCGATAACTAAGCCACCTGCAGGGCCAACAAAACCAGAAGCTGGTGTAATCGTACCTAAACCCGCAACCATACCAGTCACTGCACCCAATGCTGTTGGCTTACCATACTTAATCCATTCATAAAACATCCAAGTCATAGCCCCTGCTGCTGCTGAAATATGCGTTACCAACATTGCCATCGCTGCATCACCATTCGCTGCTAGAGCAGAACCTCCATTAAAGCCAAACCAGCCAACCCATAGCATAGCAGCACCGGTAATAGTCATGGTCATATTGTGTGGTGGCATTGGTTTCGATGGAAAGCCATTTCTAGGACCTATTACAATCGCAGCCACTAAAGCAGCAACACCAGCTGTAATATGAACTACAGTACCACCAGCAAAATCAAGTAGGCCCATTTCACCTAACCAACCGCCGCCCCATACCCAGTGAGTAATTGGTGCATAAACAACAATCAACCAAATCGCACTGAATAATAGTACCGCTGAGAATTTCATTCTCTCAGCAAAACCACCCACGATTAGTGCTGGAGTAATGATAGCAAAGGTCATTTGAAATAAGGCAAATAAACTCTCAGGAATATCGCCGCTTAATGAATCTTCTCCTACACCTGCCAACATAAACTTGGATAGGCTACCAAAATATGCATTACCATCAGCGAAGGCGATTGAATAACCAGCTATTAGCCATAGAATCGATACAATGCTGGCAATGGCAAAACACTGCATTAATACTGACAAGATATTCTTAGTACGAACTAAACCACCATAAAACAATGCTAAACCCGGCAATGTCATAAACAATACTAACGCAGTTGACGTTAGAATCCACGAAGTATTCGCACCATTTAAACCTTCTGCGAACAAGCTCATTGGCAATAAAGCCAATAATGTTAATAATTTTTTCATTTTCTACCCCTTAAAGTGCGTCTTGATCAGTTTCGCCAGTGCGAATACGGATCACTTTATCTAAATTAGTTACAAAGATTTTGCCATCGCCGACCTTGCCTGTATTGGCAACACCTCTTATAGCTTCAATAACTTCATCAAGTATTGATGCTGAAATTGCTATCTCTAATTTAACTTTAGGTAAAAAATCTATCTGGTATTCAGCCCCACGGTACAGTTCTGTGTGGCCTTTCTGGCGTCCAAAGCCTTTTACTTCAGTGACTGTTATTCCAGACACCCCTAACTCTGAGAGTGCCTCTCTAACATCGTCAAGCTGGTGAGGTCTAAGAATTGCTGTTACAAATTTCATACTTTTCTCCTTTGATGATTGTATGTTTTCGTAAGTCTACGAAAAAAAAACCCAACGTGGGCCTATTATAAAGCAGCAATGCTTGAAATGTATTTTGCGTCTTTGCAAAATAATAGAAATAATTATAATAGAGTAATTACAAAAAGCAAACTATCACTTCTTTATTAAGTCTTTACGCTTGAGCAAAGTATTTTCAATTGACTTGCCTTTTCTCCATTTATCTATATTATCTTGATGGCCACTTAGTAATACTTCCGGGACCCTTTGACCGTCAATTTCTTCTGGCCTGGTGTACTGAGGATGGTCCAGTATGTCGTCTAAAAAAGAATCTCGAACAGACCTACTATTACCGAGAACGCCAGGTATTTGCCTACTGACGGCGTCTATCAGCACCATGGCCGCCAATTCACCGCCACTTATTACATAGTCTCCAATTGATATTTCCATATCAATATCACTTTCAATTACACGCTCGTCAATACCTTCGTATCGGCCACACAGAAGAGTTATCGATTCTAAAGTTGATAAATCTTCTGCCAGTTGATGTGTCAATTTTTGTCCCTGTGGAGACAAATATATTACCCTTGT
>DQME01000161.1 GCA_015659815.1 Gammaproteobacteria bacterium | reverse complement strand
GTGGCACTAGTGTGGCAGAGAACCTAAAACAATCTTCCCAAATAACTCACGTTAAAAGTAATCCATAAGGGGCGGGAGGGGTAAATCTAACCACCCCTAATAATAGTACCTAGCCAGATACAAAATGGAGGGGATTTAAGGTTCAAGCTAGTAACTATTTCTTTAGGTTAATAACTCTGTTCGTTTTGAAAGGAGTTCTACTTAACTAAATTCTACCTTACACCCAAACATAAAAAAACCCACATAAACTGTACTGTCTATATGGGTTCTACTATCTCTACTAATGCCGTATGGATTTTCTACTGATTTTTGGTTACATTACTCTGGTAGTAACCAAACGGATGAGCTATCAGTCTTCACTTAAATCAGATTGAATGAAATAGCTATTCAGCCAATAAGATAACAGTTGAACTTAAAGTCAAATAGCATTTGACAGCGCTAAGTGGCTTGTATAGTATGCAATTTATCTATTCAATGCAGCGCTGTTGCGCATTTTACAGGAAGTTCCGGTCAATAATATTGAAAACGATTATGGTCGCTTGAACAAGGTACTGAAACAGACAACGAAAATACAGTAGCTTGGCTACTGTATAGAAGGAAGTCATTTCTGGTGAATTATTTACTTAACAAGGCTAACTATAAAAAAATTGGAGTAATGCTGCTGTTAAGCGGTATTACATTGTCAGCTAATGCAACTAATGGAGTTGCAAGTGTAAATAGTTTTGTAGAAGAAATAGCTGCAACTGATTTTAGAGCTCGAGCACAAAATAGTGGTGGTCAGAGATCCGCCTCTGGATTTGACTTTATTGTCACCCTTGAGAGTGAAGATGTTAGTGATGCTGGAACACTAACTTTAGAACATGACGATGATGGAAACACAAGCGTGTCTTTGAATACGGCAAGTTTCCCAGTTAATTCTTATTTAGTTTATCTAAACGATGACCATGGTAGCAACTCAGATAGAACTAGCCAGATTGGTGAAATAGTATTCTCTAATGAAATCTATGGTATTTTCACGAGCTCTGCTAATACAGTATTCAAAGCAAACATCTCAAAAAGTGGTTCAACCTATCCATCCGCTGGTGACACTAGTTTTAGTGGTAGAACATTCGAGAATTTTGTTTTTTTTGGAAATAGTACAAGCAGCTCAACGACGGCTGGTGACTGGGTCTCTATTGGTTCTGACACTAAAACTTTAAGAGTTGGAGCAAAAAATGGACTCAAGGGTGATTACATTCGTGTAATTACAGCTGCAGGTGATACCACTCCTCCATCTTTTTCATCTTCTGCAGCTGTTAGTGTAAATGAAAATCAAACTTCGGCAATTGATTTGAATGCAACCGATGCAAACACAATTACATATTCAATTAGTGGTGGCGACTCAGCACACTTCAATGTTAATTCATCTACCGGTGTTGTGACTTTTAAAGTGGCTCCTGATTTTGAGAACCCAACAGATAGTGATACTAATAATACATATAGCTTCACTGCAACGGCAACTGACACATCTGGTAATTTTTCACAACAAGACCCTGTAGTTGTTACCGTTCTAGACGTCACTGAAGCCGCTGAGTTTACTATTAATGCCATTGCTGATGTGAGTGTTAATGAGGGTGTTGCTTATACCAGTGT
>DQME01000010.1 GCA_015659815.1 Gammaproteobacteria bacterium | reverse complement strand
TGGCATCACTTCTTGCCTGGCTCATTATCAATGAAGAACCATCCAGCAATGCCATTATAGGAGGTGCAGTAGTGATATTGACATTGATTGTGCATACTTGGTATAGTGCTAAGAGCGAAAGGTAGTTTGTGCACTTTAAGATTAATTAAGGGAACACTTTAAATGAGCATACAACAATGAAATCAATAGAGTTGAAGGCCGACATATTAATGTTAATTGCAGCGATTATATGGGGGTTTGCATTCGTATCACAGAGGGTGGGAATGGAGACAATGGGGCCACACCTATTTAATGGCGTCAGGTTCCTTATCGGGTCGGTGGCAATTTTGCCGGTAATATGGTACTTTTCTAACAAAACAAACACCAGTAAGAAGCCTAAAGTTTCAAACAAAAAATTAATACTATCTGGCATAGTGGCAGGATTGTTTTTGTTTGGAGGGATGACCTTTCAGCAGGTCGGATTACTATATACGACCGCAGGTAAGGCAGGATTTATTACTGGTATGTACGTATTCTTTGTACCTGTTATTGGTATTTTTTTAGGGCAAAAGACAAAGGCAGGCACATGGATAGGTGCAATCATTGCTTTGATGGGTTTATATCTTTTGAGTGTAAGGTCTGACTTTGGCCTTTCTTATGGAGACTCGTTGGTATTGATTTGTGCAATATTCTTTGCAGCCCATGTTCTCATTATTGGTTACCTAGCTAAAAGAGTTGATGTACTTAAATTGTCACTCATACAGTACGCCACTACTGGAGTAATTAGTATGACTGTTGCTCTATTTACAGAGCAAGTGAGTGCCCACATGATTTCAATAACTATAATACCTCTGCTATATGCTGGCGTTATGTCTACTGCCGTAGCTTACACACTTCAGGTAGTGGCACAGCAGCACGCGCACTCCTCACATGCCGCTATAATATTAAGCCTAGAAGGCGCATTCGCTGTTCTTGGTGGTTGGCTTCTGTTGGATGAAAAAATACCTCTAGTAGGGCTTGTTGGTTGTGCTTTAATGTTGGCAGGAATGTTAATATCTCAGCTCACACCAAGGACTAAGAGGAGTTAACAATAAACTGCAACACTAAGGCATATAATTTTATTAATGAAAAAAATATTAGAAATAAAAAATGCGTCCGTGTTTCAGGGCAGAACTCAAGTTTTTAAAGACCTAACGCTTGACATAAATTCAAGCCACAGCACAGCTATTATTGGTCCTAACGGTTCAGGCAAGAGTACACTACTTAAACTACTAGGTAGAGAAATTTATCCGGTACATTCTAGCGAAAGTTTTGTTCGAATTTTTGCAAAAGAGAGGTGGGTTGTGTCTGAATTAAAAAAATATTTAGGGATAGTGTCTTACTCTTTGCAGCAGAACTATTCAGCTGACGCCATGGGTTTGTATGTTGTCCTATCAGGTTTCTATGGTAGTGACGGTGTATGGTCCTTCCAAAGCTTCAGCAATGATCAAATTGAGAAAGCTAAAAGTACAATAAGGGACCTAGGACTGTATGAACTGATTGGCAGGAAGTTTGAAACTATGTCGACCGGCGAGCAGCGAAAATTCCTGCTAGCTAGGGCACTGGTTCATGACCCACAAGTGTTGGTACTTGACGAGCCAACCAGTG
Organism: Gammaproteobacteria bacterium; assembly: GCA_015659815.1. Classification (GTDB taxonomy): domain Bacteria; phylum Pseudomonadota; class Gammaproteobacteria; order PS1; family Pseudothioglobaceae; genus SZUA-1055. Next base: position 1,334 of record DQME01000010.1, on the reverse strand, counting down.
GACTTGACTTGAGAGCATCATTCAAGTACCTAGAAGACATAAGAGGCCTTATGCGTTCTGGCAAAAGGATTGTTCTAGTTACCCACCATATTCATGAAATACCACCAGAAATTTCACAAATAGTGTTCCTTAAAGATGGTAAAGTGGTTGCCAATGGCCCGAAAGATAAGTTATTGAATAGCCAAAACCTTACAGACCTTTTTGAAACGCCTATCAATGTGGTTAAGTCAAATGGCTACTTCCAGACTGTGCCAGGATAGATTTAGTTTTGCAGTATTTACTAGTTAATTTTATAACTGAGATAAAATATAGACTGTTTTTAATTAATAACTTAGGATGGAGATATATAAATGACGACATTAATTAATAAAGATAAACCTATAAGAGAAAGAATTTTGTTCGCTTTGTTGGTCCTGTTCTTTATATTTATCGTTCAAGTGTTGGCAACAATTTTGCCGCTAGTCGCGTTGTTTCAGTTCTTTAGCACCCTTATAACAGGTAGAGCAAACGATAAACTACTTACGTTTAGTGGGTCACTGGCTGAATATTTCAAAAAGATAACTCGGTTTGTATCTTACATTGAGGAACAGAAGCCGTGGCCATTCTCTCCTTGGCCTGATGCAAACATAACCGACATCGAAGAGTCAGTTGTTTCAGAGCAGGAAGCAGATCTGGGTTCAGATACTGAAGAAGACGAAACCAAGAAAGACAATGGGTGACAAGAAGAGCGAACCAATACAGCCAGTAAGCGGCACAGTGATACCTCGATTTGCAGGGCCCTCTACGTTCGCTAGGCTACCAGAAACTAGAGATGTTCCTTATTGCGATGTAGCCATCGTCGGGATTCCTTTTGATTCAGGTACCAGTTACAGGCCTGGAGCAAGGTTTGGACCTCAAGCGATACGTCAAGCATCCAGACATCTTAGGACTCAATACCACCCATCATATGACACAGAGCCGTTCGCAGAACAGCAAGTAGCTGATGCGGGTGATATTGCCTGTAACCCTTACAATATTGAGGAGGCCGTCGTTGAAATACAAAAGGCAGCTACTGAACTTCTGGGAGGTGTTGGAAGCATCATTAGTTTGGGCGGAGACCACACCATAGCGTTGCCATTACTGAGGGCGGTTAATCATCACAATGGCCCGGTAGCACTAGTTCATTTCGATGCACACCTTGACACCTGGGACACATACTATGGGGCCCCATTTACCCATGGAACGCCTTTCAGGAGAGCTGCAGAGGAGAAGTTGTTCCTTGAGCACGCATCTATGCATGTCGGAATACGAGGACCACTATACAGTAGGGACGATTTGAAGAATGATGAGGATTT
>DQME01000001.1 GCA_015659815.1 Gammaproteobacteria bacterium | reverse complement strand
GCTATCAGTACTATTACTTAAGAATCGAGCCCTGACTGGGTCAAACAGATTATTAAAAAACAGCATAATAGCAAAAATTACAATAAAAACCACCAACAAAACTAAAATGATAATAAGCCATTCTGCCTGAGCCTGATTGCTCATAATCGTAGATATTACGTTTAATAATAAGTCCAAACTTCCTCCTCAAACATCAATAGTGATGATTCTTCTGATCCAGAAGATAGCGACAACCTCCAAAAAACCAATAACATAAAAAAGCTTATACCCATCAGGGTGTTCATAAAGCGCATCAAAATGATGTGGGTTTATAAGATTAAACAAAAGGAACATAACAAAAGGGATTAAACATAATACCCAGGCTGAAAAAATACCTTCAGCAGAAAGTGTTTTTACAGTTCTTTGCAATTTAAAACGACCTCTCAAAACACCACTAATATTTAATAAAACTTCCGATAAGTTACCACCTGTTTCCTTCTGAATTAAAATTGCTGTTGCCATTGCACTCAAGCTCATGCTAGGTACACGATCTATCATTAAAGCAAAAGCAGTATCAACGTTGCGTCCATAATTAAGTTCTTCATAAGTAAGAGCAAATTCTTTGCTTACAGGGCCTTCCATTTCAGTGGAAACAATCTTTAGCGATTGAATAAATGGATACCCTATACGTAATGTTCTAGACATCATTTCCAGTGCTTCAGGTAACTGCTCTTCAAACTCATCAAGATACTTGGTTTTTTGTTTCATTAACCAGGCAATGGGAACGACTATGGAAAAAATAGCCGCTATAATCGTCCAGAGTATTTGATGGAACGCGATCCAAACAAATAAACTGACAACCAGTGTAATCAGCAGACCAATGAATACAAATTCGTAGGCAAACCCAGCTTTACCTGATTGCTCAAGCAAAACACTCAACGTCCGCATTAAAGGCAATCTTTCAATTTTTTGTATAGGTATAGGGAGCTTGTCAAGAGCTCTTACCTTGACAATCGATTGCTGACTAACGCCTTGCCCAGACAAAGCATGCTCAAAACGTTGTTTAAGACGTTTTCGATCTGCTTTGCTAGAACTCATTGATGGCATAATAAGTACTTGCGACATCAGGAATACAGTTATAAAAACTGCTCCCACAAACATTACTACAGTCTGATCATCCATACTCCCTCCTTAACAAACTAAGTTAAAAAAATTGTTTTGTCTATCTCACAGCCCATACTTTGTAATTTGGGTAAGCAATCTGGAATCAGACCGGTTGCAATATAACTGCCTTGTACAGTACCTTGCTCATCAACACCGGTTCTATTAAATTTAAAAATCTCAGACAGAGTAATAATATCACCTTCCATTCCAGCTACTTCTTGGATGCTAATAACTCTACGACTACCATCTTCCAGACGGTTGAGTTGAACAATTATATTAATAGCCGAGGCAATTTGTTTTCTAATTGCAGAAACCGGCAGTTCAAAACCAGCCATAGAAACCATATTTTCCACTCTGGCCAGAGCATCTCTGGGGGTATTGGCATGCACGGTGGTTAAAGAACCATCATGCCCCGTATTCATGGCTTGCAACATATCAAACGCCTCGCCACCCCGAACTTCTCCAATAACTATTCTGTCAGGTCGCATACGTAAACTATTCTTGACCAAATCTCTTAAGCTCACTTCACCTTTGCCTTCTATATTGGCCGGGCGAGTTTCGAGCCTGACCACATGTGGTAATTGAAGCTGTAACTCAGCAGAATCTTCAATGGTAACAATACGTTCGTCAGCCGGTATAAAATTAGATATCGCATTCAGCATTGTGGTTTTACCCGAACCTGTACCGCCTGAAATCAGAATATTTTGCTTAGCTTTGGAAGTTGCTTTAAGAAATTGAGCCATTTGTGCAGTTAAAGCATTTTTTTCAACTAAATCGTCCAGCTTTAGTTTGTCTTCAGGAAAACGCCTAATAGAAATTGAAGCACCATCAATAGCCAAAGGCGGGATGATAGCATTCACCCTTGATCCATCGGCCAGCCTGGCATCAACCATAGGTGAGGATTCATCAATACGTCGCCCTATTTTTGATACGATACGATCGATAATTTTCATTAAATGATCGTTATCTTTAAATCTAACAGGGGTAAGTTCTAATTTCCCAAATCGTTCGACATAAACACTATGATAGTTGTTTACTAAAATATCAGAAATTGTAGGTTCAGATAGCAAAGGTTCCAACGGCCCAAGACCTAATATCTCATCTTCAATTTCTTTAACAATCTGTTGCCTTGAACGAGCGTTCAATGGAGCCGACTGCCCCTCAATTAATTGCCTGACAACCTGGCTAATTTGCTTTCTAGCGTCAATCTCTTCTACACCACTAATCAAAGATAAATCTAAGGCATCCATTAGATTACTGTGGATTTCATCTTTTAACTTGAGCTCTAAAGCATTTAAAGCTGTCAGTTTTAGCTTAGGTCTTGTCTGTTTTTCCTGCTCAGCTTCGTTGTTTATCGTATGATTTTCCGCTTTATGCTTATGTTTTTTGTCTTCACCAAAATTTTTTAACCGGCTTTTTAACCCCACAACGTACTCCAAAGATAAAAAAGTTCTACTCTAAGTATATACTCATTCTGTCATTAAATTATTGTGACTTAGTACTGTACTGGTCAAGTCAAACCGGACACTTTTTTAGAGAGTTTTCATAGTTAATTGGTGACTATTCGCTGTATGCCGCTTCTCAGGGTTGTAATACCTCATGTAAGCCGCCACATCTTTTCTCATATGCTCACGGGTAGGTTGAGCAATTTTAAATATCCAATCATGTT
>DQME01000171.1 GCA_015659815.1 Gammaproteobacteria bacterium | reverse complement strand
TTAAATAATCATGATGCAGTAGTTGAGATTGACCATGATTCAATCATAAATCAAAAGTTAGGCGACGATATATATCTATTGTCCAGCCAGTATACCTTTTCATTTAATGAGGGCGATAAAAAACAATATTTATCTAATTTCACTTTTATCATCGACTTGTCAGTTGGAAAACCGATTCTTCATCACCACTCTTCCCATGCCTTTGATGTCTTGTCGGCAAACATTTGAACGGTAGTTAATAAGACTAACACGATTTTAAATAATTAAAGATGCAGTAACGATATAGCGTAACGGGCCACCCGCTATCGGGACATTGAACGGGTAACAAGTAACAAGCTTTATTTCTTCTTGGTTCTGATTAATGATAACCCCCTGTCTGTCAGAATCAATAATCTTTATATCGGTTACCTCGTATATCAGTTCATTATTTTCAGCTTTACTGTTGACTATAAATTTCTCACCTATATCTACATTTTGTAAGAACTCAAAGTGCGTATCTCGGTGCGCAGAGACCATAGCTGTACCACCAAATCCTGGATAAAATGAACTCTCATTTAACCCAGGACCGAAAGCCAAAACGTTGCCAGTGTCTCCAGACAAAACTATCAAGTCCAGTTTATGTTTTTTAGACTTTATACGCATAACCGGATGCATATCCGCCCAACCCCATGGCTTAACTTCTTTGCCCTCTGAAACAGTTTCGTCCCAGGCACTACGTATAAGGTATTGAGCCAGCTCAGCCTTGACCGGAATGTATGCCCCGTAGGCAAACACACCTAGCCCAATTAGACTCAAAAGTATAACCTTACGCACTCTTAGCTCTAAAACTAGATATATAAGCTATTATCATTATTAGTAGTCCCAATATTAGCCAAAATGTTGAGTTGGTTGCAGTTTTTGGTGCACTAATTGACATTTTAACCATGCTAGCTAGCTTTGCCTCTTCTAATAAAGGTCTGTCTGTTGCAGACATAGACTTTTTGAGAAGCAGCGCCTTCTTCTTTTTAGTTACTGCCTTCATTATTAGTGGATCCTCTTGTGAGCGGGAATTAGTGACGTCGACCGCAACGAGCGAGGTGAACTTAGAAACCAAATGATAATTGAGTGCCAAATTTGTAATCTCTAGTTTTGTCTGGTCTCGATCAACCAGTCGCATGTTGGAGTGATACTTGTCCATCAACTGTTCAACCTTGCGTCTACCCCACAACACATCTATTCCTGTAGTGTTGTTGTTTATTCCAATGTCTATTTTTTTTGCATAGACTCCATCAACTGAATTACCACTAACATCTAGTGAACTAGGCAGCACATTCAGTTTAAATACTGCACTAATAGTTTCACCTGCATAAAGGTCACCAAGAGAGCCTAAGGCTTGTTCGGCCTCTACTCCCTCTGGAAACTGTATATCAATGTTGGTTAGTGCTGGGGACTCTAGCTTATCAAACAGCTTGAGCATTTTGTCCTCAACCTCAGAGTTGCTCCCTATATAGGTGAATGTGCCCTTTCCTAGGTCCGCCATCTTGGTCATGAGGTATGAGTTAGGGGCAGAACCGATACCTATAGTGAATATACGATCGTCATGCATACTTTCACGAACCACTCTAAACAGGTCCTGCTCATTGCCTACATGCCCGTCAGTGATAAATATTATCTGACGTAGATAGTCATTTGACCTAATGTCTCGTGATTCTAGTGCGTACTTGATAGCACCAAGTGCCATTGTTCCGCCATCTGCATCTAGGTTGTTAACGAACCAGGCGCCACGCTTGATGTTCATATAGATTGCCGGCATAGGGTTATAAAAGAGCGGGTCAAATTTAGAATCGAAATCAATAATATTAAACCTGTCGGTAGGCTTTAGTCTTTGAATTGCTCTGTGCAGTGCGCTCTTGGCTTGAGTCATTGAGCCGCCACCCATCGAGCCTGACGAATCGATTATGAATACAACTTCACGTGGCGTGTTACTCTTTTTGAATGCTTCGAGTTTTGGTGGAGTAGCCATAAGCATAAGATAGTTATCTTCTCCTTTTTGTTGAGTAAATATTGCAACGTCTGGTTGTAGACCCTTGTTAGCTCTCCAGTTAAGTACAAAGTCGCGATCGGCCTGTGTCGTGTCGTTAGTTAACTTTATGCGTTTAGTGAGATTGTTTATCTCGTCGACCTGTATGGCGTGGTAAGAAGATTCAATTGACTCGAGATCGAATCCGGCCTTAAGGTTTATATTAATCGATAATGGTCTGTCAACATGTTTACTTGTAGGTGGCGTTATCTTTGATGCGTCCTTAACTGTGTGAGTGTTTGGAATCACTCCCATAGAGTCATATGGCGTCGATATTGGTACTCCCGGTATGTACCTGTCACCTATCGTCATTGGAAACCTTATCGAAAACGATTCATCCCTTATTAGTACGGCTTGTTGGTACTCTATGGCTATCTTTATAGTTCCTCCTGGAGGTATATTGGCAACACTGGTGGTAAAAATGTTTGGTCTCTGTTGCTCAATTATGGCTGCCTTTTTGCCCTCATTTTTTGCCTTGTTGTATATTTTTTTTGCCTCTTTGCGCTCCTTTATCTGGCCATCTATAATGCGTCCATCTACGAACAATGTTAGATGATCTATGGCCGAATCTTCAGGCAAAGGGAACACATAAACACCCTCCACCCAGTCATTTGACGGGTTGGTAAATGTCTGTTCAACTCTGACCCTGTTTGTTACTCCAGTTATGTTCATATCAACCATAGTGTCGAGAGCGGACTGGGTAAACTTTGTTTTGTCTTTGTATTTATAAATTATTGAACCAGTGCCTACCTGGTTGACCGGGTTAGTGCTCGACGATACACTCTGTGATGTCTTATCACTGAAAGATATATTGGCCATAACGACGTCTGAGTAAAGCATAATTAGTGCTGCAATGGCAAGTACAAAGGTGATAAGAGAACCAAAACCAACAACAAAGGTTCTAATTAATTTTAGGTATTTCATGAAGACTTCCGGTTATTAGAAAGTCATTATTGTGCAGTAATGTATGTAAAGATGCTGTGTTGAGTGTGTGTTGTTTTGGTGTATTTATATACTATCAGGTACGTCTAAGTTGTATTCTTTATCTGATTTTTTTTCTTGAGGATAAGTCTTAATTTTCCATTCCCTGACGCGAGGATTATTGTTTACTTCTATATATAACTTTTTTAATCCCTCAAAAGGATTAATAATTTCTGGAGGAATGTCATCAAGAATTCCAGAAGCTATCCAGCCTAATAGACTCCATACAGCAATATCTGCAATGGACATCTTATCACCAACAAACCAACTTGAATTGTTTGCATTCAGGATGTCTTCTAAATAACCAAAGTATTTTGGTAAATCGTTATTAGTTAACTCAACCCGCATTGCTTTCTTTTTAGCTTGGTCATTTTCTCTCATGGAAGGATTTAATAGCTCATTAATGTCTGTAACAGTGTCAATGATTTGATCTACTTTACCAGCCTCAATCATGTCTTCAGGGTACATGCCACTTAGCTTGCCACATATTCTAGCGATACTTCCAGTTTGAGCTATACTTTGGCCATTTATAACTAGTACTGGTAATTGACGGAAAGGGATTAATGTACCATCCTTCAATCTTCCATTCTCTTTAAGGAAATTATTTTCCTCAGCAGTCTTAATCCTATAATCTTCAAAACTTATGTCTGCAATAAATAAGGGTAGTCTTGCTACTTCACCTCGCCAAAAAGGAATATCAAAGTATACAATTTTTAAATCCAACGGTTCTCCTCCAAATTATCATCATTCAAACTACTCATAGTGAATAGAGCTTTAATCTTCAGGCAAAGAATCAAACTCTAACTTCTTGTTGTTAACCCAAAGCTCCATAGCTGATGAGTCTTGCATCAATACGCTAATTTCACTCATAGCTTTTAGGTGTGCCTCATCCCCAATCTCAAACATCTCTTTACCGTGAGCTTGGCTCAACTCTGAGATTTCATCGAAGGTATTTGCTGTAAATAATTTATCGCACGCACCTCCAAGCTGTTTACAACTCATAGTTCTCATAGTTAATAGCCTGTTAAATAAATAGTTCATTTTAACAGCAGTATTTTTCAATACAAATTAATCAGGAGAAACTGGGTTAGGTGTGAAATTTTGAAAATTGAGGTTGATTTGTTATTAACTACCTTCTAATGTAATATATTATTTACATATAGTATTATATAGATTACAATTAGTATTATATATATTACATAAAGTATGTTATACTTTACATAACAGATAATTTATAAATATTAATATGAATATAAAACTTAGAAACACTTTAGGAGAAATAATCTCTGCAGCAATAGCGATTATTTGGATTTACTCTAAATTAAATGCAGCCGCCAATATGAGTATCGCCTCAATTACACAAGTGCTTGTTCAAGGCATTGGAATTAGCATACTTGTATCAATCTTATTTGCAATAGTTATTTCCATATTATCATCAATCATTACTGGGAGCTATGAGAAAAATGTCGAAGATGAAAGGGATTCTATGATTGAGTTATATGCTATGCGGTTAAGTGGTGTCATATTTGGTATCTCCATTGTAATAATTCTTGCTCTATTAGGGTGGTTTAACCTACATATAAACTTTGGAATAATTGCTATAACTTTGTCAGTATTCTTGGCAAGCATCAGTAGTAATTTTTTGAAAATATATTTCTATAAATAGCTTTATTAAAAATGGCTAAGAAAAAAATCCATATTGAAAACTCGGTAAGACGTCTCAGATTTAATAGTGACGAGATGACACAACAAGAACTTGCGGATTTGGTTAGTATTTCAAGGCAAACGGTTGTTGCCATTGAGAAATATAAGTACACGCCATCTCTAGAGCTGGCTTTCAAAATTGCATTAGCATTCAACAAAAAGATACAAGAAGTTTTTTATATTAGTAAATAATTATTAAAGGAGAATATAGATGAAGCAATACCCACTAGACCTAAAAATTGATTACTCAGAAGTATCCAACAGATCAACCGCATTTATCATTGCAGTATTAATGATTCCAGTTGTTACTATTATTACTCTTATTTCCTCTTATGCTTGGCTTTATCACTGGCAGTAAATTTAATGATCCTTTTTATAGGAAAATAACCATAATTATTTATATTTATCTCAAATCAGTTAACAAATATATTTCACCTTAAACAACTACAAACATAATCTAATAATATTCCACTAGCGTCATTAGGAAGTGGGTATTCCCATTTCTCAGTTGGATTATATGCCCTAGCACTTCCTCCACCCATCGCTTCTTTATACCAATTAAGTGATAACCGTTTATACCGATTCACTTCACAATCGCCCTGGGAATATATTTTGACACTTATATCTCCATCTTTATCAGGTTTAACTAAATCAACCAATTCCCGCCAATAAACATACCCGCTATGTTCTTGTTTAATTGTATCCGTGTCTATGTAATATATATTACCCCTAGTGCCCTCAGCAATTTCAGTCCACTCTCCATAAGAGTTAAAGGAAATCAGTATTGAGAATAGTAATATGGCTAGATTTTTCAAAGGTAGGCGTTATTTGAAATCACTGGAAACAACTTTATTTTTTTTCATCTTGTTGTAGGTTTGATGAATTAGATTTTCTTTAACTTGTAATTTAATCCATGCCTGTTCGTCAAATTCAAATTTAGGGGCGCTATCACTCTTGAAGTGATTATAGTTATCGATACCCCTAACAAGCATCGCTGAATCTTCATTTGTTTGTGTCTGATACATATCCGTAGAAATATAATTAATGTTAAGCCCAATCCTTCTATCAGAGCTCTTGTTTGGATAAGAGGTATGCATTGTCCATCCGTGATGAAGGGAGGCCTCGCCAGCTCTTAATGGCAAACTAACAGCGCCATCCTCAGAAACATTCTCGATGGTCTGTCCATGATGAAGTAAGTTGTTTTTATCGGCAATGAATTTATGAGCAATCTGACCATTTTTGTGACTTTCAGGAATCATATGCATACAACCACTTTCTTCACTTGCATCAGAAATTGCTACCCAGGCTGCAACTTGCTTATCGTCATTAAAACCCCAATAAGTCAAATCTTGATGCCAGCTAATATGAGTTTTTGTGTTGGGTTCTTTAATTACAAATGATGCGTTATAGATAAGTATGTTTGGACCTAAAAGTTCTTCAATTTTATCTAGAAGCCTCTCGTTAGTTGCCAGCTTGTAGACAAAATCAAGCGCAGTATGAATCTTATATCGGTAATTCAGATGACCTATTTTTTGTTCAACATTTTCTAGAATGTTTCGATAAGAATTTGCTGTTTCTAGGTCGACTATAGATATAGGTGAAACAAAACCATTTTTTTCAAAGCTTGACTTAAGTTGACTCATAAAGAAAATATATATATAAAACTAAATAATACTATCATTAATAATTAATAATTATTAATAAAATTCAATTAGTAAATAGGAGTCAAATATATAGCATATATCGTATAAAGCTAACTGGATCAATTCTTCAGTTAAGTGCACGAAAATTGCACGAAATTAATACTTATTTATCATTTAACTAAGTATTATTGACCAGATTCCGCTGCAAGTTCGACTTCAAACGCCGCAATTTCATCTAACACTGCTTGCTCTTCTGCCTTTTGCTCTTCACTGACAGGTGCGGGAACTTTGTAGTCAATTGTTACATACTTTTTAGCAACGTTAGGGAGCAATAACTCAAAAGCAAAACCACCCTGATTTAGCAAAACCATACCATCAGTCTTACGTGACATAGAACTCGATAAATATATATCGATATCCCCATCTTTATCTAGGTCTCTAAATCGAATGTCTTCAATAAAATCATTCCATTCATTTCCTTCACTAACAGCTATGAAGTCATCTGGCGCCTCAACTAAAGGAAATATTCCGTGGTCTTTAAACTTCTTGTTACCCAAGTTTTCAATGATTTGTATTGCTGTGCCTACATAAAGTTTTCCTGCTCTACTATAGACAATATCTAGGTCACCATCATTGTCCAAATCAGCTGCAGAAACCTCGGGCACCGTGCCCCATTTCTTTTTGTGTTGAGGTAAAGAGGTCTTATTGTGTTTGTTAAAATTACCCCTACCATCATTCCAAACAATGCCAGTGAAGTCTATACTCTGTTCATGTTCATGTGCCCCTAGTAATACATCTAAATATCCATCACCATCAATATCAGCAAGTTCTAGAGCAAAAGAAAAAATACCACCACACTTACGTTTATTTAGATAACCTGTTCCATCATTAATCAAACACCATAAAGCTGTTCCTGTTTTCCAATTCAGCTCAGTGATAACAACATCCATATCACCGTCATTATCAATATCACCAGTAGCACCACCGTGGTCAAATACTGCAAAATTGGAGTGACTCAAGTGTGTTTCTGAGGATTCCAACCAAGTCCCGTTCAGCTGGCTTAAAAAGTAGCTATTCCTAAAGCCATTGTGAGTGCCAATTCCAGTATCAGCGACATAAAAATCAAGAATATCATCGTTATTATAATCAGCAACAAGTGCACGGTATCCCAGCGACATTCCACTGTCATCACGCTTATCAATTAAGAGTTCAGGCGCATAAGTAAGTTTGTGTTTTGCATCACCCAAGTAAAGTGATGGTAATGGTTTGTCTCCTTTACAGGCGCCACCGCCGCACTCTGAACCAGGATTTTCCCCAGTCCTATTACTATTATCTGGTTTCATAACGCCTATGTAAAGTACATCACTATAACCATCATTATTAAAATCTGCCATCTGCCACTTCCTGCCAAAATAGTATAATTTTCCTGTTGGGTATGGCTTTTGTGGTGGTTTGAAAAAATCTAAATTTGGGTCATTTTCAATATTAATGCCTGATTTAGCAACGTCTACCTTAGTCGATTGTGTAGATTTTGAAGAATTATTGTTATTGTTACTGTTAACAAACGTAAGTGCTTGTGCAGTACCAATAAGGCTAGTTGATATTAATATAGTTAGTAGTAGTGTTTTTAGTTTCATAGTGACTACTATTGTAGAGCAAATAGGAATAAAGCTCGCTTAGTCTATACTACGATTTGGATTAATAACTTTTACCCTGTCATACCAAAAAGTTGCCTTCTCATAATCTCCCTTCATCTCGTATTGTTTTGCTGATTGCAATGCCAAATTATCATCACAAAAGTAAGCTTTCCAATAACCGTACTCATCCGAAGCGTAACCTTTAGCTAATAACTCCTTACCCAGGTTTTTACCATCAACTATTACTTCGGCAATAACAGCTTTGCTTGTTTTTCTGAAGTTTTTCAGTTTGATGCTGGATGCAGCAGTCAGCATTTTTGTAACTATGCCTTTTACTGGAAATTTGATCTTGCACTAGATGGTAATTATTTATTTGGTTTCCTCTACAATCAAAGTGGTACTATCTGTATCAACCACTTTAACTTTTTGTCCAATACTCATTTCACAGCCTCTAGCAAGCCATAATGAATCACCCACTTTGACTTTAGCACCATCGCCTGACAACTCTACGACTGTGTAGATATTACCGACATGTCTAGATGATCTTTCATTAAGTTGGGTATCAACGGTTTCTACTTTGAAAAATTTATTGGCGACATAAATAGAAGACACTGCTAAAAATGCAAATATAAGCAACTGCAAATTGCCACTAATTGTAGGAATAATCTTAAGAATAATACCAACAATAATGGCTGAAACACCCATCCATAAGAAAAATGTTGAGGCTACAAACATTTCAACAATAACCAACACAGTACCAAAGATTAGCCAATCCCAGAAATCAATATTTGAAAACAACATCTCCATAAAATACCTCTACACTGTTTTAGAGCTTTTACCAGCAACGGCTTTGGCTATCTCACCAATTCCTGCAAGAGAGCCTAACAAAGCGCTCGCCTCAAGTGGCATCAGCACTAATTTTTCATTATTAGAAGTTGCAATTTCTTGCAACGCTTCTGTGTACTTTGTTGCCACAAAATAATTAAGCGCTTGAACATCCCCATCTTTAATTGCGTCAGAAACCACCTTGGTTGCATTTGCCTCTGCTTCAGCAAGCCTTTCTCTGGCTTCTGCATCTCTAAATGCCGCCTCTTTACGACCTTCAGCATCCAAGATAGCTCCTTGCTTTTCACCTTCAGCCCTTAGAATTTCTGCTTGTCTTTTACCTTCAGCCTCTAAAATATCAGCACGTTTTTGACGTTCAGCCTTCATTTGTCGACTCATAGCCTCAACAAGATCCGTGGGTGGCTCTAGATCTTTAATCTCAATACGAGTTACTTTAAGCCCCCAAGGGTTAGTAGCTTCATCTATTACGTTCAATAGATGAGAATTAATTTCATCGCGATTAGATAGCATTTGATCTAGTGACATTGAGCCCAATACTGTTCTAATATTTGTTAGGCATAAATTCCTCATTGCATTAAATAAATCATTAACCTCATAAGTTGCCTTTGCGGCATCAACAACCTGAAAAAAAACAACACCGTCAGACTGAACAACAGCATTATCTTTAGAAATAACACTTTGCTTATCAATATCAAGAACTTGCTCGCGCATATTTATAATATTGCTGACCTTATCAATAATTGGAATAATAATATTAAGACCAGGCTTCAGTGTTCTTGTGTATTTCCCAAAACGTTCGATTGTATATTCTGACCCTTGCGGTACAGTCTTAACACCCTTGAAAATTAAAAAAACTGCCAGAACAATTAAAATAATAATAAGTTCACTCATATCGTATATTTCCATTATGTAGTTTAAGTAAGTTCGATTCTACACCAAACTGAAATCTAAATGTGAGCTAGCAAGCATAGAAAGGCTTATTGTTAGTAATATAGGCAGTACTAAGGTTAGTCTTTCCGTTACCAAATGAAAGCTTCCAGCATGATTAACTTGTCTTGAAAAAAGGTGGCTGTGGGTGTCTATTCTGAGCCATTTCATTTACAGAAATCCATATTCCTCTTTGCTATACAATAGTATTCAATATGAATTGTTCTTCTGAATTACAAACCAGCATAAAACTAGGCATTGAAGAACTAAAACAAAGAAGCAAGGTTTTTGACTCATTAGTTCAGCAGCTTGGAATAATAGAGTTTGAAAAGCGTAACCTTATTTTTGAGTCACTAATAAAAATTATTGTTAATCAGCAGTTATCAAATAGTGCAGCTAAAGCAATATTCTCAAGAATTAGTGACTTATTTCCAAACTCTCAAGAGATAAATCCAGAGGACATTAAGGGGATTGATAGTTTATCTTTAAGGGGTGCAGGAATATCAAACTCTAAGGTAGGATTTATAAAGAGTCTTGCCGATGAGTTCATTGAAAATCCTGACCTGATAAAGCAATGGGAAGGCCTAGATCAAGATCAGGCCTTAGTGGAGATACAAAAGCTTAAGGGTTTTGGGGTTTGGTCTGCAAATATAATATTGTTGTTTTATTTAGGTAAACAAAATATATTTCCAATAGGGGATTCTACTTTAAATAAAGCTTACACAAGGCTGTTTGATAATGAATTAGATAAAGAATTAAATGTAATTAATTGGAGTGAGCCGTACAGGAGTATATTGGCTTTATACTTGTGGAGTTGGGTTGATTCAGGAATGAAAGAGCTGAAAGAAACAATTGTTCGACAATAACAAATTTGAGAAGATGAAATATATGGAAATCGGTTGTTTAAATAATTATCCTCGTGTATCCCTAGGACATAGCCCTACACCTATAGATGAAATGAGAAACCTTAGCAGAACCTTATCACGCAATAAAAACAATCTCAGTCTATTGATTAAGCGTGATGATTGCACAGGACTCGCTTTCGGTGGTAACAAAGTTCGACAATTAGAATTCTACTTAGGAGAGGCGACCGCCCAAGGTGCAGATACCATTTTAATCACTGGAGCTGTTCAATCAAATTTTGTACGTTTAGCTGCAGCTGCGGCATGTATAGCGGGAATGGAATGCCATATTCAACTAGAGAAACGGGTACGTAATACATCTGAGATGCATAGTCAGTCAGGAAATGTCTTGATTGATAAATTACTGGGAGCAACCATTCACTTTTTCCCAGAAGGAGAGAACGAACAGGGCGCAGACCTCAGACTAGAGGAAATCGCGCACAGTCTACGAGCAGATGGTAGAAAGCCTTATATTATTCATCTTAGCCCTGAATACCCGCCATTAGGTGCTCTAGGTTATGTTGTAGCAGCGCAAGAAATCTTATCACAAATTGCTGAATCAAGTTTCACCATTGATGAAATTGTTGTGGCTTCTGGCAGCGGCGCAACCCATGCAGGCTTACTTTTTGGTTTGCGCTCATCCGGCTCAATTATTCCTGTGAAAGGTGTTTGTGTTCGTCGCACAAAAGATCTTCAATACCAGCGCATCGTTATGCATTGCGCAGCCATCGCCAAATTACTTAAAATAACCAATCCAGTGTGTAATGGTGATATTGAGCTTTCAGACGATAATCTTGCTCCCGGATATGGCAAAATAAACGACGCAGTTCTTGAAGCGATAAAATTATCGGCTCACCAGGAGGGTTTAATCTTGGACCCTGTTTATACGGGACGTGCCATGGCTGGGCTTATTCAGCGTGCCCGTCAAACTAATCAGAAAAAAACCTTTTTGTTTATTCACACCGGCGGACAACCGGCAATATTTGGCTATGCAGCAGATATTGAGCCGCTACTTGCTGTGGGTTAAGGAATGGTTATTTCTGAGCCCACAATATACTTACTTGTTCTCCTAATTGGTGCTTTTGTAGCTGCTTTTGTAACCGGAGCAGTTGGTTTTGCCGATGGCTTGATTCTAAATGCATTTTGGCTGCACATCATGGAGCCAATAATTGCGATTCCATTGGTTGTTGTTTCAGGTTTTTTAATGCACGTCATTCCTTTGTACACATTACGTAAAACACTTGACTTTTCACACTTAAAACCATTTATTATATTTGGAGTGATTGGGATCCCTTTAGGAATCTTGGCGTTAGCCTATATCGACCCAGTAATTTTCAAAGTATCTATTGGTATTTTGTTGATCGCTTATGGGATTTGGAAGCTAAAAAACACCAAAATTTCAGTTGAAATTAAAAACAAGATATCAGCCGATAGCTTTGTGGGATTTAGTGGTGGTTTTATTGGTGGCTTTGCGGGATTAGCGGGGCTATTACCTACGTTATGGGTTGGAATGCAAAGATTACCAAAAAACATACAAAGAGGCACCTATGAACCTTTCATTCTAGTTGTTGACCTTGTTGCAATAGCCGTGTTTGTTGTTACGGGACAATTGACAAAACAGTTTACCCTTGATTTACTATGGGTATTACCCGCCCTAGTAATAGGGTCTTGGTTGGGGGTAAAAGTATATCCACTTATAAAAGAGGCTATTTTTCACAAAACAGTGCTTGTATTAATTATATTTTCTGGATTAGGGTTGCTGTTCTCGTTTTAGGTTTATCACAATATATACAAAAGACAATAAGTACAAGGTTATAAATGTAAGCATCAATGGATCTTGAAGCTATTTATTCTGCTCTTGAAATTCACCTAAGATTATAGGCAACCATTATGCAGTTTCCATGTTTCTGCATGATTTAGAGCAAACTCTGGCACAGTACAATCTCTTTCTTGTGCCTCTAGACCTAATGACTCTATAGCCTTAGGTCCCAATGTAATCGCAAGAAAAATACCCCCAATAAAAAGTAGCAATGTAGCTGTTTGCCAAAAGCTAATTTTCTGAGTGTGCTCTTTTTCTCTGTTTAAATCGCATACTCCGCCAGGACAATACTGGGCAGACTCTTTATGGAAAAAATTATATACTTTGCAACCAACACAAATACCAAAAACAGCTTCAAAAAATAACAATAGCATGCAAAGTCCACATGAGATAATTAATACTGGTCCACGTATATCGTTTAGAACTACCAGATAAAACACAACTGCGGAAAGAATAAGACCAAACCCCCATGCCCATTTTTTTTGTGGTGCTCCAACATATTCCGGAACTTGATTATTTACTACCCATCTGCCAATAATCATGCTTGGTGCGTATTTTGGGTTAATAAATATTCTAATGAAAAAATCAACTAGAAATGCAGCTACCATCAGTTTTGTTGGTCCCATTTCACCAACAAGAAAGGCATTCATAAAAGCAATAAATGCGAACAAAAAAGTTATTCCTGCTGCCGCTCTAACTTCTCTCTCGTTAAATACTAAAACCTCATAACCAACTACTGATTCACCAAATCTAAACATGTTATTCCCCTAAAAAATTTTGTTTATAAAATTATCTTTCTATTCTTGTAACTGTGAGTTTTTTTATTAATATACTTATATTAGAGTATTATTATATATTAAAATTAGAGGCAAATGGAAAAACCTCAGGATAGGCACCCCACCTCTTTTCAAAATACGTGCCAGCAAGTAAAAGCGCACCAAGATACAGCATAAATAAAATAGAAAATTAGAGCATTATTGAGAACGGGTTAGTTTTTTATTCATAGATTCTATTTAGGTTTTCGCAACGCCAAAGGCTTGATTAAGATAAAGCATTTCGTCATCTGATAATTTAATAGACATAGCATCGGCACTGCTGATAGCATTTTCGACGCGGCTGGCCCCAGGAATTGGAATAATCACTTGCGACTTCTCAAGCAACCATGCCAGTGCAATTTGATAAGGTGTTGCGTCAAAGGCCTGTGCTACTTTGTTCAGTGGATGACTATTCTCAGTGCGA
>DQME01000102.1 GCA_015659815.1 Gammaproteobacteria bacterium | reverse complement strand
TGGTTATAGTGAAGAAAGCTTCCACATGACTGGAATGTTGGTTTTATATAACAACATGCTACAAAGCCTCTTCGATTCACAGCTAAAAACCATAGCTGCGGTTTTTGCGATGATTTTTGTTATGTTTTTATTTGTATTTAAATCACTAAGTTTATCTATCCTTGCACTTATACCCAACACCCTGCCCTCTCTGTTTATCCTTGGAATCATGGGAATTTTTAATATCCCTCTAGATTTGATGACAATCACAATCTCCGCCATAGCCATTGGTATAGGGGTTGATAATGCTATTCACTATATACACAGATACAAGGCAGAATTTTCAAAAGACAATGACTATGTTGCTACAATGTATAGATCACACAACAGCATAGGACTGGCTATGTTCTATACGTCTATTACTGTCGCTCTTGGGTTTATGATTCTTGCACTGTCTAACTTCATACCAAGTATTTACTTTGGTATCTTCACAGCAATAGCTATGCTGAGCGCACTTTTAGCAAACTTAACATTATTACCAAAATTGATTCTTATGTTTAAACCAAAAATTAAATAAAAAAAACCCCGGCTCAAAATGAGAGTCGGGGTTTTCTACTACTAAAGGAGGAGAATAAAGTTAAAACTAGTAGTTTTTTAACTTCAATAAATATTATAACATAGTTATCTAGTAATATAACAATTTTTTAATATAAATATACAAAAATGCCTATACAACTTAAATTTGACGTATTAATTATAGGCACAGGAAGTGCCGGATTAGTTAGCGCACTGCAGCTTTCTGAAGACCTGTCTGTTGCATTAATTTCAAAAGATAAAATTCTTGAAGGTAGCTCATATTACGCTCAGGGAGGTATATCTGCTGTACTCACAAATGATGATAATTTTGATAAGCATATAGAAGATACCTTGGCTTCTGGTGCTGGACTTGGAGACAGAGAGGCGGTACGATTTATGGTAGAAAATGCACCCGATGCGATAGCCTCACTTGAGGAGTCTGGGGTTAGGTTTACAAAGCAGGAAAAAAAATATCACCTCACAACTGAGGGCGGGCATAGTGAAAGAAGAGTGGTCCATGTTGCTGACAAGACCGGTCAACATATACAATTAAACTTACTAGAGAGTGTCCAAAACAGGAAAAATATTTCTATCTTTGAGAACTGCATCGCAGTTGACCTGTTATTAAATGACAATGGTTGCGCCGGAGCATACATTCTTAACAAGACAAATAATGGTGTTGAGAGGTTTATCTCTCACAAAACAGTTATTGCTACTGGTGGCGCATCTAAGGCTTACTTGTACACATCAAACCCTGACACATCGACTGGTGACGGTATTGCTATGGCGTATCGCTCAGGTTGTGACATTGTAAATATGGAGTTTACTCAATTTCACCCTACCTGCTTATTCCACCCCCATGCAAAATCATTCTTAATTTCTGAGTCTGTACGAGGGGAGGGAGGAATTTTAATTCTTCAAAATGGTGAAGAATTTATGCACAAATATGACAACAGAAAGGAACTAGCACCCCGAGATATAGTCGCAAGAGCGATTGACAATGAAATGAAAACAAGGGGCATTGACTGTGTATACCTAGATATATCTTTTAAAGGAAAAAAATGGCTCTCAGAGCGCTTCCCAACTATACTGGAGAAGTGTTCTTCTTTTGGTATTGATATATCGCAAGAGCCAATACCAGTTGTACCGGCTGCTCACTATACATGTGGAGGGATTCAGACTGACCGAGACGCCAGAACCAACATATCTAATCTATATGCTGTAGGAGAAGTTGCGCATACCGGTGTTCACGGAGCCAACCGCATGGCAAGCAATTCTTTGTTGGAATGTATAGTGTTTGCTAAATCTTGCGCTAAGCACATAAACGGACAACAATTACCTAAAGAGTTCCCAGTATTTAGTTCGTGGGACGCGTCTAGAGTTTCTCCATCAAAAGAAAAGGTTGTAGTTCTTCATCTGTGGGATGAAATAAGAAGAATAATGTGGAACTTTGTTGGAATAGTTAGAAGCAATAAAAGACTTAAGTATGCAAAACACAGGCTACATCAAATCAACTTAGAGGTTGATTCTTATTACCGAACATACCTAGTAACTAGTGACCTAATAGAGTTAAGAAATTTAGTAAAAACTGCACAAATTATAGTCAACTCGGCTATATCGAGAACTGAAAGTAGAGGCCTACACTTCAACGAGGACTTCAAGCAACAATCTAGTAAAATAATAAACACAACCATTAAAAAAACATGATACTACCTATCCTACACTACCCAGACAAACGCCTAAGAACCATTGCAAAAGATGTAGATGTTTTTGATGAGTCGTTAGTTTCTTTGGTTGATGATATGTTTGAAACCATGTATGAAGCTCCTGGAATTGGGCTCGCTGCAACTCAGATAGACCATCATCATAGAGTTATAGTTATAGACATTTCAGACAATAAGAGTGAACCTATATGCCTTGTTAACCCTACCATTACTGACAAGTATGGAGAGATAGAGTCGGAAGAGGGTTGTCTTTCTGTTCCTGAATACTTCGAATTGGTTAAACGATACAACAGTATTGAAGTTAAGACCAAGAATCAGCACGGCGAAGATTTTGAAGTAAAGGCTGAAGGAATGTTGAGCGTATGTATCCAGCATGAGATTGATCACTTGAATGGTATTTTATTTGTTGACCGCCTTTCCAAGCTAAAGCAAAGCCGTCTGATAAAAAAGACAAAAAAATCTGCCAAACAATTATAAGTGCTTATTGGAGGTTACAAACTAAACTCTAAAGTCCTGCTTGCTCCTATGGCAGGGACTAGCGACAAACCTTTTCGTGAATTATGTAAATCTCAGGGAGCGGCCCTTACTACCTCGGAGATGGTAGTAATCAAAGAGCATTTACTAAAGTCAAACAAATCAAAATACAGGCTAGATTTTACTGGCGAGGAAGGCCCTATAAGTGTTCAAATTGCCGGCTCTCAGCCAGACGAGCTAGCAGCATCTGCTAAGCAGGCAGTACAGTTCGGTGCCGACATAATTGATATCAATATGGGATGTCCAGCAAAGAAGGTTTGTAACAAGGCAGCTGGCTCAGCGCTCATGCAAGACGAAGAGTTAATAAAAAACATACTAAACTCTGTCGTCAATGCCGTCGATATACCTGTAACTTTGAAGATGCGTACAGGATGGAACGCTGAAAATAAGAATGCACCTGTAGTTGCAAAAATAGCTGAAGATTCTGGCATACAAATGATTAGCATTCATGGCCGCACGCGCGAAGATAAATATAATGGTAACGCAGAATACGACACCATTGCCGATACTGTTGAAAAAGTTAAAATACCTGTCATTGCAAATGGAGACATAAACTCTGCACAAAAGGCGGCCTATGTAATGGACTATACTGGTGCTAAAGGGGTAATGGTAGGTAGGGCAGCTCAAGGAAATCCGTGGATTATCAATGAAATTAATCATTTCCTTAGGACTGGAGAGGAGGCACCATGCACCACACTAAACGATAAAAAACAGATGATTTTGTCCCACATTAAAAAAATTCATAAATTTTATGGCGATATTATGGGAGTGAGGCTCGCAAGAAAGCATATTTTTTGGTATGCTATGCACCTTGACTCTATAAAAGCGTTAACTTTTTGGAAAAAAGTTAACAAAGTCAATGAATCAGATATACAGTACAGTTTGTTTAAGGAGTTTTTAATAAAGTTATGAGTTCAACCGACCTACCAGCCTGCATAAATAAAAAGCTAAATCGCTACTTCAAACAGCTTGATGGTCAGAAAGCATCCAACGTCTTCAAAATGGTTGTTCAAGATGTTGAGCCAATTGTAATAAGTTATGTCTTAGAATTTACCAATCAAAATCAAAGCGAAGCCTCCCGCATCTTAGGTATTAACCGCGGCACATTAAAGAAAAAAATTGAACTATACAAGCTCTAACTATCTATAATTATTCCTTGTTATTTTTATAAACCCATGCAAGGAATAAGATGTCTATAAAACGTGCTCTCATAAGTGTTTATGATAAAACTGGCATAGTAGAATTAGCGACCAGTTTAACAAATAACGGTATTGAAATTTTGTCTACTGGCGGTACCTATAAGTTACTATCAGATAACGGAATACCAGTAATTCAAGTTTCTGACTATACCGGATTTCCAGAGATGATGGATGGCAGGGTTAAAACATTGAACCCTAAAATCCATGGAGGGATTCTTGCTCGTCGCGGCATAGACGAAGATGTAATGGCAAAGAACGATATAAACCCTATAGATCTAGTTGTGGTCAACCTCTACCCATTTCAGGAGGCAATATCCAAAAAAGATTGTACACTTGAGATTGCAATTGAGAATATTGATATCGGTGGTCCAGCTATGCTCAGGTCTAGCGCCAAAAACCATGCATCGGTCACAGTTGTTGTTGACAGTTCTGATTACCAAACGGTTATAGATGAAATTAACAATAACGGAGATACGAGTGCAGCCACTAGATCGATGCTGGCACTAAAGACATTCGAGCACACTGCGCAATATGATGGCGCCATAGCAAACTACCTAGGAAAAAAAGATGACGGCTTCTCTAGCACAATGAACCTCCAGTTCCATAAAGTTCAAACTATGCGTTATGGTGAAAACCCACACCAAAATGCAGCATTCTATAAAGAAAGTAACATTACTGAGCCATGCGTTTCATCGAGTACACAGGTCCAAGGCAAAGAAATGTCGTACAACAATATGGCTGACACTGATGCAGCCTTGGAGTGTGTCCGTAGCTTTGATTCTCCGGCCTGCGTAATAGTGAAACATGCCAACCCTTGTGGAGTTGCAGTACGCAGCAACATCAATGAAGCCTACCTAGACGCTTTTAAAACTGACCCTACATCAGCATTCGGAGGAATAATAGCTTTCAACAGGCCTCTATGTAAAGCGACCGCTAAGGACATAGTAGACAAACAATTTGTCGAAGTAATAATAGCACCAAGTATTGATGATGACGCTAAGCCTGTCTTGTCAACTAAACCAAACGTAAGGGTCCTTGAGTGTGGAGATCTTCAAAACGCGTACTCTTCGCTTGACTATAAAAGAGTCACCGGAGGGCTATTGGTTCAAGACAAAGACCTTGGCTCTATATCCGAAGATAGCATCAATTGCGTAAGCATTATAGAGCCCACTAAAGAACAAATGAAAGACCTGTTATTTGCTTGGAAGGTTGCCAAAGCCGTTAAATCTAACGCAATTGTGTATGTAAAAAATGAGATGACAATAGGTGTAGGTGCAGGACAGATGTCTAGAGTATATTCAGCTAAAATTGCAGGCATCAAGGCTAAAGACGAAGGCCTAAAAGTTGAAGGGTCGGTCATGGCTTCTGATGCTTTTTTCCCGTTTAGGGATGGTATTGATGCTGCTGCCGGTGCCGGCATAAAAGCTATCATTCAGCCAGGAGGTTCTTTGCGTGATGATGACGTTATTAAGGCTGCCAATGAACATGGTATCGCTATGGTATTTACTGGTATGAGGCATTTCAAACACTAATCCAAATCAACATGCAAATAAAAAAATACATTAAAGATATCGAAGATTTCCCAAAAAAAGGCATTATATTTAGGGATATTTCAC
Organism: Gammaproteobacteria bacterium; assembly: GCA_015659815.1. Classification (GTDB taxonomy): domain Bacteria; phylum Pseudomonadota; class Gammaproteobacteria; order PS1; family Pseudothioglobaceae; genus SZUA-1055. Next base: position 166 of record DQME01000102.1, on the reverse strand, counting down.
CACTATTAGCTAGCCACGAGGCTTTCTCTTATGTAATCGATAATATATCAAAAAAGTACAGCAAGGATACAATTGATAAGATTGTTGGGCTGGATGCTAGGGGCTTCATTTTTGGCTCTGTAGTGTCTTATAAAACCGGTATACCTTTTGTTATGGTACGCAAACC
>DQME01000078.1 GCA_015659815.1 Gammaproteobacteria bacterium | reverse complement strand
CTTGGAGGGGCGTACGCAGTATCAAAGCTATTGATAGATGAACTGACCATAAAGGGAATCAAAGCTAGTTCCGATGACCTAATATCTGGAATATATAAAAACATCACCTCAAGTATTACAGTGTGCAGTGCTACTGACGGAAATCATGGACGATCAGTTGCATGGGGAGCACAGATGTTTGGGTGCAGATGTGAGATATTTATTCATTGTAATGTCAGTGTCGCAAGAGAGAATGCAATTGCACAATTCGGTGCTAAAGTTCACCGTGTAGATGGTAACTATGATGACTCTGTTCATGAGGCCGCTAAAGTATCTTCAGAAAATAGTTATTTTGTAGTTTCAGATACATCTTATGAAGGATACACTGATGTGCCAATAAATGTTATGCAGGGCTACACAGTTATGGTTGATGAGGCAGTTAAACAGATGAATGTCCCCGCTACACATGTATTTCTTCAGGGTGGTGTAGGCGGCTTGGCTGCAGCTGTTGTTGCATACTTTGTTGAATCAGAACCTGTAAATCCTCCAACCTTTATAGTTGTTGAACCAACCAGAGCTGGGTGCCTAATTGAGAGTGCTAGAAATTCAACACCAACAACAATTTATGGTGAACTTGAAACTGTAATGGCAGGCCTTTCTTGTGGCGAGGTGTCATTGTTGGCTTGGAAAATATTGCACAGCCGTGTAAACCACTTTATAACAATAGAAGACGAATGTGTCCCCAAAACTATGCAACTGTTGGCCAATCAAAACCCTCCCATAATATCTGGAGAATCAGCAGTTGCAGGTTTGGCTGGCCTTTTGATTTGTTCGCAAGACGAAACACTTCGTAAGGAACTAGGAATTGATGAGGATTCAAAGGTCCTATGTTTTGGCACAGAAGGGGACACAGATGAAGACGCTTACACTGCTGCAGTTGGAAGGTCTGCGATAGATCTGTTAGGTAAAAATGGTGCATCATGAACAAGGCACCGAAAAGAGGTTTCGAAGTAAAGGAGTATGAAAATAGACTTGAAAATGTTCAACGACTAATGTTTAAAGATGAGATAGACGTGATTCTGTTGACTACACAGGAAGACATTGAGTACTACACTGGATTTAAAACTCAATTCTTTCAAAGTCCGACTCGACCTTGGTTCGTGCTGATACCATCCAAAGGCAAGCCCACTGCCATTATTCCTACTATAGGCGAGACAGGTATGAAAGATACATGGGTCGAAGATATAAAGACATGGATGTCTCCAGATCCAAATGATGACGGCGTGACCTTGTTAGCCGATTCAATTAAGTCAATGACTACCAATTATAAATGTTTAGGCATACCTAAGGGTCAAGAGAGCGTGCTTAGGATGCCACAAAACGATTTTGAAGCCTTAACTTGTAATATTTCAGGCGTCCAAATAAAGGACTGTAAAAACATCCTTAGAGAGGTCCGCTTTGTTAAATCGGAAGCCGAAATAAACAAGATTAGGCACATCTGTCGTATTACGTCTCAGGGATTCTCTGATCTGCAAGAGCTACTAACGATCGGTGAGAGTGAACGTCAAAATTGCCGAAAATTTAAGCAGCATCTATTAAGCTTAGGTGTAGATGATTCACCTTACTTGGTGTCTGGTTCCGGTAAAGGTGGGTACGGCTCAATAATTATGGGCCCAACTGACAAAATAATTGAAGAAGGAGATATCTTTATTATTGACACTGGATCTGTTTTTGATAGCTATTATTGCGATTTTGACCGTAACTATGCCTTCGTAAGTGCAACAGACGAAGCGAAAAAAGCATATGATGTTATCTACAAAGCAACAGAAAAAGGTTTTGCAGAATGTCACGTAGGAAACACCACTTCTGATGTGTTTAATGCAATGAACAGAGTCATGCAAGAGGGCGGAGCTATAGGTTCTACGGTCGGTAGATTGGGACACGGTCTAGGTTTACAGCTTACAGAGTGGCCTTCAAATACTAAAAACGACAATACTGTGCTCAAGCCAGGAGCAGTTTTAACTCTTGAGCCTGGAATGATGTACCTTCCTGGAAAGGAGATGGTGCATGAGGAAAACATTGTGATTACAGAAAATGGCCCTGAATGGTTAAGTATAAGGGCACATGAAGAGTTACCTATAATTCAGTAATAATCACATGAAAATTACTATTTATATTATCGATGCGTTTGCAAAAAAAAACAATTTACAGGCAATTCTGCAGCAGTTTGTCCTCTAAAAAAATGGCTCCCAGATAGCGTAATGCAGTCTATCGCATTAGAGAACAATTTATCAGAAACTGCCTTTTTTGTGCCAACAAGTAACGGTTATCATATTCGTTGGTTCACTCCAGCTAAGGAAGTTGAACTGTGCGGTCATGCAACACTAGCCAGTGCTTATGTAATTTTTAACCACCTAAACCATAACTTTAATGAGATTGTATTTGAGTCTAAAAGTGGAGAACTTAAGGCCAGTCAAAATAATGAATGGATTGAGTTAGATTTTCCTGTACTTATCCCATTTGCCTGTGAAACTCCGGATGAATTCATTGAAGCGTTCGGTCTAAAACCTAAAGAATGCTTCAAGTCTATGGACTATATGTTAGTTTTCGATGACGAAGAGTACATTAAAAGAGTTAAACCGAATTTGTCTTTGCTAAAGAGTATTAGTGGTAGGGGAGTAATAATAACTGCTATTTCTAAAAAATATGACTTCGTTAATAGATTTTTTACTCCAAAATACGGTACTGGGGAGGACCCAGTAACAGGATCAGCGTTCACCCAACTAACGCCTTACTGGTCAAGTAGACTTAACAAGAAAAAACTTTTTGCTAAGCAAGTTTCAAAAAGGGGTGGAGAGGTTAAGTGTGAGATTATGGGAGATCGTGTTAAGATTTCTGGAACCGCAGTAGAGTATTCGATTGGCAGGATAGATATTTAATTGTAAGTCACATTAAGTCTATCTAATTTTTGTATCTTTATTTTTCAATAATAATATTATAACCAGGCAAATTATCTAGCAACTGTTTGCCATAAAACTTTGTTTTCAGACGATTATCAAATATAGTTATCTTGCCTGAGTCTGACTCTGTACGAATAAGTCTACCGCATGCCTGTACTAGCCTGAGAGAGGCATCAGGCAATGATATTTCCATGAATGGATTACGGTTTTGTGATTTGATATATTCGTGAGTAGTTTTTTCAATAGGGGATGTAGGTACACTAAATCTAAGCTTAGCAATTATTACATGTTTAAGGAGGTCTCCCCTAAGATCAACACCCTCTGCAAAACTGTCAAGCCCAAAAATTACGCTACCCTTTTTTGCATTGCGAAGTTCTGTGTGCTTCTCGATTATCATTTTTTTAGAAAACTCTCCCTGTACAAACAAATCACAATCGATCTTCATTTCAACAAGGTCAGCAACTAACTGCATCTGTCTATTTGAGGCAAACAGTACTAGTGTACCTTCATTTGTGTCTATTCTTTTTATCAGCTCTGATGCAACCTCAGAAGTGTGGCCATCAATTTGGGTAGGGTTGTGCTTTAAATTAGCAACAATAAAATCAACTATGTTGAGTTTAAATGGAGATGGCAATCGCAAATATATATTTTCATCATGAACGAATCCCAATTGCTTGTTAAGCCTACTAAAGCTACCTAGAGATGTTAGTGTTGCAGAAGTTAGAATAACGCCACCAGCCTTTGACCATATCATCCTTTGTAAGTTAGTCGATATATCTGTCTTGGCGCTACAAAGGTTGTAGTTGTTGTTTGAAATATCTTGTACCTCTATCCATCTGGATTGTGGCATCTGTTTATGATCATCAATGCTCAAAAAAGAATCAAGCAATTGGAGTATCGAGGTGAGCTGTTGATCGCACAATCCCATGGCATTGTTAATTTGTTCAGACACAGGCTTGTCGACTATCTTTGTTTTTTGATGGCTAAGCCATTCACCCTTAGAGGCTTCAAAATTAGCATAGGATGATATGAGTAGATCTCTAACCTTCACACATATAGATTTAATTGCTTTGTCAACATTACCGTTTTCAAATATATGCATACTTTCATCGTAATCTAAGTCCTGCATTAATACTGTCAAGTCATCAACATGCTTATCAAATTGCTTAATTTTATTCTCATGCAAATCCTGTTCAGTAAGTTGACAAATCTGGTCTATAACGCTACTAGTTTGGCGGATTATTATCTTCATATTGTCAGTAGAAGACCTAAGTGAAAAATGAGACAGGGCTTTCTGGTTTAGGTTGTGGGCTTCATCAAAAATATATATTGATTCATCAACATTAGGTAATACCGTATTTCCTGATGAAAGGTCTGCAAGAACAAGATCATGGTTTGCCACTATAACGTCTGCACTTGTTATATTTCTTCTTGATTTAAAGAAAGCGCAGTCCTGATAAAAGTCGCACTCTTTAGATGTGCAAGTATATCTGTTGCATGCTACTTTCTGCCAAAGAGACTGCTCAGGTGTTATGACTAGGTTGTCAATGTCACCATTCCATTTCTTAGTAGAATAATCGTCAAGCATCACATTCAACTCTTCCAGTTGGTGTTTTTTTGGTGCATCATCCCATAGCGCCAAATCACCAAACAAAGGGTTCTGATTTGTACTATCATCTACTATATTAGTAAGGTTTCTTACACATAAATATCTCGAGCGGCCCTTAACTAGAACATAATCAAACTCAAAGTTACAGTGCTTCTGTATTTCTGGTATATCTTTAAAAAGTAACTGCTCTTGAAGAGCTACATTGGCACTGGCGATAATTAGAGTTTTATTATTAGCTTTGGCGATGGGTATTGCACTTAACAGGTAGGCTATAGTTTTTCCAGTACCTGTAGGAGCCTCAACACAGATAATATTGTTGCGGCCTTCATAATGCCCAGATAAAGTTTTGGCAATCTCAGCAATCATTTTATTTTGTGACTGCCTAACCACAAAATTAGGAACACCCTCTTTGGTATTTAAAAATGATTTGCGGATTTGCTCTTTTAATTCGTTAGACAACATAATTCATTTTGTTATTTAACAGAAAATATCGCGTAAGAATGATTCATTGTAGAGATATTATATTAAGGCTATATAGAGTGACAATAAAATCTTAGCAGAGACATGCTTTATATAATATAAAAGTATATTTATATCAAACTTATGAATTACGTTTAAGTGAAATATCGCACAGCAATATCAATGCATCCTTGTAATCAGATTCAGGCAGTATGTTCAGAGATTGTCTAGCTAGGTCAGCTGACTCCTGAGCCTTGCTGTGAGAGTATTTGAGTGCACCGGTCTTTGTAAGCACATTAACTATTTTGTCAATATTAATATTTCCTGTATTTTCTATAGCATCCGTCAGCATTTTGTGTTCTTCACCAGATGTATTGTGTAGAGCATAAATCATTGGAAGGGTGGCTTTCCCTTCAGACAAGTCATCACCGACCTCTTTGCCGATTGCTTCAGAGTCTGAGCCGTAGTCTAGAACGTCATCAATAATCTGAAAGGCGTTCCCTAGATGCATTCCGTAGTCTCGCAATGCTTCTTCATGCTCTTTATTTGAGCCAGACAAGATTGACCCTATCTGTGTTGAGGCCTGGAAAAGGCATGCTGTTTTGCGTTCTATTACTTGGAAATAGTCCTCTTCAGAAAGTTTCGAGTTTTTACAATTCAATAATTGCAGGACCTCTCCTTCGGCAATACTGTTAGTAACCTTTGACATAATCTGCATAATTCTCATTGAGTCGACATCGACCATCATTTCAAAGGCTCTAGAATATAGAAAGTCACCAACTAATACTGAAGAAGCGTTACCCCATACATCGTTTGCGGTATTAAGCCCCCTCCTTGTACTAGATTCATCAACAATATCATCATGCAGCAATGTTGCGGTATGGATAAGTTCAATAACAACTGCCATTAGGTGGTGTTTATTGCCGTGGTAGTTTGTTGCTCTTGCAGACAGTAACAATAGCATTGGCCTAATCCTTTTCCCTCCAGCAGATATTATGTAATTACTCATTGTGTTTATGAGTGCCACGTTAGAACTGAGATTTTTTAT
>DQME01000003.1 GCA_015659815.1 Gammaproteobacteria bacterium | reverse complement strand
GGCGGAGAGTGAGGGATTTGAACCCTCGATAGGGGATAAACCCTATACACCCTTAGCAGGGGCGCGCCTTCAGCCACTCGGCCAACTCTCCAAAGAAAAAATATTATACGCCAAATTTTTTGCTGTTTGAATCGCTGTTAATAGTTAATTATTTAAAAACCGTAGATATAATTGAGGTCTATTTTTTGGTACGACTCTTTAGGGTCAAGCTTTAGTCTGATTTTGCCCCAGTCACCCTCGACCTTGAGTTTCTGTTGTAGTGCCTTAGCTTTGTTTTTTACATTTAGTAGCATCTGTTCTGCAGCATTCCAATCATCATAACCGAACTGATTACTGCCCAATATATCTAATATTCTTTCATAGTATAGGAGTTGATTATATACAGTCATTGTTTCCGTATTGATATCGTAAATATCATCTCCTGTTTGGTAACGTACCTCAAGATCTAGAATATCAATATTTAAATTTTGAATCTTATCGTTAATTGAGGGTGAGGTATTTTCAGTGAGAGCGCTTTGTGAAAATAGAACAGTAATGCCAATAAAAATTCTTAATATACTTTGTATGTTGCGCACCTATACACTTCCTAAGTTGTAACTGTTATTTTATGTATTTATTAGTTCAAAATCGTGAGTTATGTTGGCAGTTTTTCCTATCATAATTGAAGCTGAGCAATACTTTTCAGAAGAAAGAGTGATCGCCTTTGATACCTTTTTATCGTTTAGGTTTTTGCCTTCTATAATAAAATGGATGTGTATGTTCGTGTACACTTTTGGATGACTTTCTGCCCTATCGCTAGTTATTTCTGCCCTACAGTTGGTAACTTTTTCACGCATCTTCTCTAACGTTGAGATGACATCAATTGTGGTACACCCACCCATTCCTAGGATCATCATTTCCATCGGTCTTATGCCTAAATTTTTTCCTCCAAATTCTTCAGGACCATCCATCACAACAGAGTGCCCGCTAGCAGACTCGCCCATCATCATCATTCCATCAATCCATTTTATTGTTGTCTTCATGCAAAAATCTCCTGTAAAGCTTTACCAGGGTTTGGTTGTCGCATAAAAGCTTCACCAACTAGGTAACCATAAATACCTTTTCCACGCATTAATTCTACATCCTCTCTAGATAAAATTCCACTCTCTGTTATCACTAATGTGTCTGAGTTGATTTCACTAAGCAAATCTATTGTTGTTTGCAAAGACACATCGAAAGTACGAAGGTCCCTATTGTTTATACCTATCATTGGCAGATTAAGCTTTATTGTTCGTTTGAGCTCTTCCAAGTCGTGCACTTCGATTAGAACGTCCATAGATAATGATGTTGCTAATTGTGATAGATCCTTTAACTGTGAGTCACCCAAACAGGCAGCAATTAATAAAATACAGTCAGCATTTATTGCCCTAGCCTCATATACCTGGTATGGATCGATAATGAATTCTTTTCTTATGACAGGAATGCTTACCGATGCGCGTGCATCTATCAGGTACTGGTTGTTGCCCTTAAAAAAATCCTTATCAGTAAGTATTGATAGGCATGTTGCGCCAGCAGATTCATAACTCTTAGCAATGTTAACAGGATTGAAATCCTCCCTCAGCACACCCCTGGATGGAGATGCCTTTTTAATTTCAGCAATTATTGCGTTCTTTTTTAATTCAGATCTATCTCTAAGTGCCTTATAGAAACCTCTTGCGGGTAGTCCGGATTTTGATTTATCGATCATATCTTCAAGAGAAATGATTTTTTTGCCTTCACTAATCTCTATTTTTTTTCGTGAAATGATGGTTTTTAGAATATCAGGGGTACTTGCCATAAGTAAGTATTTTATACGCACGGAGTTATAGCTACAACGAATTCATTAAATAGTTGATAGTTGATTTGTACAATGTTCATTGCATATAACCTATAATTCAACAATTGCAATATATATTGGAAATACACAATGAAATTATTAGATTTTGATGCAGGTATCGAGCACCCATTTTTTTTGATAGCTGGGCCTTGTGTAATTGAATCGGAATCATTGGCAATGGAAACATCCAGCTACTTGAAACAAGTAACCTCAGAATTAGGCATTAACTTTATCTATAAATCGTCGTATGACAAAGCAAACCGCACTAGCGCAAATAGTTTCCGTGGCCTAGGAATAAATGAAGGGTTAAGAATTTTGCAAAAAGTCAAAGACGAGGTCGGTGTTCCGGTTCTTACTGATGTTCACGAAGACACCCCCCTAGACGAGGTGGCCTCAGTGGTCGATATTATGCAAACACCTGCATTTTTAGTGCGCCAGACAAACTTCATTCAAAATGTTTGTAAGCAAGGCCTACCAGTAAACATAAAAAAAGGGCAGTTTCAAGCCCCATGGGATATCAATAATGTTGTAGATAAGGCATTTTCAACAGGAAACAAACAAATAACTGTATGTGATAGAGGGACCTCTTTCGGATATAACACACTAATTTCTGATATGCGTGGTTTATCAACTATGCGTTCAACAGGTTGTCCTGTTGTTTTCGATGCCACTCACTCAGTCCAACAACCCGGAGGCCAGGGTAGAACATCTGGTGGCCAAAGAGAGATGGTTCCTGTTTTAGCTAGAGCGGCTGTTGCAGTAGGCGTTTCCGGCTTATTTATTGAAACTCATCCAGACCCTGAAAATGCTATGAGCGATGGCCCAAACTCTATGCCTATAGATAAAATGCGAGACCTATTAAGTACCCTGCAAGAACTAGACAGGGTCACAAAGAACAATTCATTTCTGGAAAATAGTCTTTAGTATTTACTAACTAGACAACAGGATTCTTTTCAACCAATAGATGAGTGCATCCTGTCTCTATGTTGCAGTGTTTACTATTTGATAGTAGCTGTCTTGAGTATAATACAAAAGTCAGAAAATTTATTTGGCATTGGTAGTAAAATCTTACTAATTTATTTTTTTAGTGTTCAGATTTTATTTAGTAGTTTTATATAAGAGTTATAAAAAGCAAAATGATAAAAATAGCAGTATCAGGCGCATCTGGAAGGATGGGTCAAACTATTATGGAAACCATAAGCTTATCACAGAAGGTAAAGCTAGGATTGCCACTTGACAAAGGCGATAACCTTGGCGACTCGATAGGCCAGTTCGATGTATTAATAGACTTCACTCGTCCCGATGCCACCCTTGAGTATCTAGATGTGTGCCGTAGAAATGGAAAATCTATGGTCATTGGAACTACCGGTTTCAGTAATCAACAGTTAGATAAGGTTAATGAGGCGGCAACAGAAATACCCATAGTCTTCGCGCCCAACATGAGCGTCGGAGTTAATTTAACTTTAAAGTTGTTGGAGAAGGCAGCTCAGGTGATAGGAGAGGATGCGGATATTGAAATTGTTGAGGCGCATCACCGAAATAAAGTCGACTCCCCCTCAGGAACGGCACTCAAGATGGGCGAAGTGGTTGCAAATACTCTAGGAAGAGACCTGTCCGAGTGTGCAGTATATGGTCGAGAAGGTATCGACGATATTCGTGACAATAAAGTTATTGGATTTTCCTCTGTGCGTGGAGGAGATGTTGTGGGCGATCATACAGTCAGCTTCTTTATGGATGGAGAGCGCGTTGAAATTACCCACAAAGCGTCATCAAGAATGACCTTTGCTAATGGTGCTATTCGTGCATCTATATGGCTAAGTGAGCAACCTGCAGGGCTATACTCAATGCAGGATGTATTAGGCTTAAATTATATCTGATGCTTTACGCTATAATTTCACAAGACATTGAAGATTCATTAGAAGAGCGGATGTCCGCCCGTCCAGCACATGTTGAACGTTTGAATGCACTCAAAGATGATGGCAGACTAATCTTGGCTGGCCCGCATCCAGCAATAGACAATAACGAGCCAGGTGAAGCAGGTTTTACTGGGTCACTTGTGGTTGCAGAGTTTGACAGCCTTGAAGATGCAAAGTTGTGGGCAAATGAAGACCCTTATATAGAGTCAGGCGCGTATTCTAGCGTTATAGTAAAGCCATTCAAAAAGGTACTGCCGTAGGTTGCTTTTTTTTCAATAACTAATTGATATTTATAATCAATTACTGCATAATTCCCCGGTCTTATATAGACAATAAAAGCATTTATATTTGAAAAAATAATGATTACAATAAAAAACCTATCTAAACATTTTGGCGGAATTAGGGCCGTTGATGGAGTTGATTTACATATTGACAAAGGATCCATTACGGGGCTAGTTGGACCAAATGGGGCAGGTAAAACCACATTATTTAATTTAATAGCTGGTTTGTATCATCCAACTCAAGGGGAAATATTTCTTGACGGTGAGGATGTGACTGCTCTAAGCTCTCATCAACTATTCCATAAAGGCTTATTAAGGACATTTCAGATAGCCCATGAATTTCCAACTCTAAGTGTTTTAGAAAACCTGATGATGGTACCAGCCAATCAACTTGGTGAAAGCTTAATCAATACCTGGCTAAAAAGAAGACAGATATTCGAGGAAGAGAAAAATCTGCAAGAAAAGGCTGAAGAGGTTATTGATTTTTTGAACATTTCACATTTAAAAAATGAAAGAGCGGCAAACCTATCTGGTGGTCAGAAAAAATTGTTGGAGTTGGCCAGGACAATGATGGTTGACCCTAAAGTAGTGCTATTAGATGAGGTCGGTGCTGGTGTTAATAGGACATTACTAAAGGAGATTGGGAGCGCCATATTAAAGCTTAACCAAGACAAAGGCTATACATTTTGTATGATTGAGCACGATATGGACTTTATTTCAAGGTTATGTAATCCTGTAGTAGTCTTGGCGGAGGGACAGATATTGACTACAGGAACTCCTGACGAGATAAAAAGCAATGACAGCGTTATTGATGCCTATTTAGGTAAAGGAATTAAAACTAAGGTGAATGCGTAGTGGCTTATTTAGAGGGTAACAATTTAGTAGCTGCATATGGTGTTGTGCCTATACTGCATGGATGTTCTGTAGAGGTTAACAAGGGAGAGTTGGCTGTTATTGTTGGTCCAAATGGAGCAGGAAAATCAACAGTAATGAAAGTATTGTTGGGCCTACTTGAATCTAGCGAGGGCTCTGTGTTATTAGATGGCCAGGACATAGGCTCACTCTCAACGCAACAAAGGATAACTCTCGGGCTTGCATTTGTTCCACAGAACAACAATACATTCCCCTCAATGACTGTAGAAGAGAACCTTGAAATGGGGGCATTCTTACGTGACGATAGCTTAAAGCATACTATGGACGAGGTTTATAGCCTGTTCCCAATTCTGTTTGAAAAACGCAGACAGATGGCAGGAGAGCTTTCTGGGGGACAGAGGCAGCAGGTTGCGTTTGGGCGTGCAATGATGACTAGACCATCAGTGATGTTACTGGATGAGCCAACTGCAGGTGTATCGCCCATCATTATGGATGAGATTTTTGGCAACATTATTGATCTTAAGAGCTCTGGAAAGGCTGTATTGATGGTTGAACAGAATGCGCAACAGGCCTTGAATATAGCTGATAAAGGGTTTGTATTGGTGTCAGGAAGAAATGAGCATACCGGCTCTGGCCAAGAATTAATTAATGATCCCGCAGTCAGAAAGCAGTTCTTAGGTGGATAGGTGAGATGGAATATTTAACTGACATAATAAATGCATTCGTTTTACTGACAAACTTTGTTTTGTTGCCAGCTTTGTCATATGGTTCACAACTAGCACTGGGTGCATTAGCTGTGACATTGGTTTATTCAATACTACGCTTTTCAAACTTTGCCCAGGGTGACAGTATGGCTTTTGGTACCATGATTGCAATATTATTTACCTGGTTCTTCCAACAACAGGGGTGGGTAATAAGTGGTATACCAACTGCACTTTTTGTTATACCATTCGCGATAATCGTGACAGCTTCCTACATACTGCTTACAGACAAGTTTGTATATAAGTACTACCGAAAGACAAATGCAAAGCCAATCACGATTGTTATGGCTTCTATAGGAGTTATGTTTATAACTGGGGGTATAGTTAGATTAATTATAGGGCCAAAACAACACTTTTTTTCTGACGGTGCTAGGTTTATTTTTAATGCAAGAGAATTCAAAGTATTTACTGGGCTATCAGAAGGTTTGGCTTTTAAGACTTCGCATTTACTTACGGTTACCATTGCAGTTTTACTGGTATGGTTTGTTTTTTATTTTTTACAAAAAACAAAAACTGGAAAAGCTATGCGTGCATTCTCTGACAACAAAGATTTAGCTCTTCTATCTGGTATTGATCCTGATAAAGTTGTTAGAGTAACGTGGATACTTGCAGCTTCACTTACAACTATAGCAGGTGTTTTGTTTGGTATTGACAAAGGGTTTATGGCCCAACAGTACCACTTACTTTTGTTGCCAATATTTGCCTCAGTAATTGTGGGAGGTATTGGGTCCCCGTTGGGGGCAATTGCTGGTGCATTCGTTGTCTCCTTCTCTGAAGTATTGTTGACTTACGCATATAAAAAGTTTTTAATTTATCTATTACCTCAGTCACTTGAACCAAATTCTTTAGTTCAGTTGATAGGAACGGAATACAAGTATGCAATTTCTTTTGTGATTTTGGTAATTGTTCTATTATTAAGACCTACAGGCATTTTTAAAGGAAAAGTTTTATGATTATGGGTGAGTATATAGCTAATATTTGGAAATCATATAGAGAGGTTGTTAGCTTTTCAGTGATGGGGGCTTTGCTTGTTTATATAGGTTTTGGGCAGTCATGGGCCCTAGCACTAGGCATATTCAATTTATGCGTAATATCTTCAATAATGGCACTGGGAGTTAACATTCAGTGGGGATATGCCGGTCTATTTAATGTAGGAATAATGGGGTTTACTGCACTTGGAGGCCTTGCAGTGGTTATAGTCTCACAGCAACCAGTTGTTGAGGCGATAGATGCTGGCGGGTTAGGCATGCTGGTATCAATTGCATTGATTATTTTGACAGTAGCAGTCAGTTTATATTTACACAAAAACAAATACAATAAGTGGTGGGTAATTATTAGTGTGGTTGTTGGATTTATTGCAATAAGATATTTTTATTCTGATGCTACACGAGCAATTGAGGCAGTTAATACTGCTAAAACTGGGTATCTAGGAGGGCTAGGTCTTCCGGTTGTATTTTCTTGGATTGTTGGAGGCATGCTCGCAGCTGGTGCTGCATGGATTATAGGGAAAATTTCTCTTGGATTAAGGTCAGACTATTTAGCAATTGCAACCTTAGGTATTTCAGAAATAGTTCTTTATATAATCAAGAATGAAGACTGGCTTGCTAGAGGTGTGAAAAATGTAACAGGGCTACAAAGGCCAGTGCCTTATGAATTAAAATTACAACAGGCAGAATGGTTTCAGGATCTGGTTAGGTGGATTCATCAATCTAAATT
>DQME01000013.1 GCA_015659815.1 Gammaproteobacteria bacterium | reverse complement strand
TCGCCAAACGTTTTTGGTAACTCCTTTTGCAAAACTTGTGGTTCAAAGGTACCTAGACAAACTTCTCGTGGCTGGGTTCTAGTTCCGTTTGGTAGCACAATGGAGTCACCTGGTATCGAACCAGCTATGGTTTGTCCGGAAGATCATGCCGACTGGTTTACTGGTTTAGAATCTTTAGTCCAGTCAAAAAAACAGCTTAATTAATCTATATGTAGTACCGCAAGAAATGCCTCCTGCGGTATGTCAACCCTACCAATACTACGCATACGCTTTTTGCCTTTCTTTTGTTTCTCAAGTAGCTTCCTTTTTCTGCTTACGTCGCCACCATAGCATTTAGCGGTAACATTTTTTCTGAGCGCCTTAACATTTGACCTAGATATAATTTTTGACCCAATGCAAGCCTGTATAGCCACATCAAACATCTGCCTAGGAATAAGCTCTTTCATTTTTTCTGCCAACTCTCGTCCCTTCCTTACAGAATCGTTTCTATGAATGATTAGTGCTAAAGCGTCTACAGATTCCTGGTTAATCATGATGTCAAGCCTTATAAGGTCTGACTCCTGGTAACGCTCGAAGTGATAGTCCATCGATGCAAACCCTCGAGAAACCGACTTAAGCCTATCAAAAAAATCTAAAACCACTTCGTTTAGTGGCAACTCATAAACAATTGACACCTGTCGACCTAGATATTGAATGTTTTTTTGTACACCCCTCTTCTCTACACACAGATTAATAACTGGCCCCACATAGTCATTGGTAACAAGGATGTTGGCAGTAATTATGGGCTCTCTGAATTCAGCAATACTATGGCTTGATGGTAACTTTGATGGGCTATCGACCATATGTGTTGCGCCCTTAGTGTCCAATATTTCATATATCACAGTCGGGGCTGTGGTTATTAAGTCAAGGTCATACTCCCTCTCAAGTCTTTCCTGAACAATCTCCATATGCAGCAAACCCAGAAATCCGATACGAAAACCAAACCCCAGTGCATCAGAATTTTCTGGCTCATACTGAAGTGCGGCATCGTTCAGTCTTAGTTTTGCCAGAGCGTCCCTAAACTTTTCATACTCCTCACCTGAGACTGGAAATAGACCTGCGAAGACTCTAGGCTGTACCGGTTTAAATCCTTCGAGAGGAGTGAGTGCTGGGTTAGTGCTTGTAGTTATGGTGTCCCCTACTGGCGCCCCATCGATATCCTTAATGCTAGCTATCAGATATCCAACCTCGCCAGCACTTAGGCTGGAAGTTTTAGTGCGCTTTGGAGTAAATACTCCAACCTCATCCACCAAATACTCCTCTCCGTTGGAAAAAACTTTAATCTTAGTTTTGGCTTTAATTTCTCCATCTATAACCCTTATTAGAGAAACTACACCTAGGTAATTGTCAAACCATGAATCAATAATTAGTGCCTTTACTGGGCCATCAATACTGCCATCAGGAGCAGGAATCTTTTCAACAATTTGCTCCAAAATATCTTCAATTCCAATTCCAGACTTGGCACTAGCATGGACAGCGTCATGCGCCTCCACTCCAATAACATCTTCGATCTCGTCAACTACACGCTCAGGCTCTGCAGCAGGCAAATCAATCTTGTTTAGAACTGGAACTACCTCTAGTCCTTGGTCAAGAGCTGTATAGCAATTAGCAACAGTCTGCGCCTCAACCCCCTGGGAAGCATCAACTATAAGCAATGCACCCTCACATGCAGACAG
>DQME01000124.1 GCA_015659815.1 Gammaproteobacteria bacterium | reverse complement strand
TATATTCCAGATATTAGGTCATCGGAACTAGCTTTGATTCCCTTTATGGTCAGTTCATCTATCAATAGCTTTGATACTGCGTACGCCCCTCCAAGTGCTTTAAAGCTTTTAAGAGAAAACCGTTCCCCCTCATCCTTATAAAATATCTCTCCAACAGGGCATTGTTTAGCTATATTTGATAAGCTGTAAAGTGGTGTTATGTCATACCCTTCCCATGATTTAATTTCATTCTGAGCATTAATAAGACCTTCAATACTTAAAATGTCTTGATTTGCATAAGGGCCTGACTTGAAGTTCTTGAGATTAGAGAAGTGTTCTACTGAATCAACATAACTCTTAAATTTATTAATAGACATAAAATAAGTATTAATTAGTGTGTAATAATTCTGGAAATAATACCTATATTCATATTACTATTTTAACTTTAATAGCGCCAGAAAGATTTGTGGAATAGAGCTATCAGTGTTAACACTTCTAGGCGCCCTATTAGCATAGAAATACTCAGTATCCATTTAGCTACATCACTTAAGGATGAGTAGTTCTCTGCCACACTTCCAAGTCCAGGGCCAAGGTTATTCATACTTGCGGCTGTTGCAGAGAAAGCACTAACCTGGTCCATTCCTGTCAGCATAAGTAGTAATAAAATTATCATAAAGGAAATAACATACAAAGAGAAGAATCCGAGAACCGAGGTCAATGTACGTTCTGTTAGGTTGGCATGGTTCAGCTTAACATTTACTTGTGCATTGGGGTGAATATATTTTTTTATCTCTCTAATACCGAGCCTAAACATAACCAAAACTCTTACCACCTTGATGCCTCCTCCAGTTGAACCGACACAGGCACCTATAAAGCTCATAAATATAAGTAATATTGGTATTACCGGAATCCAGCCACTAAAATCTTGAGAGGCGTATCCTGTTGTCGTTACTATAGAAATTGCTTGGAAGGCTCCATGCCTTATGGACTCTATAGCGCTATCGTATTCATTATTAACTATCAACAAAGCAACAACTATTACGATTACAGCTGCTATAACAGCAGTGTAGGCTTTAAACTCAGAATCTTCCCAGTAATGCTTTATCGATAGGCTATTCCAGGTAACAAAGTGTAGGGAAAAATTTACTCCTGCAAGTAACATGAAGACCATAGCGACTATCTCAATTTGATATGAATCAAAATAACCAATAGAACCATTATGTGTCGAAAAACCTCCAATCGCTACAGTTGAAAAGCTGTGACCTATGGCATCAAAAATAGACATCCCTGCAAAATAGTAACCTACAGCACAAATTATTGTAAAGCCTATATATATCTTCCACAGCATTAATGCTGTTTGCCTTAATTTTGGTGTTAATCTTTCCTTTGAAATACCGCTAGACTCTGCATGATAAAGTTCCATACCGCCTACCCCTAGAAGCGGCAATATGGCTACCGCTAATACAATAATACCCATCCCGCCAAGCCACTGAAGTTGCTGCCTGTAATATAATATTGACCTAGGGATATCTTCTAGATTTGCAATTACGGTGGCCCCAGTAGTGGTTAGTCCTGACATGGACTCAAAAAAAGCCGATGAGAATTGGAGATGTCCTGCAGAGTCAGTTAATATGAATGGTGCTGTTGCAAATAAAGACAAGACTAACCAAAAACAAACCACTACCAATACCCCTTCCCTTATCCTGAAGTCTTTTCTTAAGTCTTTGAATGGTTGCGATAGTAAGAAGCCGCCAATAAATGTAAGCGCGAAAGAGATAATAAATGTACCAATCTCGCCATCCTGGTATATATAACTAACGATTATAGGTGGTAGTTGGGTGCTGCTAAAAATCATTAGCAATAGACCGATTGTTTTTAGAACAATGTTTATTTGCATATCATATATACCTTGATAGGAATGTGCATTTATTAACTTTGCTCTGCGTCACTAAATAAAGACTCAACCTTGTGAATTTTGCTTACATCAGTCAACATTAATAGTAT
>DQME01000006.1 GCA_015659815.1 Gammaproteobacteria bacterium | reverse complement strand
ATCACAGGCAATGACGTAATACATTCTTGGTGGGTTCCTGATTTTGCTGTTAAGCAAGATGCCGTGCCGGGTTTTATAAACACCGCATGGACTAACGTACCGAAACCAGGAATATATAGAGGGGCCTGTACAGAATTGTGTGGAATAAAACATGCATTTATGCCCATAGTTGTAAGGGCTGTAGAACAAGAAGAATATGATTCATGGGTGGCTAATAAAATTGTTTTAGCAGAGCAAGAAAAAATGTTAACTTCTAAAGAATGGACAAAAGCAGAATTAGTTGAGAGGGGAGAAGATTTTTATCTTACAAACTGTGTTGCGTGTCATCAGGTTAATGGGCAGGGCATACCACCCGTATTTCCAACTTTAGACGGGAGTCAGATTGTTTTAAATGATACTCAACGACAAATAGAGATATTGATGGAAGGTGTTCAAGGTTCTGCTATGGCAGCTTTCGGAAAGCAATACTCTGAAGTGGATATTGCTTCGGTAATAACATACACACGACAGGCTTGGTCAAACGACAAAAAAGGCGACGGGGCAACTGTTACACCACAAGATATTGTAGCTTATAAAAATAAAATCGATCTATAAAAGAGGCTTAATAAATGAGTACAGTAGTAGAAACACACGATCACGGACTTCACGGGCCAGCAAAAGGACTTACTCGCTGGCTCTTTACAACTAACCATAAAGATATTGGAACGCTTTATCTTTGGTTTAGTTGTCTTATGTTGTTTATTGGAGGCTCTATGGCCATGGTGATAAGGGCAGAGCTATTTCAGCCTGGATTACAAATTATACAGCCAGAATTCTTTAATCAAATGACCACCAATCATGGTCTAATTATGGTGTTTGGAGTTATTATGCCTGCGTTTGTTGGGTTGGCAAATTGGATGATTCCTATGCAGATAGGTGCTCCAGATATGGCCTTACCAAGACTAAACAACCTGAGCTTTTGGCTCTTGCCCATGGCTTTTGGAATTTTATTATCTACATTATTTATGCCAGAAGGGGGTCCAAATTTCGGATGGACTTTTTACGCTCCTTTGTCAACCACCTACGCACCTTCCACGGTTAATTTTTTCATATTTTCTGTTCATATAATGGGAATTTCATCCATATTGGGCTCAATAAATATCATAACAACTATCTTTAATATGCGAGCTCCAGGCATGACGCTGATGAAAATGCCGCTTTTCGTGTGGAGCTGGTTAATTACAGCCTATTTGCTGATTGCAGTAATGCCGGTATTGGCTGGAGTGGTAACAATGATGTTGATGGATATTAACTTTGGAACAAGTTTCTTTAATGCAGGCGGAGGAGGAGACCCGGTATTGTTCCAACACGTTTTTTGGTTCTTTGGACATCCTGAAGTCTATATAATGATTTTGCCTGCTTTTGGAATCGCCTCTCATATCATTGAAACTTTCTCTCGAAAGCCAATCTTTGGGTATACATCAATGGTTTATGCAATGTCATCTATTGCTATTCTTTCTTTTGTAGTTTGGGCTCACCACATGTTTACTGTAGGTATGCCTTTGGCAGGCGAACTTTTCTTTATGTACTCCACGATGTTGATAGCTATTCCGACGGGTGTAAAAGTTTTTAATTGGATAGCAACCATGTACAAGGGGTCGATTAGTTTTGAAACGCCTATGTTATTTGCAATAGCCTTCGTAGCTTTATTTACTATTGGTGGTTTTTCTGGTCTTATGCTTGCCATAGTTCCAGCAGACTTTCAGTACCATGATACTTATTTTGTAGTTGCACACTTTCATTATGTGTTGGTACCGGGATCATTATTTGGAATCATAGCCGGAGTCTATTATTGGCTTCCTAAATGGACCGGCAACATGTATGACGAAACTTTAGGTCAATTACATTTTTGGTTAACTTTCGTATCTGTAAATTTAACTTTTTTCCCTATGCACTTTGTAGGTCTGGCTGGAATGCCTAGAAGATATCCTGATTATGCTTTGCAATTTGCCGATTTTAATATGATTATCAGTGTAGGCTCTTTCTTGTTTGGAATATCTCAACTGCTCCTTGTTTTTATTGTTATTAAGTCAATAAGAGCAGGAAAAAAAGCCAAGCCAGAAGTATGGGAAGGCTCGGGCGAGCTGGGATTGGAATGGACCTTAGAATCTCCAGCTCCTTATCATACGTTTACAGTTCAACCGGAGGTTAAGTAGTACGGTGGATTCAAAAAAAACTATTAGAAATTTGCTTGCCATAGTTTTTGGCATGTTTGCCTTTGGGTTTGTGCTGGTTCCCATTTATGATGTTTTTTGTGAAATTACAGGACTAAATGGAAAAATTACAGGACCTAGTTATTTAAGTGAAGCCTCACAGGATATGACCGACCAGAGGGAGGTACTTATTCAGTTTATGACTCATAATAATGAGTCAATGCCTTGGACATTTAAATCAGAGAAAGTCCAAATGAGAATCAAAACTGGCAGCCAACAAGAAGCAATTTTTGTTTTTGAGAACACAACGGATAAAGAAATGGTTGGCCAGGTTATACCAAGTGTTTCCCCGGGCAGAGGTGCAGAATTTTTCCATAAAACCGAATGTTTTTGTTTTGAAAGTCAAACCCTAGCAGCAGGTGAAAGAGTAGAGTTACCAGTCAGGTTTATTGTTGATCCAGCTCTTCCTGAAGAAATAGGATCTCTAAGCTTAGGCTATACTTTATTTGATAT
>DQME01000088.1 GCA_015659815.1 Gammaproteobacteria bacterium | reverse complement strand
CTTTTAAAAACTCTCTACGTGTCAAATTAAGTTTAGGCATTTTCTAACCCCATAAGTTCAGGACTACACATTAAGGCAATAAATTGATCTTTTCTGCTACTAAAGCTATTAACAAGATTTCGAGTCGTTTCATTTGCACCAATTCTATCCATTATTTCATCAGGATCAGAGGTTGGGTATCCTGCCGTATAAATCGCATCAGCAAACCTAATACGGCGCTCAAACATTTCACCAGAGAGCCATTCATTTTTATCACTTGAATAACCATCGGGCTGCCTTTGATGCCAAAAACTTTGTCCAAGTTCATCAAAAATTTCTCTGGCTTCCATGATTCCATGGTTATAGACTTTAAATTCATCCCAGCCCTTAAAAAAAGTGGCGCCACTTAATCGAACGACTTGAAATAACCACGTCATAGGCCATTGAAACTTTGGCTCTGTTGATGAAATAGCGCGTTCAATGACAGCGGTATGAATCTGGTTTAGATTGCCGTTACTCGTTTTCCAAGCATTAACTATATAGTTAATATCTGATTTACTTGGGTTGTCGCTCACAAAGTGCTGGGCTAATTTAAATGAGATGAAGTTGATCGTGTGTTCATGAGAAGCGAGAAAATCAGTTAATTGTTTGAGCCCACCTTTTCCAGCAGGAATGACTTTACCTAAAACCCTTTTAGTGCCTGGCTCAGCATGAGTTTTTTTGAAAAAATCCCATGAATCTAATGTTCCACCTTCTTTCATAAGCCATTTGTGTCTTTGCGCGGTCGATAATAATTCATTACCGTTACCCAATCTTCCAGGCCAAACGCCCCAGCCTGCTAATACATTGGCGGCATTTTTGATGTCTGTTTCCGTGTATTTAGCCGTTGGGGATACTGTATGCAGCTCAAGAAGCTCTCTACCTAAATTGTCATTGAGTCCAGCTTGATTACCATCTTCTTTGGCCCATTTAGCCTTCTGGGAGTTTGCACCACAACTCCAGCAATTATCTAGATAAGTGAGCATTGATGAATGAGTCGTCATTTGATAAATCATATGAGAAAAATTCCCATTTAGATTGGCTAATATCGCCTCATCAATAGCATGTCCAATATGATTTTGATTGTCATGTATATTCCCTGTGGTGAAATGATTCGCCCAAAAGGCGGTGAAGCGAAGTTTAAGCTGGTCTTCACCGTAGACATTTCTATGTGCAAATTTAAGCTGATCTGTATCGCCTAGAGCATTTTTTAATCTATTGTCTTCTTTTGCTGCTTGTGAGGTGAAGCCTGCTAGGCCTAACTCATCCCTTTTCATGTTTTCTTTATAGGTATTAAACATATCGTCCCGCTTTAGAAGGTTGGGCTGAAGTGATTTTGGCCACTCTTTAACTTTAGCTTTGGGATAGAGTTTTATTTTCTTGATACCGAGTGCTGGAGATTTGGCGTGTAGCTGAGAGATTGCCCAAGCTTTTACATCCTCAGGGAGAGGGGTGTCATGTAGAAACATTAGGCCTAATTTATGAGCAATTCTAAATTGTTCGTTCATTAATAACAGTTAATAAATAAACATATTTACATTTAGTATATCACTATGAGCTATTAATTTTTTACACTATTGAAATAGATTTAGAAGCAATATTATGAAAACCTACCCAATAAAACTTCGTTTCCAGCGGAAGGTTTTGATGGCATATTAAGAGCCAATAAAAGTGAAGCTAGCGCAATTCCAGCTCCAGCATAAAAAACTAAAGCGGGCGAGTAAAGCCAGATAAATCCAAACAATACAGGTATAAAGACTGCCGCAATGTGATTGATAGTGAACGATACTCCAGCGCTGGAAGCTATATCAGCGGGATCGGCAATTTTTTGAAAATAGGTTTTAAGAGCAATGGCAATGGAGAAGAAAAGGTGATCAGCAATATACAAAAAAACTGCAATATAGGCGCTTTCTACAAGTGCGTATCCCACAAAGATAAAGGTAAGTCCAACATACTCAAATATAAGTGCTCGACGCTCACCAAATTTATGAATGAGTCTGCCAATTTTTGGTGCTATTAAGACATTAATAGCTGCATTTGCAAGCAATAAGAGAGATATTTCAGCAACACTAAATTCAAACTTTTCAACCATCAAGAAGCCAGCAAAAACAACAAATATTTGCCTTCTAGCTCCGCTTAAAAATTGTAACCCGTAGTAGAGCCAATAACGCTTACGCAGAATAATTTTTTTAGTTTGAACTACTTTTTCAGGAAATAAGGAAAAATGCTGCCAACAAAATACAACT
>DQME01000178.1 GCA_015659815.1 Gammaproteobacteria bacterium | reverse complement strand
TCATGCCTTGGCCAGGTATTCAACCAATTAGGAGATATTGCACCCAACCTAGACAATAGTGAAACTTTTAAGAGCTTCTTTAAAGTAATAAACCAACTAAACAAAAATAATCTTATCAGCGCGTATCACGACAGGAGTGATGGTGGGGTAATAGTGACCTTACTAGAGATGGCCTTTGCAACTCACTGCGGAATCACAATTAGAACTGAAAAAAACTCAATAGAAGAACTCTTCAATGAAGAGCTAGGTTGTGTTGTTCAGGTCTACGACAAGAACAAGGAAGATGTAATTAATATGCTTGAAGTTGCTGGGCTAATAGAATGTACTCGAGTAATTGGGGTTATAAACGATACTGATGAAATTAGAATTATGTCTGGTGATGAATTAATTTTCAATGATTCAAGGTCAAATTTACAGTCATTATGGTCATCAACCTCGTTTGAAATAGCCAAGATAAGGGATAACCCTGAGTGCGCTAAGCAAGAGTTTAATGCGGTAACTGAAAACACTAACGGGTTAAAAGCTTCTCTATCATTTGACATCAATGAGGTTACCTCTTATCCATATATAAATAGTGCAAAAAAACCCAAAATAGCTATACTGAGAGAGCAAGGTATAAACGGTCATATTGAGATGGCTGCGGCATTCTCTCTTGCTCAATTTGAAGCAGTTGACGTACATATGAGCGACATACTAGAAGGCCGTATATCCTTACAACAGTTCAAAGGTTTGGTCGCGTGTGGTGGTTTTTCGTATGGTGACGTGCTAGGGGCCGGCAGGGGTTGGGCAAACTCCATTCTTTATAACACTAGAGCAAAGGAAAACTTTAGCGCATTCTTTGACCGCTCTGATAGCTTTGCATTAGGGATTTGTAATGGATGTCAGATGATGTCTAACTTGACAGACTTAATACCTGGTACAGAGCATTGGCCTAACTTTGAGCGTAACACTTCTGAACAGTTTGAGGCACGATTCTCATCAGTAGAAGTACAAAAATCTAGTTCAATATTCTTAAGTGGTATGGAAGGGTCAATCATTCCTATTGCAATCGCTCATGGCGAGGGGAGGGCTACCTTTAGTGGTAAGTATCGCACTGACAATCTATCCCTTAAATATGTTGACCATTTGGGCAAACCAACACAGCAATACCCTCATAACCCTAATGGTTCAGAAGGCGCCATCGCAGGGCTTTGTAATGACTCTGGACAGGTGACTATAATGATGCCACACCCTGAAAGAGTATTTAGGACTGTACAAAACTCGTGGCACCCAGAGGATTGGAAGGATAGAAGTCCGTGGATGAGGATGTTTGATAATGCAAGGTCTTGGATTGGATAATAACAAGAAAATAAACTATAAACTAGTTCGATCTAATAGGAAAACTTTAGCCCTACATATTGACATATACGCTAATTTAATCGTTCGTAGCCCACAAAACTTGAGTGTATCAAAAATTGAAAAGTACATTGAAAGTAAATCTGACTGGATAATAAATAAAATTAAATCGGCTCAATCTAAAGCAACACATTTACCTGAATACATTGAAAATGAAAAATTTTTATTTTTGGGAAACATGTACCCGTTGGTTTTTGGTAATCAAGAAAAAGATTTGTTATTTGACGGTAATAAGTTTGTTTTGAGTAGCGACGACGGCAAAAAATCTTTTTTAAGATGGTACATGGAAGAGTTCAATAAAATAGCAATTCCTAGGCTATCTTATTACGCAAAAAAATATCAATTTCAATACAACAAAGTCAGAATAAAGGCGCAAAAAACTGTTTGGGGATCGTGCTCTAGTGCGGACAACATTAACCTAAACTATCTATTAATTATGGCGCCAATACATGTCATTGATTATGTTATTGTGCACGAGCTTTGTCATACAATTAACAAAAGTCACTCGAAAAAATTTTGGTCTTTAGTTGATAACATATTACCGAACTACAAGGAAAGTAAATCCTGGTTAAAAGAGAATGGGTACAGACTTCACAACTTATAACTAACAAATACTTTATTTGTTATCGAACTTCTCTACAGCCTCCTCCATAGCCCCTTTAAGGCTACCAATTTCTGCCATCTCTATAATGATATCTCCACCCCCAACTAGCTCAGAATTGAAGTAGACCTGTGGAAATGTTGGCCAGTCTGCGAAAGTAGGAAGGTTTTGAAACACCTCTTGGTCTTCAAAAATGTTTACATAGGCAAACTCTACCCCGGTTGAGGTCAGTGTTTGTGCTGCTCTAGCAGAAAAACCACACTGCGGAAATTGTGGCGTACCTTTCATATATAAAACTATAGGCGCGCTGTCTACTTGCTGTTGAATTCTTTCCAATACATCCATTACTGTTACTCCAATTAATCTGTTACCAAATACCCGAGTATTTTACTCGTTAAATTTTCAAGTTGCAATCTTACTGCCCCTTGATGGCTTGTGAAATAGTATATTTTTGACCCTGCTTCAGTTTCTTATAATTTCCAAAAACAGATTTAAAATTATTTTTTATGAAGTCACGCAAACCATTAATTGTGACAAAGGTAATTTTGCCTCCCGGCCTGAGGGCATCGTAGGCGTCATAAAGTATTATACTTAGCTGTTCCCTGCCAACTTTGGCTGGTATGTTAGATAGTATTTGGTCAAAGTGTTCTGTTTTTTCAATGTTTATAAATGCATCAGACAAATAAATATAGGCATTATCTATATTGTTTATTTGTGAATTGATGTTTGCCATCTCAATGGCAACAAAGTCTTTGTCAACCATGTGGACCTCTCCTTGAGGGCATGATTTAGCAACTGCAAGCCCTATAGGACCATATCCACAACCAAGATCAAGACACTTGTCAGTTGCCTTTATGTCCAAATACTTCATAAACAGTTGAGTACCGTCATCAATTGCACGTGGACTAAACAACCCCCACCTAGTTTTAAAAATTAATTCGTGCCCTAATAGATTAGCACTAACACTTAGGTCTCGCTTTAGCTTGTCAATATCATTCCTAAAATACATGCTAGTTAACTATATTAAGATATTTTTTTTATCTTTTTTGCGATAATTTGACTTGCAACATCCCCTATATGCTCTTCACCTCTAGACTTTGCAAGCTGAACTTGTCTCTCTCTTTCTCTGTATCTTGATAACTGTGGGACGCTACGAGATCCGTAGCAACGAGGGCATGACACGCCCTTCTCATAATTCGGATGCTCCTTTTCTTCATCAGTGATTGGGTATCTACAGGCATGACATTGGTCGTATTTTCCTTGCTCTAGTTTATGCTTTACTGCCACCCTGTCATCAAAAACGAAGCACTCGCCTTGCCATAGGCTTTCGCTCTCATCCATCTCCTCTAAATACTTTAATATTCCACCTTGCAGATGGTACACCTCATCAAAGCCCTGAGACTTCAAATAAGCGGTTGACTTCTCGCAGCGAATACCTCCTGTACAAAACATGGCTATTTTTTTACCTCGATAACGCTCTAAATTATTTTTTGTGTAGGACGGAAACTCTCTAAAAGTTTCTGTACTAGGGTTAATTGCCCCCTTGAAACTGCCTATCTCATATTCGTAATTATTTCTTGTATCAATAAGGACTAATTCTGGATCGCTTATTAAATCGTTCCAATCTTTTGGTGCAATGTATGTGCCTACTGAAGACAATGGGTCTATATTTGAAACTCCCATGGTCACAATTTCTTTTTTGAGTTTTACTTTTAATCTTTTGAATGGAGATCTTTCACTGTAAGACAATTTACACTCTAAGTTAGATAACCTTTCATCCATTCTAAGATATTTCAAAACACTATCAATAGAGCTTTGGGTGCCTGAAATTGTTCCATTTATCCCCTCCATGGCCAATAAAATTGTCCCTTTGACTTCTAAAGATGACAGTATGTCACGCAATCTTGGGCTAATCTGTTCAAAATCATCCAGACGAACAAACTTGTATAGGGCACATATGGTGAACATGGTTACAGTTTTATGTTTACTTAAATATTTAATAAATAATAGTATATATTTTACTGTATGGCATTAATAACAATTACTAAATAGATTAATATTTGAATGGCAATATTAATGTAAATTTAATCTAGAACTTAGTCAGTATAATGTACTGTTTAAATGGTTTTAATTAGTATATGCTTAGCCAGATTAAGTCTCCTGCCGATATTAAAAATATAGAAATAGACAAATTACAAGATTTGGCTGAAGAGGTTCGTGAATTTTTAATTGAAAATGTGCAAAAAACTGGAGGGCATCTAGCACCAAATCTTGGTACTATTGAATTAACAATTGCACTGCACTACGTTTTTGATACTCCCAATGATAGTTTTGTATTTGATGTAGGTCACCAAGCTTATACACATAAAATTATCACTGGTCGACTAGATAAAATGCACACCCTCAGGAAGATGAATGGTTTATCTGGCTTCACAAACATGAATGAAAGTGAACACGACTCTTTCGGTGCTGGACACTCAAGCACTTCTATTAGTGCCGCTATGGGAATAGCAGTGGGAAACAAAATACAAAACAACAGTTACAAATCTTTAGCCATTATTGGCGACGGAGCTCTGACTGGAGGCATGTCTTTTGAGGCCTTAAACCACGCAGGAGATAGTGAAGCTGACCTATTAATCATACTAAATGATAATGAGATGAGTATTTCTAAAAATGTGGGCGCTATGAGTAAATATCTAACTAGGCTCATGTCAGGAAAAGTATACTCAACGATGAAATCAAAGTCCTTAGGGTTCCTCAAAAGGATGCCATTGATGCATGAATTCGCAAAAAGATCAGAAGAACACTTAAAGGGTATGATTCTTCCCGGTACATTGTTTGAGGAGCTAGGCATAAACTATTTCGGCCCAATTGATGGCCATGATATATCGACCTTAATCAAGACACTGCAAAACCTTAAGGATCAAAACCATCCAAGAATACTACACGTTATTACCAAGAAGGGGCAAGGTCTTGAGACTGCTGAGAATGATCCTCAAAAGTTTCATGGAGTCTCTCCGCCATCAGACAACAATTCTTTGCCTAGCTATAGTAAAGTATTTGGTGACTGGCTTATAGATAAAGCGTCAAACGATAAAGACTTAATGGCAGTAACACCTGCCATGTGTGCAGGCTCAGGAATGTTGGATTTTGAACAGCAATTTCCAGACCAATATTTCGATGTAGGTATTGCTGAACAGCACGCCATAACATTTGCCGGTGGTCTAGCTACAAAAGGCCTAAAGCCTGTCGTTGCTATATACTCTACCTTCCTACAGAGGGGGTATGACCAGCTAATACATGACATCGCTTTGCAGAACCTAAATGTGACATTCGCAATTGACCGTGCAGGGCTTGTTGGGGCAGATGGAGCGACACACTCAGGCAGCTTTGACCTAAGCTTCTTAAGGTGCATACCTAATTTAGTTATTATGGCCCCAAGTGACTCTAAAGAAATGTTCAAAATGCTCAATACAGCATACCTTACAGATGGTGTAATGTGTGTAAGGTACCCGAGAGGTCAGTCACAGGTACTTGATTATGTTTCAGATGAAACTGTTGCTATCGGTAAAGCAAAAATTGTCATCAAAGGTAAAAAAAATGCAATCCTGTCGTTTGGCACAACGCTTCAGCAAGCACATATTGCAGCTCAAAAATTAAACGCTACTTTGGTTGATATGAGATTTGTTAAGCCTTTAGATAATGAGCTAATTATTGAGCTTGCAAATAGCCACGATAAGATCATTTCTATAGAAGACAACTCAGTTATAGGTGGCGCTGGGAGCGCTATAAATGAGCTGTTACAAGCCAACAACATAAAAACACAGCTGGATATTATTGGGATACCGGATGAGTTTAGTAAGCAAGGCACCCAGGAAGAGCAGTTTGAGTTATACGGACTAAACTCAGAAAGCATAATAAAGGCTGCAGTTAAATGAAAAAGACCCTAAAAAGATATACTCCAAAGCCTTCGGAACTCAAAGACCACAAGAACCTGGGCTGGCTTTCACAGCACCTTCATGATCCAAGCCTTTGGAATTTCAATAGAAGGTCAATATCTAAAGCGTTTGCAGTTGGGCTGTTCTGTGCATTCATTCCAATTCCATTTCAGATGGTTATTGCTGCACCAGCGGCAATAATTTTCTCTGCTAACTTGCCTATATCAATAGCCCTAGTATGGATAACAAACCCAATAACAATGCCTTTTATATTTTACGCAGCCTACAAATTGGGTGCATGGATATTGAGCACTCCCGTAGATAAAAATTTTTTACAGTCAATTAAATATATAGATCAATCGCGAGGAGACATTTCAGAAATGTTCACTAAGATAGGTGAAGTTTTTGGTAATATTTGGGAACCATTCTTACTAGGGAACCTATTATTTTCAGTTGTAGGGTCTGTGCTTGGTTATTGGGCAATACAATTAATTTATCTACAGAGGCGCAATAGAAGAAGATCTAAGAAGAGCTGACCTGGGCTCTTATTTGTTTTTCAAGTTCATCAACGAGTGACGAGTTTTCTACTTTGGAGTGAGTCTTTCCGTCTACATATAGTAAATTTGGACTGCCACCAGTCAAACCAATTGACACCTCCTTAGCTTCACCTGGGCCATTAACTACACAACCAATCACAGCTACATCTATAGGCTGAGTTATGTCTTCTAATCTAGATTCTAGCTCATTCACAACACTTATTACATCGAACTTTTGCCTAGAGCATGAAGGGCATGCAATTAAATTAACACCTTTTTGGCGCAAATGTAATGACTTTAAAATATCAAAACCAACCTTAACTTCGTTGACTGGGTCTGAAGCAAGGGATACACGAATAGTATCTCCAATACCTTCTGCTAGCAACATTCCCAGCCCTACAGAAGACTTAACAGTGCCTGACCTAAATGATCCCGCCTCTGTTATCCCTAAATGCAGTGGATTGTCAACCTGTGAAGCTAGCTGTCTGTATGCAAAAACTGTCATAAAAACTTCTGAAGCCTTTAGAGAGACTTTATAGTTGTCAAAGTTTAGTCTATCCAATATGTCAATGTGCCTGAATGCTGACTCAACCATTGCCTCTGGAGTAGGTTCAGTGTATTTCTTTTGTAAATCTTTTTCTAAAGACCCGGCGTTGACCCCAATCCGAATAGGAATATTGTTATCTTTAGCTGACTCCACAACTTCACGTACACGGTCCTCTCTGCCAATGTTTCCTGGGTTAATACGTAAACAGTCAGCGCCGTATTCAGCAACCTTAAGTGCTATCTTGTAATCAAAATGTATGTCTGCAATTATAGGGGTGTTGGTTTGCTCTTTTATTTTTTTAAAGGCTTCAGCGGCTTCCATTGTAGGGACAGATACACGCACTAGGTCTGCCCCAGCAGCTGCAATTTCATTTATCTGATTGACTGTAGAATCGACATCGCAAGTGTTTGTATTTGTCATGCTCTGAACAGCAATTGGGGCGTCTCCACCTATTGCAACATCGCCAACATATAACTTCTTAGATTTTCTTCTTATAATTTTGTGTACTGGCTTCATAAATACTTATTTTTTCTCAGATGAGACTATGGCTTGGCTCTGTAAAACTTCATCTAGCTCCTCGATCTCATTTAAATATTGTTCCTCAGTAGTCAAATCCCCTATCACAGTTTCAGTTTCTTTGTTCATTACTACTAACTTCTTCGGTTCGCTAATCATAATCAATTCAGGATTAACCCTTATGATTGTTTGTTCTAAAGTTATTAACCAATAAATAGAAGATAGACATATCAGCATTAATACTAGAATAAGCCACCTTGACTTGTACTTTAATTTCTTACGGTACGGGTAATAGTCAATTTCGTACATTTAGCTTTATCGCCCTGTTGCTCTTGTCTATAACTTTACCAGCTAGTTGACCGCAAGCAGCATCAACATCTTCGCCACGTGTTCGCCTTACCATTGTACGAATACCAGATCTATACAAAATATCCTGAAAGTTTTCAATTGTAGATGCTTTCGAGACTCTGTATTGTGTTTTTTCAAATGGATTGAAAGGAATCAAGTTGACTTTAACGGACATACCTTTAATTAATTTTACCAACTTTTTAGCGTGTTCAGAGGTGTCATTAACGCCATCTAGCATTACATATTCAATTAAAATATGTCTTTTCTGTTGCCCAGAGTCGATATAGTTCTGGCATGCATCTAGTAGTTCTTTTATTGGATATTTCTTGTTTATAGGAACTAACACATCTCTTAAATCGTCGTCTGGCGCGTGCAATGATATCGCCAAACTGACCGGTGTTGTTTGTGCCATCCTCAGTAAAGCCGGAACAATTCCTGAGGTGGAAATTGTTACCTTGCGTCTAGATAGTCCAAACGCCAGATCGTCTAGGAAAAGATTGCAGGCATTATAGACCGAGCTCTCATTTAATAGAGGCTCTCCCATCCCCATAAAAACAACGTTGGAAATTTTTTTGTTCTTACTGTTGAGGTGTTTATTGGCTATCAAGACCTGAGATATGATCTCGGCAGTTGTTAAATTTCGATTGAATCCTTGGGCACCAGTTGAACAGAAGGTGCATGCTAGGGAACATCCGACCTGTGAAGATATACACAATGTTCCTCTATCCTTCTCTGGTATATATACCATCTCTATCTGATTATTATTACCCAAGTCAAGTAGCCATTTAATTACTCCATCTAAAGAATGGTTTTGTTTAGTAATTTGAGGAAGGTCAAGGCATGCAGAATTTTCCAGTTTGTCTCTTAGTGTTTTGCTAAGGTTTAGCATGGCACCAAAATCTAGTACATGTTTATGATAGACCCACTGCATAATCTGTTTGGTCCTGTATGGTTTTTCACCTAAATGTGAAAAAAATACATCCAACTGGTCCTTGGTAAGGCTTAATAGGTTTTGTTTTTCGTGCATCAAAAGTATCTTAAACTAAAACAGCGCAGTAAAATTGCGCTGTTTTAAAATAAAAAAGATAAATAAATTATCTAGTCCTAGGGCAAACCCCATCAGCACCAAAGAAGTACTCAATCTCAATAGCCGCATTTTCCAATGAATCAGAGCCATGAACAGCGTTTTCATCCAAAGACTCAGCAAAATCTGCCCGTATAGTTCCGGCATAGGCATCCTTAGGGTTGGTTGCACCCATAATTTCACGATGCTTAGATACTGCATTTTCAGCCTCAAGAACCTGGACAATTACCGGCCCTGAAGTCATAAACTCAACTAGGTCATTGTAAAATGGTCTGTCCTTATGAACGGCATAAAAGCCGCCAGCTAATTCATCATCTAAGTGTATCATTTTGGCTGCAACAACTTTAAATCCAGCCTCCTCAAAACGTGAATAAATTTGACCGATAA
The DNA here is from genome assembly GCA_015659815.1 of Gammaproteobacteria bacterium. Taxonomy (GTDB): domain Bacteria; phylum Pseudomonadota; class Gammaproteobacteria; order PS1; family Pseudothioglobaceae; genus SZUA-1055. The sequence continues at coordinate 742 of DQME01000178.1, read as the reverse complement.
CGTTCTTTGCAACTGCGTCTGGCTTGATTATTGATAGGGTACGTTCCATTAGTGTGTCTCCACGAAAATAAATAAAGCGGGTATTTTAACATAATGGCTTTGTTGTTCTATTAAATACTAATTGTATTTTGTAATTGATGTATCTATGCTATAAAAAAGGGGCGCCATTGGCGCCCCCATTTTGTAAACTAGAAATTAGTAATATGTTACTTTAACTATTTACTGCATCCTTTAATGCTTTTCCGGCTTTGAAAGCTGCAACTTTTGATGCTGCAATTTGGATTGCTGCACCGGTTTGCGGGTTGCGACCTGTTCTTGCTGCTCTATCTCTCACTACAAAGCTACCAAATCCTGTTAACTGTACACCAGCTCCACTAGCCATTGCGCCAGTGATAGCATCTGTTGCTGCGTTTAGAGCGCGTCCTGCGTCTGCTTTTGAAAGGTTAGCTGATGATGCGATTGCATCTATTAACTCTGATTTATTCATTTTTTTCTCCTCTAATATTAATTTTTATTAAACACCAAATGTCAAAGGGCAATACAGAAGGAGGCAAATTAACTATCGAAGTTTAACTATTACAACCTCCAACATTCGACACTGCTAATTATAAGGAATATCAAGGCATATAGTAAACAAATTAAAAAAAAATATGCCTTTTTGGTGTAATAATTACCTATATTTAAGTTTTTGTATGTTTGTTCACAATTTATTTGTATTTTTTAATGCTCTTTGCTTGTCTCT
>DQME01000100.1 GCA_015659815.1 Gammaproteobacteria bacterium | reverse complement strand
TAGATAAAAGGTGGTGCCCCCAGCGCGATTCGAACGCACGACCTTCCCCTTAGGAGGGGGATGCTCTATCCAGCTGAGCTACGGGGGCACTAATGAAGGCGAAGTATAGCAGTTATAAATAGTCGCCCAATTGAAATGGTTGGAGCAGTAGTGGAGCGGCAATATTATCCACACACGGTAATATGAAGTTATTCCATTTGAAACCATTGTCAGCCTAAAATAACTCCAACAAGCTGTACGAAGACATACAAATGGACTTAACCCGCTTTCATAGACATTTATTCGTTAGTATCTAAAGATAGTTAAAATATTAGATGTTGCTAACATATACTGATAAAATCAGACGGGTACACAGGGTAATTTTTATTGTGTGGAAACCAGCTATATCAAATTAATTTTCAGAGGCCTCTGTGGTTCATCCAATTATCGAAACTCTCCTTTGGAGGCATTCCACCAAAAAATATGATGCCAGCAAAAGAATTCCTCAAGAGGATCTTGATGTGCTCTTTGAGGCAATGCGCCTCTCTGCATCATCTATTAATTCTCAACCATGGAAGTTTGTAGTCATTGAAAGTGCTGAAGCAAAAGAGCGTATGAGTAAAACTTTTGCTCGGAAACATCAATATAATCAGCCTCATGTTTTCGATAGTTCGCAAATTATTCTCTTTGCTTACAACCCACGTTACACCCGTGATGATTTTGCCAAAGTGGTGGATAAAGGCATGGAGGACAAACGAATCAAACCAGAGGATCGAGATAGTGCCTTTGGTGTCTTTTTGTTTGCTGAGCTAAATACCGATGAAACTGGAAACACAAGTAATTGGACAAAAGCACAAACCTATCTTGCTCTTGGGAGTACACTACACACCTTAGCGCGTCTCAAAATAGATTCAACGCCTATGGAAGGTATTGATACTGATTTAGTGAACGAAGAGTTTAAAAAGGAGCTGGATGGCTATCAATGCGATGTCGCTTTGGCTATTGGCTATCATCATCCTGAAGAAGACTTTAATTCAAAACTTCCTAAGTCACGACATCACTTAGATAATGTTTTAATGCGAATATAATAATTACAGTTGCAGATAATAAGTAGCCGTTATGAATACTTAGTCATGTTGACAAATCCATCATAAATAAAATTTATTACCGTTAGGGTTACTATGAGCACAGACAATGTAGAACATCGGGCATTACAGCCTACCATTCTTTCTTTTATAAAAGACCTGCCAAATTTGTGTTCACTTGCAGGGTTAGCTTGCACCCTTTTAGCTATTTACTACAGTATTTTGGGCGTTTATTCCGCAGCAATGATTGGTATGATCTGGGCTGTTGCCTTTGACTGGGCGGATGGTCTTGTCGCGAGAAGAATGAAAGGACGGACAGGTGACGACCGGGCTTTTGGTGGGCAACTTGATGTTTTAATAGATATTGTTAGTTATGGTGTTGCTCCGTCTATTCTTCTGTTGAGCTATGGAAAATTTGAGCCTCTATTTTTAGTGGGCGCTTTTTTAATGGTTGCTGCCAGTGCGATACGGTTGAGTTATTTTAGTACCTTTGGTCTTGCGGGCGGAACGAAATACACTGGCTTGGCTCTCGACAACAATAATATAATACTCGTTTCCATTTTTTTATTGGAAGATGTTTTTAGCGGGGGAGCTTTTACTGTTATTCTATATGCTAGTGGCCTTGGTCTTGCTGCTTTGAATGTGTCACAAATCAAAACACCAAAACTTTCTGGAAACCCAGTCAATGTTTATATCCTTGCACTTTATACTCTTGGGATAACTGCTATCTATGGCTGGAAACTCCTATAGAAAACAACGAAATTGACAAAGAATATTAACGAAAATTACTTTAAACTAGTGGTCAAATACATATAATGGTTATATATACGGTAGGCACTTTTGATTTGTTACATGTGGGGCATCTTGCTTTACTGGAATACTGTAAGACACTAGGTGATACAGTGGCAGTTGGTGTTGCTGCAGATGAGGTAGTCATGCTGTATAAGCCGAATATCCCTGTTATTCCTCTCGCTCAACGAATTGCAATGCTTAAAGCATTAAGGTGTGTCGATATTGTTGTGCCATATCATAAACTTGACTACTTAACTGTGTGTCAGGAAGTAAAAGCGGATATTTTTGTTATTGGTGAAGATTGGGGAAAGAAACCTCATAACAAAGATGTCGAAGATTATATGAGAGAACAAGGCAGAAAAGTTGTTCAGATTCAATATAACCCACAAACATCATCCACTCAAATTAGGAAGTCTGTTATTTCAATACTGGGTACGGGTAAAAGAAATTGATTTTTTATAGGACAATAATTAGGTGTTTATAATACAAACAATGTAACGTCTTATTACAAAGCATAAAAGTTTATTGTTGATCACTAGAGGCTCCTTCGGGGTCTTTTTTTATTTGTGTCGAATGACTGCTGTTGGCCAGAATTTAGCCTTCAAAAGATTCACCCAAAGATCTGCTTTTGCTTATTTTGAGACCTTTACCTTTATTCTAATTTGTAACATGTAGTGCAATTATTAGCTCTCTCATTGCGGGGTGGTGCATCATGTTAATATTGGTATAGCACCCCAACTTGGAGCACCTACGGAACGGGAACGCCGCACCGCCAACTCAATATCAACGGTAACGACTGCACCAGCCACTTCTAGCTTTATGGGCGATGGCATGAGGAGGGGACACTCTATCTAGCTGGGCTACGGGGCAATAAGGGATAAAGTTAGAGTGAGCACCGATGTCTCTTTTACACCTTAATGATCAGACACATCATGAGCACCAATGCCGGTTTGAGAGCGAATAAATTGATGCTCAAACTTTTTTCTCTCATTTT
>DQME01000044.1 GCA_015659815.1 Gammaproteobacteria bacterium | reverse complement strand
TGCAGTTAAGGCTGCATTGTAAGTTGAACTAATAAACTAGTAGTTCTAACTATGTTGCCCGCTATATGTAATATGTGTAGCGGGCAATTTTATGTATTTTTGGGGAGAAATAAGTAATGGCTACGAGAGCAATACCAAAGATGGATGTTCTAGAGTGTCTACCCTCGGCCACCGAGATAGCCCAAAGGCGTGTAGTAGGTAAAGATTTAGACTTCATCCAAAACATGATAGAGAGAGCTGACGCTCTTACAATTCAAGCTCAGAATGCTACCGACTATATTCAGCTATCAAAAATTATTGATAATTTCCAAAAGTTAGCATCTCGTGCGGAAGAAAGATCTTTCACGTTAAAAGAATTCTCAAAAGACTCAAACCCTTTGACTGAGATAAATAGTTCTGGCCAATTGCAAGAAAAGGTTAGGCTACTTTCTGAAGCTATTGAGCCACAAATTACAAACTTAAAGTTACAATTTGAGGCAAACTTAAATTCCCAATTTGAAAAATATAATGCTGAAATTGATAACCTCTCTTCCAGTATAAATTCAGCATCTTCTTCAGGTGACGTTGTTGCTTTATATGAGCCAATAAAAAATACCATAAATGAAATCTTTGAGAACGCAAGAGTTCTTAATGCAGATGCTAGTGCTGACACACTCATTCAAAGATTAAATGATGTATCCCAATCATACCAAGAAAAAGCTGACATTTATGCAGATGCATTTAAGTCTGACGCTTTAAGTAAAATTAATAACATTGAGCAGGGAATATCCCAACTCCTTGGTAATGTTGATTCATTAAATTCAGTTAACTCTGTTAACGATCATTTGAGCTCACTCACAGAAATTTCCAGATTAGTTACTTCGTCTGCAAGCGAACTAAACATTTATCCTGAGTCGGCAAATATAATAATAAATATCAACGAATTAAGTATAGCTACACATGACAAGATAACTAACATGATTGATGGTAATAAAATTTTGAACAAGTTAGAGCCATTAACAAACAATCCGGAAGAACTTGTAAGGGCAGTGAAGGAGGCCTCTTTTAGAGGGGAAGTAAAAGTCGTTGAAGAACAATTAATGCCCCTTTTAGATAATACTGACAATCTGGCAGCAAAAGTTAATGATTTATTGATATATTTTCAGTCAAACGGATATGCCGACATTTCCATTATGTCAGTAAATAAAATTGACAAAAGCATATCTAGGATAGAGGTTAGATACAAGATGGCAGAATCTAGCGACCCAAATACACTTGCTAGTAGCGTTTCAGATTTGATAATTAAAACAGATGAGCGTTTAGAGATAATGCAATCAATAGACCCAGAAACACAATACAACCTTTTGAGCACTTCGGTTGCCCAAGTGAATGATGCAGTTAACTCGTCAGACATATCTTTATTTTTCACTAACCCGATATCAATTACTAGGGACGTGATGATGAATTCTCGTGGATGTGTCGACTCTGCCTTTAAAGACTTTACCAGAGAGTTTGGAGGCTTCATTGAGTCTGTATTTGACCCGCTTTTATTATTTTTATCTAGTTTTGAGCAATTGATGTTAGCTACCCCGTGGCCAGTTTTTTTGTTGATAGCTGGGGCATTGGCTTGGATTGGCTCTCGAAGCTATGTTGTAACTTTTGGATCAATGTTTGCCTTCTTTGCTATTGGATTTTTAAACATGTGGGAGCCTATGATTTCAACAGTCACTATGATCTCTGCAGCCACATTATTGTGCCTTGCTATTGGGATACCGATGGGAGTATGGATGTCCCAATCTAACAGAGTGCAATCTATAATCACTCCTATTTTGGACATAATGCAGACAATACCTTCATTCGTATATCTAATACCGGTAGTAATGCTTCTAGGTATTGGTAAAGTTCCGGGATTAATAGCTGTATGTATATATGCTATGCCACCGATAGTCAGGCTAACCAATCTCGGTATAAGGCTAGTTGATAAGGAGGCTATGGAGGCTGCAGATGCGTTTGGAGCGACCTATAGGCAGAGGTTGTTTTCAGTTCAGATACCCCTAGCTTTACCTAATATTTTTGCTGGAGTTAACCAGACAATAATGATGGCACTGGCTATGGTTGTTATTGCATCTATGATTGGAGTTGCCGGGCTAGGACTGCCAGTTCTTCAAGCAGTACAAAACCAATACCTATCGCTTGGAGTTTTGAATGGCCTAGCAATAGTAGCACTGGCAATTGTATTTGACAGGGTTTCTCAGGCATTCGGTACGAGGATTCAGAAGCACAGATCTGGAGACGTGTTATGACACAAGATATTAAGATTAAAATTTCAAGCTTGACAAAGATTTTTGGGCCGAAAGCTAAGTCTATGATTAAGCATGTGGATAATGGCATTGGTAAGGATAAATTACTAGAAGAGCACCACCATGTATTAGGCCTTGACAACATAAATTTAGATTTGAGCAATAAGAATATTGAAGTAATTATGGGTCTTTCCGGTTCAGGTAAGTCAACTCTAATTAGAAATATCAATCGCTTAATTGAACCAACAACAGGAACAATAAGCATTGACGGTGAAGATGTAACTAGGATGAGTAGTGAGGAGTTGCGAAAATTCAGACAGCAAAAAACTGCAATGGTATTTCAAAGCTTTGCTCTTTTGCCACATAAAACAATCATGGAAAACGTTTGTTTTGGAATATTTTTGCAGGGCGTTAGTGGTGATGAGTCATATAAGCGTGCCAAAAGATGGATTGATAGGGTGGGCTTAACTGGGTATGAAAATCGTTACCCATCACAGTTATCTGGAGGTATGCAGCAACGTGTTGGTCTAGCAAGGGCGCTTACTTGCGACACTGAGATATTAATGATGGACGAGGCATTCAGTGCGCTAGACCCTCTTATAAGGAGCGATATGCAGGATCTATTGCTACAGCTACAAGACGAACTACACAAAACCATAGTCTTTATTACGCACGATCTAGACGAGGCACTTAAGATTGGCGATAAGATAGCAATCTTAAATAATGGTCAACTAGTTCAGCATGGAACAACACAAGAAATATTAATGACTCCAGCTGATGACTATGTTCGAGATTTTGTGAAAAAAGTTAATCGCTCACACGTCCTTCATGCTGCATCTGTTATGACAGATGTTAAGCCTGAATCTGAATCTTTAACTGTTAAGGTAAATGAGGGAGACACAATTGATAATGTTTTATGTGACATATTGAGGAAGGATGCTAACTGTGCTGTAGTTACAAATAGTACAGGTAAAGAGGTAGGATACATTAACAAAAAAGATATAGCCAATATCGTTAAGCCTTTAGTTGATGATGCCGCTTAGCCTGATGGGCATTAACTTATATATATACTATAATTGGTTTATAAATAAAAAAAAGGAGTATCCATGGATGCAATATTTTTTAGCGTAGATTTTTGGCACTGGCTGGTATTAGGGATTTTGCTAATGCTTACTGAATTTTTTGCATGGTCTGTATACTTGTTATGGGTAGGTATATCAGCTATTGTTGTGGGCGCTACTTTGTATTTCTTTCCGTCTGTTAGTTGGGAGATTCAGCTATTAATCTTCCTTACTCTGTCAGCTATAACTACATACTTAGCAAACAAGCTTAATGTTCGCGAGTAGCGCTGAATATTAGGCCTGGATGCCTTTCCATGGTTAACTGAAGGTTGACTGTTGATGGTGCCAAGTAAGTTAGCATTCCTGCGCTATCTATTGCAACATTGTTTCCAGCCTTAGATTTAAGTTGGTCTATGTCTTTGTCGCTACCAACTACCCAACGCGCTGTAGCTATATTAATTGTTTCGAAGTGGCAATCAACACCATATTCGTACAAAAGCCTATGAGCTACTACATCGAACTGTAAGACTCCTACAGCGCCCAGTATTTGGGAGCTATTAATGATTGGTCTGAATACCTGTGTAGCGCCTTCCTCGGACAACTGATCTAAGCCCTTTTGTAGCGCTTTAGCTTTGAGCGGGTCTTTCAACTGGGCACGCCTAAATAGTTCTGGAGCGAAGTTCGGGATACCTTGGAAGGAAAGTTTTTCACCCTGTGTAAATGTATCTCCGATGCTTATCCCACCGTGATTATGTATACCAATAACATCACCAGCATGCGCTTTTTCAGTAGAGCTCCTTTCTCTTGACATAAAGGTAACGGCGTTAGAAATTTTGATTTGCTTGCCAGTTCTTACCTGTAATACCTTCATCCCTTTATTATATTCACCACTAACTATGCGCATAAATGCTAGTCGGTCATGGTGTTTTGGATCCATGTTGGCTTGAATTTTAAAAACAAAACCGGTCAATTTATTTTCTTTAGGATGAACTACTCTTAGGTCTGACTCCCTTGATCCTGGTTCTGGAGCATACTCAATAAAACCGTCCAACAAATTCTGAATACCAAAGTTGCTAATTGCAGAACCAAAAAATACTGGAGTTTGTTTTCCTGATAAAAATTCATCCAAATCGAATGGGTTGGTTGTGCCTTTAATTAATTCAACCTCATCTCTAACCTCTCGAGCCACATCTTCTCCCATTATGTTATCAAGCTCTGGGCTGTCCAGCCCATCAATTGTTATGTTTTCTCCGATCTGTGAATTCTTTCCTGACTCGTACAGATATACCCTATCTTCAAGCAAATGTACTACGCCTTTAAACCTTTTGCCCATACCTATTGGCCAAGTTATAGGGGAGCATTCAATTTTTAGCACTGACTCAACCTCATCAAGCAGGTCTATTGGCTCCTTTCCCTCACGATCAAGCTTGTTTATAAAGGTAAGTATAGGTGTATCTCGCAATCTACAAACATCCATCAACTTAATGGTTCTCATCTCGACTCCCTTAGCAACATCTATAACCATCAATGCCGAATCTACAGCCGTCAATGTTCTATAAGTGTCTTCAGAGAAGTCCTCATGCCCAGGCGTATCTAATAGGTTGATTACGTGGCTGTCATAAGAAAACTGCATAATTGAAGAGGTAATTGATATGCCCCTCTCTTTTTCCATCTCCATCCAGTCAGAGGTTGCATGAGAGTCAGCCTTTCTGGCCTTTACGCTGCCGGCTGTTTTTATGGCGCCAGCATATAGTAGTAGCTTTTCTGTTACGGTAGTTTTACCAGCATCTGGGTGGGATATAATCGCAAAAGTGCGACGTTTAAGGGTGTCACTCATGTCTAGCGTTACTCTTTTATAATCATCTCAACGCCGGCCTCATTGAACATCTCTTTTGAAAACTTAACGCTCTCATTCCAATTGTCCAGCTCTTTAGATTTTTCTATAACAACTTTTTTTATTCCAACCTGGATAATGCCTTTTGCGCACTCTGAACATATAGGTAACCCGTATATGTATAGTGTGGCACCGTCAAGAGATGTGCCAGAGTAGGTTGCATTGTATATCGCATTCATCTCGGCGTGAACAACAAATTTGTATTTAGTTTCTCTATTGTTGTAACGCTCGTCAAGGTCATTAATCCCTCTAGGGAAGCCGTTAAATCCTTGAGATAGTACTTCTTTCTTAGCGCCAACGGTAACAGCCCCTACCTGGGATGAAGGGTCCTTTGACCAGGTAGCGACCTCCTTGGCGAGCGACAAGTAGCGCATATCCCATTTATTTAGCTTATTACTCATATCTAGCGTATTTTAATGGAAGCCAAACTTATCAAAACCAAAATTAAGGTTACCATCCAGAATCGAACAATTATTTTTGGTTCAGAAAGCCCTTTTTTTTCAAAGTGGTGATGCAAAGGGGCCATAAGAAAAAAACGCTCTTTGGTGCGCTTGAAGTAGCTTACTTGAATTATGACTGAAAGTGTTTCAGCTACAAACACGCCGCCCATCAAGAATAGAAGTATCTCTTGACGAATAAGAATAGCGATAACTGCAAGAATTGCACCAAGAGAAAGAGACCCCACATCTCCCATAAATATTTCTGCTGGGTAAGTATTAAACCACAAGAATCCAAAGCCAGCACCTATAAGTGCAGCACATACAACAAACAGCTCACCTGTGCCAGGCATAAATGGCATATTTAAATAGTTAGAAAAGTTAAAGTTTCCGCCAACATAAGCAAACAGTGCTAGGGCACCTGAGATTAGGATTACAGGCATGATCGCTAAGCCGTCAAGACCGTCAGTTAAATTGACAGCGTTAGAGCTACCCACAATAACAAAGTAAGACAGTATTATTAGTCCGATAGCTCCCAATGAGAAAGACACATCCTTAAGGAAAGGTATCATCAGTTCTGTTTGAAGTGGGTTTTGTATTGTTGCAACAATTAGAGTGGCAATTATTATTGAGCCAAGAGATTGATACACTAACTTTTGTCTCGCGCTTATGCCATGGTGAGACTGCTTCTTAATTTTCTGAAAGTCGTCTAGCAGGCCGATAGCTCCAAAAATAATAGTTGTTAAAACGACAATCCACAGGTAGTTGCTATGCAGGTCACCCCATATAAGTAAACTAGCCAAAAATGAAAGTAATATCATTAAACCGCCCATTGTTGGTGTCCCAGACTTGGATAAGTGTGTCTCCGGACCATCTTTACGAATGACTTGCTTAATTTGGTAATGATGCAGTTTGCTAATAAAGTAGTGTCCCAATGTGAGGCTTATTATGAGTGAGGCCAGCATTGCAAATATTGCCCTTATAGTTAGATAACTAAATACATTGAATCCTGAGTCAATCTGAGTAAGGAAATTTAGAACCTCTAGAAACATTATTCTGCAGGTTTAATAGAGATAAGCTCTATGTTAAATAATATTATCGCACTAGATGTTGGGGACAGTCCCTGTATTTCAATGTCATCAGAAATAACATAATATGGGGCAATTAGGGTCCTCTTTTCTCCACTCTTCATAGACAATATTGAATTATTTAGTACTTCAATCTGAAGCCTCCCAGCTTCGATTTTAATTGGTTCTCCTTTCTCCATTAGGGTCGTACCATCACCCATATCAACAGATAGAATTATATTCACTGTGTCTCCATATTTCGGAGTGTCGCCATCCCCATGTAACTCAATTTGGCTATATAATCCTTCGCTATGCTCTATAGCATTTGTGTAGTTAGTGTCAATGAAATTGGCTAGCTTTACTGTGTTTTCTTTTTTAATAGCAGCACCTATGTCTGAGTACCTCTCTATTTGTTGTTGAAACGCATCTTCATCTGTTCTAAAGGATGAAGCTTTTTCGCCAACACGAACGATGGTTGCTTTAATAATGTAGTCATCCTTTTCAATCAAATTCACAACTTCAATACCATTAACTACGCTACCAAAGACGGTGTGTTTACCATCAAGCCAAGGGGTTGCAACATGAGTTATAAAGAATTGTGAGCCATTGCTATTTGGTCCAGAATTGGCCATTGAAAGTATTCCAGATTCAGAATGCTTCAGGTCTGTTATCTCGTCATCGAACTTATATCCTGGCCCACCCATTCCACTACCTAAAGGGTCTCCTCCCTGCACCATGAAGTCTTTAATTACCCTATGAAACTTCAACCCGTCATAAAAAGGTACGCCCGTATCTTTATTACTTTTTTTCTTACCTTCAATTAATCCAGCAAAGTTTATAACGGTGAGAGGGGTTTTTTCATATTCTAGTTTAATCACTATTTCACCCTTATTTGTGTCCAGTTTTGCGTACATTCCATCGCTAAATTGTGCATAAGAGATTGATGATATAAATAAAGATAATAATAGTGCTGTGTAGCGCATAAAAATTAATGAAAAATAAATAATGATACCTAAATAATTATATGTAATAAGCACAACTATGAGTTAAAATCTCTGTTTGATTGCTATGCAAAGTTAACTACCTATAACACAATGTCTTTACTAATTACTGATGAATGTATAAATTGCGATGTTTGTGAGCCTGAGTGCCCGAACGATGCAATTTATATGGGCGATGAGATTTATGAAATAGATGGAGATAAATGTACAGAATGCAAGGGCCATTTTGATACCCCACAATGTGTTGAAGTTTGTCCGGTTGATTGCTGTCTTCCTGACCTTAATCGTGTAGAGACTGAGGAAGAGTTGTTAGCTAAATTAAAATAATTGTTTCTAGATTAAAACCTACTGCCAAATATTTGGCAGTGTTATTTTTGTATTCCTAACACATCACTCAGAGCTAACAAGCAAAGAGCTATGTTTTCATTCCTACTAGCATAACCCATAAGACCTATACGCCAAACTTTCCCGGCGTACGCACCAAGGCCGGCACCTATTTCTAAATTGTAATCATTCAGTAATTTACTTCTGGAGCTGACATCATCTATGCCGTCAGGAATTATTACCGTATTTAGTTGTGGCAATCTGTCCTCAACTTTAACTAAGAAATTTATACCCATTTTTTCTAGCCCATCTCTCAATATTATGTGGTTTTTTTGATGCCTATCCCAAGAATTTTCAATACCCTCCTCTTTAATCATGACTAAAGATTCATGGAGACCATACAGGGTATTTACGGGCGCAGTGTGGTGGTAAGTCCTGTTCGCTCCTTTACCCCAATACCCCATCACTAGACTCAAATCTAGAAACCAGCTAGTGACATGAGTTTTTCTGGAGGATAATTTTTTTATTGCCCTATCACTAAAGCTTATAGGTGAAATCCCAGGCATAGCAGATAAACACTTTTGGGAGCCAGAATATACAGCATCAATTTCCCACTCATCTACCCTTAGTTCTACTCCACCCAACGAAGTAACTGCATCAACAATTGTCAAACAGCCATGATTACGAGCAATGGTGCATAATTTTTTTGCATCTGAAAGCGCACCAGTTGAAGTTTCTGCATGCACAAATGCCACAATAGATGCTTCAGGATTTTCCGTTAATGCCTCATCTAGTTTATCTGCAGACACTGCCTCACCCCAGTTATCTTCAACAACTATCGCTTCACCGCCAAATCGAGTTATATTCTCCTTCATCCTCATTCCGAAAACACCATTAATGCAGACCACTACCTTTTCTCCAGGCTCTACTAGATTTGCGAAGCAAGTTTCCATCCCGGCTGACCCTGGGGCCGATACCGGCATTGTTAGTTCATTTTCAGTTTTGAAAATATATTGTAGACCTTCTTTGGTTTCGTCCATCATAGAAACAAAGGCCGGGTCAAGGTGTCCAATAGTTGGTCTTGACATGGCACTTAGGACTCTTGGATGCACGTCACTAGGTCCTGGACCCATCAATGTCCTGACTGGGGGGTTGAATGATTTCATTGGGTATATTTAAAGAATTAAAACAATGTGAACCATTATAATATCATTCATGTCAATTATCCAACATCTTACACGTGTTTTACCTAAGGGCATTGTCATTACCGGCAACGAAAGTACTCGGCCATATGAATGTGACGGGTTAAGTATGTACAAGAAAAAGCCATTAGCAGTAGTGCTCCCAGAAAATATTGGTCAAGTCAGGATAGCACTGCGACTATGCAGAAAACTGAAAACACCGGTAGTTACTAGGGGTGCAGGAACGGGTCTCTCAGGAGGTGCTCAGCCTATAGATCAGTGCGTCGTGTTGGGTCTGTCAAAGTTAAATAGGATTAAGTCTATAGATGCTGACAACAAATTAGCAGTGGTTGAGCCTGGTGTACGAAATATTGCAATAAGTGAAGCCGTATCAAAGTATGGTCTTTATTATGCACCAGACCCATCATCACAGATTGCCTGTTCTATTGGTGGCAACGTTGCAGAAAATGCCGGAGGTGTTCATTGCCTAAAGTATGGGCTAACAGTGCACAATATTGAATCAATCAAACTGCTAACAATTAATGGAGATGAATTATTATTAAGTAGAAAGGATGATGGACTTGGTCTACTAGCACTCATGAATGGTTCAGAGGGCCTGTTGGGAGTTATTATTGAGATTACAGTAAAGTTAAAGACTAAGCCAGATCTTGCTAGAGTGATTATGGCTGGGTTTGATTCGGTAAGGGGATGCGCCAACTCTGTTGCAGATATCATTAAAGCAGGAATCATCCCGGCAGGTCTTGAGATGATGGATAAGATTGCCATTGAGGCTGCAGAAGGTTTTGCACAGGTAGGATATCCATTGGATGCTGAAGCACTTTTATTGTGCGAACTTGATGGGAGCAAGAGTGATGTTGAGGCTGAAATAGATGCAACAATGAAGATTTTGTCTGGAGCATCCACGATCAAGGTTTCTAATAATGAGAATGAACGTATGGCCTTATGGAAGGGTAGAAAGTCAGCCTTTCCAGCTGTGGGAAGACTCTCCCCAGATTATTACTGTATGGATGGCACTATACCTAGACGAAACTTAGCAGACATGTTGGAAAAGATTAATGATCTATCGAACAAATATAAACTAAGGGTAGCCAACGTATTTCATGCTGGAGATGGCAACCTTCATCCACTAATTATGTATGACGCTAACCTGGATGGTGAGATTCAAAGGGCAGAAGAGTTTGGTAATGAGATATTAAAGCTGAGTGTCGAGATGGGTGGTAGTGTGACCGGGGAGCATGGGGTAGGCATTGAAAAGTTAGATGCAATGTGTCACCAATTCAATCTTAAGGAATTAGAGGTGTTCCATAAAATAAAAGAAGTTTTTGATCCAGACTCACTCCTAAACCCAGGTAAAGCGGTGCCCGAGCTACATCGGTGTGCAGAGTTAGGCGCTATGCATGTGCACAAAGGCGTCCTCCCACATCCAGAGCTGGAGCGTTTCTAATTATGAGCAGGTTAGGGCAATTACAAAGCATTGTGAAGGATGCAGATGAGTTGCATATATCTGCAGAAATGGTAAATTATTCTGGAGTTATAGAGTATTACCCAGAAGAGCTTGTCATTACTGTTAAGTCAGGAACCGTTATTAGTGAAATACAGCGAGTACTGAGTGAGAATGGGCAGTCACTACCATTTTATATATCGAATAAGAATGACACTATTGGTAAAGAGTATGCCAACGGTGGGCAGGGCCTGTCTGATTTTGTGCTCGGGGTGCAAATAATCGATGGCAACGGTGATCTGTTGAATTTTGGTGGCCAGGTTATGAAAAATGTAGCAGGGTACGATGTTTCTCGTTTATTGGTTGGTTCAAAGGGAAAATTAGCTATCATCACTCAGATCAGTTTTAAAGTTTTACCAGACTCGTACATTGGAGAATTTAATCAACCAATTAAATCTAGCGATCAGTCAACAATAAGACTACAGATTGAGAAAAAATTAAAGGAAGTTTTTGATCCTAGAGGAGTGTTTATATAGTGCAGACACAAATATCTAAAGAAATACTAAGAACTCCAATGGGTAAAAGGGCTAACGAAATAGTTAGAACTTGCGTGCACTGCGGGTTCTGTCTTGCTACCTGCCCAACTTATCAATTATTAGGGGATGAGTTAGACTCTCCTAGGGGTCGTATTTATCTGATTAAGTCTTCATTAGAAGATAACAAATTTTCTACAGACAGTATAAAGCACTTAGACCGATGCCTTACGTGCCAGTCATGTGAAACTACATGTCCTTCGGGCGTAGAGTATGGAAAATTAGTTGACATAGGTAGAGAGTTTATTGAATCAAAGCGCCCACTCTGGCAACAACTATATAGGTACTCTGTTCGTAAATTTCTAACAACACCAGTGCTGTTTAATTCTGTGGGTTTTTTATTTAAGCATTCAAATATTAAAGGGCGATCAATAAAGCCCAAAAACGTCATTGGGAAGGTTTTATTGTTGGGCGGCTGTGTTCAGCCTACGCTAGCTCCGAATATAAACCACAGCATAAAAAATATTCTATCTAAGATTGGATATGAAACTATAGAAACTCCACAAAAAGAATGTTGTGGGGCTATAGACCAGCATCTGAGTGATACAAAAGAGGCAATAAGTAAGATCAAATACAATATTGACCAGTGGCTAGAGGTTGGCGCAGATGTTATAATTTCAAGTGCCAGCGGGTGCGGAGTCATGGTCAAGGATTACTCTTCGATGTTTCAAAAACTTGACCCTTATCGCCAGAAGGCACAGAAGGTTGCCAGTATGACTGTTGATATAGCACAATTCTTGGCCGATAAAGACTTGACTCAGTTGTGTTTAGACAAAAAGAATATTTCTTATCACGAGCCCTGCACTCTGCAACACGGACAGAAACTAGGGGGTCTGGTTGAGTCTATATTGGGAGGGCTTGGCTACGACCTAGGTGTTGTTGTAGATTCTCATATATGCTGCGGTTCTGCAGGGACTTACTCTATCTTTCAACCTAAAATATCAAAACAATTAAAGGTAAATAAGTTAAGTCATTTGAAGGCATCAAAACCGGAAATGATTGTGACTAGCAATATCGGCTGTTTAATGCATTTGCAGAAAGGTAATAATATCCCTGTAAAGCATTGGGTGGAATTGTTAGACGGTAAGTAATGGGAAGAAAAAGAAAGCCAAAGGCAAAAACTTACGAACTAAGAATTGAGTCCCTGTCACATGAAGGTAGAGGTGTTGCACACCTAGAGGACAAGGTTATTTTTGTAAGCGGAGCATTGCCTGGCGAGACGGTGATTGCTGACAGGACTTACACTCGAGCAAAGTTCGAAGAGGCAGATACAAGGGAAGTACTAAAGGCTGCCAATAATCGTATCACTCCAAAGTGCGAAGTTTTTGGTATTTGTGGTGGATGCTCATTCCAGCACCTGTCAAGTAGTGATCAAATAATGGCCAAATCAAAATGGCTCAGTGACGCTTTCAAGCAGCAAGCAAAGATAGAGCCAGATTCATGGCTAGAACCTCTACATTCAGATAGTTGGGGGTACCGTCGAAAAGCAAGGCTTGGAGTAAGATACGTAGCAAAAAAGGATAAGGTTTTGATAGGGTTTAGAGAAAAGAAATCTTCTTTTATAACTGACATGAATCGTTGCGAAGTTTTGTACCCGTCAATAGGTGAGCATTTAGAAGAGTTATCAAGCTGCATTGACAATCTCAGCATTAAGAAGCATATTCCCCAGATAGAGGTAGCGATAGGGGAGCACGAAACTGTATTAATTTTGCGTCATTTGCAGCCACTCAGTGCAAGGGATGAACAGATTTTAATTGACTGCGCACTAGAATTAAATATCACTTGGTATACCCAGATTGGCGGACTAGACACTGTAAAACCATTAGGTGCGAGTAGCGCATTAACATATTCACTGCCAGAGCATAATATTGAGATGGAATTTATACCTACAGATTTCACACAAGTGAATTTCAATATTAATGAAAGAATGATAAATTTAGCTATTGAAATGTTGGAACTTAGCGATAAGGATGAGGTTATAGATTTGTTTTGTGGGATAGGGAACTTTACCTTGCCAATAGCTAGACAATCAAAAAGTGTAGTAGGGATAGAGGGCGACACTGGCCTTGTTGAGCGTGCTAAAAGCAATGCAAACAAAAACAACATAAAGAATGCAAAATTCTACAAAGCGAATCTTTTTGACGAAGTATCTGGTTTTGAATGGTTCAGAGGTAAAACCTATAACAAGGCCCTAATTGACCCTGCCAGGAGTGGAGCAATTGAGATTGTAGATTTGCTACCTAAGCTGGGAGTGTCTAGGGTTGTGTACGTTTCATGCAACCCAGCAACACTTGCTCGAGATACTGCCAGACTTATAGAGTTAGGTTATAAGCTTGAAAGTGCGGGAGTGATTGACATGTTTCCACAAACTTCACATGTTGAATCTATAGCATTATTTTCTATATAGAAATATTTTCTTAGCCAAAATTTATTATAATTGCAAATCCAAAGAGCTGTATATTTGTAACAAAATATGGATATAATTAAATTATGAAAGAAAAAAAATTAAAGCATTTAATGCCCAAGGTTGCTGAGCAGAGGGTGATAGATAATCCTGACGCAGTTTTTATTGATGTGCGTTGTGAGGCTGAAAATAAGTTTGTTGGTAGGCCCCTGGACTGTATCCTGGTGCCATGGTTGGATGAGCCAGATTGGGAACCAAACCCAGATAAATTTGTAGCAGCCGTTGAGCGCTTTATTGGAGACAGAGATAACATTCATGATTTGGAATTAATATTGATTTGTCGTAGTGGTTATCGTTCAAATTTTGCCGGGAAGTGCCTTTTAGAATTTGGGTTTACAGATGTAGCACATGTTGCAAGCGGGTTTGAGGGAGACCTAGATGAAAATGATCAGAGGGGATTGTTGAATGGTTGGCGTCACGATGGTATGCCTTGGGAGCAGTGCTAGATATGGGCAGCAGTAATGATAATGGTTTCGAGGTAAGACTTTTAAGTGCAGTCAGGAAGACTCTGATATCTGTTGCAAAGGACACTATGACTAAGCCTGGACTGCGACACCCACTAAGCGATAGTACACAAAAGATGATTACTGATTGTTTAGATGTTGTAACTAGTAGACAGATTGCTATTGATAAGGAGAATGGGTCACATTCAAATATGAAGCCAGTCTTTATTAACGAAGAAACAGTCCAGAGTGTGTCTCTTGATGAGCTAAAAAAGACACTGAATTAAATAAACTCTAAGTTAGCGTAAGCACATATAAGCCATTTCGTACCAACATTTTTAAAGTTTATCTGTACCCTTGCAGATTCGCCCTCACCTTCAAAGTTAATAACAGTTCCAAATCCAAATTTACTGTGCCTAACATTCACGCCTACATAATACTGGTTGCTGGATTTGGAATTAATGGCTGAGTTAGAGGTATCATCTATAGTGTAATTAAAAGACTTTGATGTCTTGTTTTGTTTAATCGACTTAAGGTACTCTACGGGTATTTCATCCAAGAACCTTGAAGGATAAGAGTATAGAGACTGACCATGTAAAAACCTTCTTATTGCAAATGACATAGTGAGCTTCTTCATAGCTCTTGTCATTCCTACATAGCATAGCCTCCTTTCCTCATCTATCAAGCGAGGCTCATCTTTACTCTGCCTAGACGGGAATAAGTCTTCCTCCATCCCAACTAAAAATACATAAGGAAATTCCAAGCCCTTAGCAGAATGAATAGTCATTAATTGAGCATTTTGATTTATAGGTACACTCATATCTCCACTTGAATCAAGAGTGGCTAGTGATATAAACCCTAGTACCTCGGTCATATCACTTTCGTCTTCATGACTGTATTGCTTTGCAGCAGTTATTAGCTCTTCCAAGTTATCTCTTTTGCTTCCAGCCTTGTCAGTCTTATCATTAGAGTAATAATCTAATAGACCAGACTCTTTTATAATCAGTGATACTTTATCACTAAGTCCAAGGCCGTTTGAATTTTCAGCCACCTGTTTGATTAACTTTATAAAATTAGATACTGAATTTGCTGCACGGGTAGGAAGCATCTCTATAACTGAAATGGACGAGTTAAATAGGTTAGTACTGTTTTGTACTGCATACTCTCTAATCTTTTCTATTGTGGCATTTCCAATACCGCGGGAGGGGAAGTTAACAATTCTTTCAAAGGCAACATCGTCAGAGTGGTTCTCTATTAAACGTAGATAACACATAGCGTCCTTAATTTCAGCCCTCTCAAAAAAGCGCAACCCACCATAAATAATGTATGGGATATTTTGTTTAATCAGTCTTTCCTCGAATGACCTGGATTGGGCATTGGATCTATACAAAATGGCACAATCACACGCGTTTACACCTTCATTTATAAGTTTTTGTATAGAGTGAACGACATAATCAGACTCGTCAGTTTCAGTGCTGGCCTCAAAAACATCAATTTTTTCACCATCACCGGAATCGGTCCAAAGTGATTTACCTAAGCGATTATTGTTATTTGTTATTAGGGCATTAGATGCTGCCAATATGTTTCCAGTGGAGCGATAATTTTGTTCCATTCTTATGGTTTGTATTGGGATAAATTCTGACTCAAGTTTTTGAATATTCTCAATCTTAGCACCTCGCCAACCATAAATTGACTGGTCATCATCACCAACACAGAATAAGTTATTATTTTCAGAATAAAGTTGTTTAATCCACTTATATTGGATTGTGTTTGTGTCCTGAAACTCATCAATCAATATGTGCTTAAATCTGTTCTGATAGTGAGACAACAAATCTTTGTTATTTTTTAGTACTTCATAGCTACGTAGTAATAACTCAGCAAAGTCAATTAGGTCATTTTTTTGGCAGTGCTCATCATAAATCTTAAACACTCTAACGCTCTGCTTAATGAAGTAGTTATAGCCTGAATCAATATCGTCAGCTTTAATGCCTTCATCCTTTTGCTGATTAATATACCACTGTATTTTTCGTACTGGAAATTTAGACTCATCAATTTGGTTCTCTTTCATTATCCTTTTGATTATTCTGAACTGATCTTGAGAATCTAATATTTGAAATTGCTTTGTTAAGTTAGCCTCGATATAGTGTGTACGCAATATTTTGTGCGAGAGTCCATGGAAGGTGCCGACCCACATGTTTCTAATTGGTCTTCTTAGTAGTAAACTTAGGCGTTCTCTCATTTCTATGGCAGCCTTGTTAGTAAAGGTTACTGCCAAGATGGAGTCGATGTGGATATTTTGTTGAGTAACCAGGTATGCGATTCTGTGAGTAAGTACTCTAGTCTTGCCGCTCCCGGCCCCAGCCAGTATTAAGGCATTCTTATTGTTATCTAAGATTACAGATTGCCTCTGCTTGTCATTCAGCTCCTCTAATATTTCAGATAAATGCATATTTAATTCTTTGTTAGTGGTATTAATTGGTTATAATATTAACTTTTTCTTATATCAATTTTTTGTTTGATTTAAGAATACAAAATTATAAACATTATTTAAGGGAGTACATCTGTGACTTATTACGAAGGCGTTAAAAAAATGGAAGAAATGGGCGTAAACGACAACTATATTCAAGGTTGGGTTGCTGGCTTTTTAAAAAACCCAGAGATTGAAGAGCAAAGAATAACAGATGAGTGGGAAGCAGGATACGAAGACGGTAAAGAGCAGACCGATGAGAACTTTACAAATTACTGTTAATCTAACCCTTTAGCTATTATTTGAAAGCCCCTTTTTGGGGCTTTTTTATTTAGCAATTAATCACTACAGGATTGTTTTTTCTAGGTACTCAATGTCAATTTCACCCAAGTGATAATCAATTAGCACCCCTTCTTTATCATAAATATATGTAGTAGGCATGCCAATAATTTCTCCAAAGATATTAAACTGGGATTCATTACTTTTGTCAAACAGTATAATCGGATAATTAACCATGAAGCTGTCGGTAAATTCAAAAATCTTTGATTCGTCTGCTTCCTCATAGTCCAGCCCTAAAATTTCCACTTTTTCTGAGTTTTGTTCATAAAATTCCACTAATGCTGGTATCTCTTTTAGGCAAGGCGGGCACCATGTAGCCCAAAAATTAACAACTAAGTATTTTCCTTTGGTGGAGTCATTTGAATGTATTACTCCGTTGATGTCGGTTAGTTGAAAATCAGGAGCCTTGATGGTTTTGTCTTCAGACCATAGTGAGGAAGCTGAATCAATAATACTACTTAATGTAGATGCTTGAGACAGGCTAAATGGTAGAGACATTAATACAACTAAGACTAACCTTGAAAGTATGTTATTCAAGTATAGAGGTATAATCACTTTATTTTTCATAAGGCTAATATATGGGAACGATAATATATCACAACTCTAGATGCTCTAAATCTAGAGCAACACTGGCTATTTTAGAAGAAAACGGAATTAACTTCGAGGTAATTAACTACCTTAATAACCCTCCAAGCGCTGACGAGCTTAAAGGGTTGATAGTTGATCTAGGTATTGATACTAGGTCTTTGATGCGTAAGGGAGAGTCAGCATACAGTGAGAACAATTTATCTGAACCTTCTTTGTCTGATGATGACTTGGTAAATGCTATGGTTGCAAACCCTATTCTTATTGAAAGACCTATTGTTAAGACTGAGAATGGAGTTGTTATTGGCAGGCCTCCAGAAAATGTTTTATCCATAATATAGTTGTCTGATATTTTTAATAACCATTAACTTAAACCATTTAATACATAACATTTTTTTACTGTCTATGGTATGGGTGATTTATAAGTATAGAGTTAGCTCTATATATCTGTTCTACAGCCAACAGCCTAGCGATTGAGTGCGGCAAAGTAAGATTTGATAGACCCCATAGCTGGTTAGCGCTAGATTTGCATTCACTTGATAGGCCATCGGCCCCACCTATTAATAATGAAACTTTGTCACCATTCTGTTGCCAATTATGAAGATTGTTGGCTATATCTTTTGTTGTATTTTGGATTCCTTTTTCATCAAAAGCTATAACTATATTTGAATCCATTGATGCTGCAGTAAGTAGGTCTCCTTCTATTTTCTTAATCTGGTCTATGTTTCTACCTTTTCTCTTTGGAGCATCTATAGCTACCAATGAAAAATTCATTGAGGGCGGCATTTGTTTTACATAGTGTGTAATTCCATCCTTTAACCAGTCTGGCATTTTTTTCCCAATAACGATTAGAGATATTTTCATAATTAACCAGCCTATTGTTTTCCAGCTGCATTATTTGTCATGACTGGACCATAGCTTTTCAAGTTTATAAAAATCTCTTGTGTCATAGGTCATAATGTGTACTATTACTTCTGCTAAGTCAACAAGAACCCATTCACCAGATTCTAGTCCTTCTATACCTAAAACCTTCATTCCTTGTCGCTTAGCTTCGATTTTAACGTTGTTGGCAATACCTTTTGTATGCTGAGTTGATCTACCGCTTGCAACAATGATAGCCTCCATATCGGAGCTTTGATTGATTACGTTTATCGCAATAATGTCTTCAGCTTTTAGTTCATCTAATGATTCAGTTATAAGGTTTATTTGTTTTTCAAGTTTCACTACTTTCCTCAATATAATTAATAACAGGGCTGGGCACTAAATTTGATAAACTTTGATTATGGTTTATCTTGTTACGGATACTGCTCGAAGAAATGTCAAGCATCTCAGATTTAGAGAAATAAACTAGCCCGTTTTGTTGTTCATGAAGCTGTTCAACGTTGCTACAATTTTTGAAAAAGTGAAGCTCTTTATTCTCTGTATGGTAGTTTGGCCGACCAATAACAATTAGATGGCAATAGTTATGAAATTCCTGATAGTTTTTCCAGGTATTTAGATTTACATAGCAATCCATGCCAACAAGAAAACATATGCCGGTTTTTTGTGTTTGTCCCCTGATATCAAGCAGAGAGTCTATTGTGTAGCTAGTGCCATCCCTGTTTATCTCTCTTGGGTCTATAGATAAGTCTATAAATTCATTGGTAGCAAGTTTTATCATATCAAGGCGCTCTTTATTAGAGAACATGAGTCTTGATTTCTGGGCAGGACTCGAGCAAGGCATCAAATATAATTCATCTAGCCCTAACTCTTCCTTAACGATGGATGCATTTTTCAAGTGCCCATAATGGATTGGGTCAAATGATCCTCCTAAAAACCCAATCATACAGTCGCCTTATAATAATGCATAGACCTCGTCTTTAGTCATAGCAGACATGGGGTATGTGCGTGAGCCGTCATGTATATTGTTACGGTAGCGGACAAAATCATCCTCATCATCAATTAGCAGAAATGGGTTACCTTTTTTTTGCTCGCCCATGGTAGAGCTTATTGTAGATCCATAGTCGTGGCCACAATGAAGCATCATGTCGTCAGGTAGTTGCTTGAGCTTTTGCAGTGAATTAAAAAAAATGTTTGCACTACCACCAGGCATAACGCAGTGACCAGCACCATACACAAACAAAGTATCACCAGCAATCAGATGCCCATCAAGTGCATAACAAATCCCACCAGCCGTATGTCCTGGAGTATTTATTATTCTAGCATCAGTATTGCCTATAGAAACAATGTCATTATCCTCTACAGTCTTTATTGGGTGTTCTAACCTTAGGTAGGGAACCTCATTGATTCCTGCAGTTATGGTGGCTCCAGTTTTATGGGCTAACTCATCTACGGCATTTGTGTGGTCTGGATGCCAATGTGTTAACCAAATATCAGTTAACTCATAACCCCTTTCTTTAACCCTGTCAATAAATAAATCAGCCTCCCAAGCAGGGTCAACTATAGAGCATTTTTTAGATGCATGGTCAAATATGAAATGGATTGAGTTTTCGTAAGTACCCAGGTGATAAATTATTTCTAAAGTGAATGATGTGTGTTTATGTATAGTTTCTTGCATAACTGAGTAATTAAATTGTATAAAACAAATTTTATAATAAGTTTTATGATTTCTTCAAATATTTTAACCATAATTGCTTGACTAATATATCCTAGAGATTATAATTTACATTTTTTGCTAGAAACCAGTTTTTGGGGCTATAGCTCAGCTGGGAGAGCGCTACACTGGCAGTGTAGAGGTCAGCGGTTCGATCCCGCTTAGCTCCACCAAGCAAAAAACTTCTCTGTCGGGTTCGTCTATCGGTTAGGACTCAAGGTTTTCATCCTTGCAAGAGGGGTTCGATTCCCC
>DQME01000159.1 GCA_015659815.1 Gammaproteobacteria bacterium | reverse complement strand
CTTGGTGCAAAACATGCTGTTTGCCTTGCTGTACATGAATCGGTTTGGATGGATATAGGTTATTTTCAACCTATTCCCAAACTACTTGGCTTTGAAGATACTTTATTTTTTCATGAGCTGAACAAAGCCAATATAGCCACGGGAATAACCGGCTCATCATGGCTGCATCATTATGGTTCAATTACTCAGTCAGCAATGAAGCAAGAACGAGGACTATCTGAAAAAGAGGGGCTAGGATATCGTTACAACTACCGCCTGCTACAACAAAGCTGGCTTGAACGAAAGTTGAAAAAGATTAATCGAAAAAAACAAGAAGCATCTTGGCGAACAAAAGAGCTACAACAATATAATATGTCTATGCATGGAGTTAGAATCAACAATACATTTAAGTGGCAATAACCTGGAAAATTTTCTGGATTCTGACACAAAGTAATTTCATTTTTGTTTTAACATCAATATGCCCCATGCGCTGTCAGCCCCCGACCGGGGAATAGTCTCCAAAAAGCGCAGGGAAATTTGCCAATCCGAAGTGTACAAGTAGCACGTGAGGGAGGCTAAAATTTTATCCCGACTAGCCGTTAAGCCATTTGTGGGAGCCTTGACTATGCGGTTCTTGGGCATGGCCAAGGCGTACGCAGGGCGTCTGGAGCCTATAGATTCGCCGCGAGGTAAATCGATTTTTATGATATGGAGTCCCAAAGTCTTTATTAAGGCGAGCGCATGCCGCGCCTAAAGCGCTCGGAAAATAGTAAACTGTTAAATTTACAAATACTGCTAGGCACGACTGTCGTCACACGACTTGTAACGTAACAAATACCATTGACTCTGGTTCATTTTCTTATTCACCTGACATGTTAAATATCAGGTGCTCCCTATTAACGGTATACATACCGTAACACTACATAGTGAAACACTGACACATTGTACTTTTTTGATTTTATTTGTAAAAGAACACTCTCTTATTATCAATTTTAAGCGTACGCTCTATTCACACCTAATGGTCAATAGGATTTTCCTAATCTCTCTCTTTGATAACTGCCATCTTGCACATGCTGACACCACTCTTGATTAGCCAGATACCACTGCACTGTTTTTCTTATACCCGTTTCAAATGTTTCTTGGGGTGTCCATCCTAGTTCTTTTTCAATTTTAGAGGCATCAATAGCATAACGGACGTCATGTCCTGCTCTATCTTGTACATAGGTAATTAGGTCACTGTATGCAGCCACGCCTTCTGGCTTATTGGGAACAAATTCTTCTAACAATTCACAAATTATTTTAACAACCTCAATATTTTGCTTTTCATTATGGCCCCCAATATTATAGGTTTCAGCTACTTTCCCTTGAGTTGCTACCTGTACCAGTGCTCTTGCATGGTCTTCGACAAATAACCAGTCTCTAACCTGGTTACCTTTTCCATAAACCGGCAAAGGCTTGCCTTCCAACGCATTTAATATCATCAGTGGAATTAATTTTTCAGGAAAATGATAAGGGCCATAATTATTTGAGCAATTGGTTAGCACTGTGGGCAAACCATAGGTACGTTGCCAGGCTCTGACTAAATGATCTGAGCTTGCTTTTGAAGCTGAATAGGGTGAGCTAGGCGCATAAGAAGTCGTCTCAGTAAATAAATCATCTGTTCCCTCAAGATCCCCATACACTTCATCTGTTGATATATGGTGAAAACGAAAGCTACCTTTTTTATCTTCATCTAGTTGTGACCAGTAAGCTCTTGCCTGTTCTAACATATTGTAAGTACCAATAATGTTAGTTTGCATAAACTCACCGGGCCCATCAATAGAGCGATCAACATGCGACTCGGCGGCAAGGTGCATAATAATATCGGGTTGATACTGTTCTAGCACCCGTTTAATTTCAACGCTATCACAAATATCTACTTGCTCGAAATGATAACGCGCATCGCTATCGATTTGTTTTAATGATTCTAAATTACCTGCATAGGTTAATTTATCAACATTAATAACATCAAATGAGGTGTCCTGAATTAAGTGACGAATTACAGCTGAGCCTATAAATCCTGCGCCACCCGTTACTAACATTGTTGTCATTGTTTTTCCTATATATTGTTAACCAGCATTGATTCAGGCTGTTCCCTTCTCAGTACTTGCACTGTATTCTTTACGCATTGTAATACTTCCTGCCATCTTTTTAGAGACGATGTTATTACCTTAAAAAACACCATCTCTAGCAAGAAAGTGTTGAGAGATGAGAACCAAAAAACTTAATTTTACTTCTCCTCACCCAAGCCCTCTCCGCAATTGCGCCTGCATTTCTCTACTTACCTACATCTATGTATGTAGAGTAGGAGAGAACTAGTTAGGGAGTATTGTTTATAACCCTGCATCACATTATAATTTTTTCAAACACCGTTTTAATGAATCTTTCCAATAAGGAATACTTAAATCATAATCGTGTTTTATTTTAGCTTTATTTAACAAGCTGTAGTGAGGACGTTTAGCAGGCGTGGGGTAATCCTTAGTTTCTATTGGACTTACTACACAATTGATATGATTGATCTCAAATATCGCTTTAGCGAAATCATACCAGGAACACACCCCTTCATTACTGTAATGATAAATGGGAAATTCAGCTTGGTTCTGCATTCTATTATTGGCAACAATCTGCATAATGGCTTGCGCAAGATCTTTGGCATATGTTGGACTGCCTATTTGATCAAAAATAACCGCAAGAGCCGTCCTCTCTTGCCCTAATTTGAGCATGGTTTTAACAAAATTACTGCCAAATTCCGAATAAACCCAGCTGGTTCGAATAATACACCCTCTTGGCATAACACCCTGTAATGCTTGCTCCCCTTTAAGTTTGCTTGCACCATAACTACTTTGTGGACTTATTGGATCCGTTTCTACATAGGGTTTATGGCTTGTACCATCAAACACATAATCCGTACTGAAATGAATCAATACTGTGTCGTATTCTTTAGCTATTTCTGCTATTTTCTTTACCGCAAGATGATTAATCGCATCTGCTAACTGAGTTTCCTGCTCTGCTTTATCGACTGCAGTATAGGCAGCACAGTTGATAATTAAATCAAATCGGTTCTTTTGGAAATAGGTTGAGATATTTTCAATATCACCTAAATCCAGTTCATCTCGTGTTACAAAATGAAATTGATATTCCGGGTATTCTGCTGCAATACTCTTTAATGATTGACCCAATTGGCCATTCGACCCTGTTACCAGAATAGATTTTATATTAGACATAGTAATTTATACTGTAGTCAAAAGTGTCTTTTAGCCCACTTAACCTTGGTTGCTTGGTGTCTTTAGCGGATAACTGCAAAAGCTCTTTAGGTAATCCCCAATCGATATTGAGTTGCTCATCATCAAAAGCCATCCCTCGATCACATTCTGGTGAATAATAATTATCAACTTTATAAGCAAATGTTGCAGTTTCACTCAATACAACAAATCCATGCGCAAAACCTCGTGGTACAAATGCTTGTCGTTTATTTTCACCCGTCAATTCCATTGCTACGTG
>DQME01000036.1 GCA_015659815.1 Gammaproteobacteria bacterium | reverse complement strand
CATACCCTTCCCATATCGTTGCGCTCTAAATCAAGCAACATTACATGCTCTGCTTGCTCCTTAGGGTGATTTATAAGTCTAATTTTCAGAAGTTCATCTTCATCGCCCTCGCCTCTAGGGTGAGTCCCAGCTATTGGTCTTGTCTGAACAATGTTGTCAGTAACACTGAAAAGCCTCTCCGGTGAAGAAGAGATAATGCTAAATTCATCGAACTGCGCAAGAGCAGCAAAAGGCGCAGGATTTGCAGATTTAAGCGATCTATATATCTGAGTTGCACTCACCTGTGAATTAAGTTTGTATTGCCACTCTCTAGACAAGTTAACCTGAAAAACATCGCCAGCCTTTATGTAATCCTTGCTCATATTAACGCCATATAGGAACTTTTCTTCATCTTCAGATACTAACTCACCATCAAGTTGCACTGTATGAACTTCTTTGGCATTATTTATATCACACAGAACTTGAGATATTCTATCTTCTGAGTCGAACTGGTCTACCAAGAAAGTTTCATTTTTTATATGATCTATAACTATTGCTGTGGGTATTTCTACCGCCTTCGCAATGACATTGTTAGAGCTAAATAGATTTCCCCTCAAGACAGGCTCAATCTGACCAATTAATTCATAAGAAAGATATACAAACCAACCACCACTGAAAGGCAATTCAGTACTATCTGAACTAGTATTAACTTTCGATTCTAGTGTGGACAAAAAATCAAAGTCATCCAAATCATTAAGGGTTATTGTTTCTCCTGGATGGGAAAAGAGGATTGAGTACCTGTTATCATTATTAGAACTAACACTCTCAAGCAAGAAGGGGTATCGTTCAGGATAATAATAACAAAGCGTATCTAGATTTACACTATGGATTGGCAGAATCTTCACTTTACTCAACTAGCTCTTTTATTGGCTTTGTAAGTTCCGTTAATAGTTGTTTTGCTTTGTTGATTGATTTATGGTTGGGTGTTTTTTTAACCATAAGTTTAAGCATATCTATTGCCTTGTCTTTCTCATTTAGCCCTACATAAACTCTAGAAAGTTCTAGCAAAGAGTTAGAGAATTTATGGTGTTTAGGATTGTCCTGTTGGAAAACGAGGAACGTGTTTTTGGCATTAACATGATCTTGCATCGCATAGTAAGAACGGGCTAGCCAATAGTGAGCATCGTCCGCATTAGCGTTGTCGGGGTACTCGTCCATGTATTTTTTAAAAATTACAACAGACTCTTCGAACTGGTCAGTTAGTAGTAGGCTTCTAGCGCTAGAGTACAGTTTTTTTGCTTTTATGTTGTCCTTCTTTATTCGAGTTACTGTTTGCTCGACTACTTCCTTTGTCTGTCTGAACTCTAATAAACGAAACAGCTCCTTTACTTTTGTATCGTCAACTTTTTGGTGCTCCTTTAGTTGGTCTATCTCATTCAACAAGGATTTATATTTTTGATTAAGTTTTTTTATCTTGCTGTTGTGATTAATTATTACCTTATCAATATTTATGCCGCTACCTGCAGTAACAGGTGATACCATCACCATTAATGTAATGCATAGTAGCGGCAATATACTCATAAAAGAATAGAACATCCATCAATAACTAGTTACTTTCGTAGATAAACTCAACGCGCCTGTTTTGTTTCCATGCGCTTTCATTGTGGCCTGTAGAAATTGGCTTTTCCTCACCATAACTAACCACGTCAATCCTGGATGCTAGCTCATATAACCCAAGAACATCTTTTACACTTAGGGCTCTATTCTCCCCCAAAGCTAAGTTATATTCACGTGTCCCTCTCTCGTCTGCGTGGCCCTCAAGGCGCAATCTGTAGCCAGAATTGTCGCGCATAAAGTTAGCATGAGCAATTATCTGTTTGGTTGTTTCGTCATCAATGTCATAACCGTCATAGGCAAAATACAAAGTGAAATATACACCACTCTCAGATAGTCCCTCTAGTGGAGACTTTTCAATTATGACGACTTGACTCTCTTCAGCTTCCGAACTAGAACTGGAAGTTTGTGAAGAAGAAGATTCAGATGAAGAAGAAGATTCAGATGAAGAAGAAGATTCAGATGAAGAAGAAGATTCAGAGTTCGTAGACTCGCTAGCTGATACTCCTTCGGAGCTGTATGCAGAGTTGTCTGCCAAAACTATGCTTTCTTCAGTCGAACTGCTTGCATCACTTGAAGAGCTTACACTTTCGCTAGAGGAGATTGTTCTGTCCTCAACTTCAACAACTTCAGGTTGCCCTGTGACCTGCTTAAATAAGCTTTCTACCTTATCTCCAATGTCGTCAGTTGCATTTGAACAAGAAGACAAGACGGCCACCATTACAGCTAATAATAAAACCCTAAACAACATATATTACTCCTTTTTTATTTTAAATAATGTGACCAGTTAGGCTCTCTAACTTCACCTTTTTTACTAGCCAGTTCAAAAGCCTGGCCACCAATAATAGAAACTACTGATAATACCCCGGAGTCGTCATTATTTGTAGCAAAAATAATCATTCCGCCGTTAGGTGAAAAATATGGCGACTCGTCAAGTTTGTTATTTGTCAGAACAGTTAAGTCTCTGGTTGCGATATCCAGCAACGCTATGCGGTAGTCCTTGTCTACCCGATGAACCAGTGCAAGTTGCTTGCCGTTAGGTGAGAACACAGCTTTGGAATTATATTTACCTTCGAATGTTGCGCGACTAACTTTGTTGGTCGAAAGGTTCTTAATGTATACCTGCACTTGCCCAGACCTGTTCGAAGTAAACACAATACGTTTACCGTCAGCAGAGTAGCTGGCCTCAGTGTCGATTCCTGGATCTTTGGTGATTCTAGTCACTGACTTAGTTTCGATGTCATACGAATATATGTCTTTATTACCGTTCTTTGATAAAGTAAGGAGGAGGCTTTTCCCATTTGGATGCCAGGATGGAGATGATGCGATACCATCAAACACAGGTAGCTTATGAGTTTTTCTTCTTTCGAAAGGGTACTGTATAAAAACTTCAGATCGTGCATTTCTAAAGTGGACGTAAGCAATTTTTCTCTGGTCTGGTGACCATGCTGGAGACAATATAGGCTCATTTGATTTTAATATGGCTTGTGCATTTTGTGCATCTGAGTCCGATATTTCTAATCGATATTCGCGCCTACCGTCTGCCAAATTGAATACAGTTACATACGCTAAACGTGTATCAAAAGAGCCCCTCTCTCCTAACAATGCATCGTAGATTTGGTCTGACAAAAAGTGAGAGATCCTTCTAATGCCACTATTGTGGACAGCGAACTTGTCTGCGTATAACCTTTTTTTAGAGTATGTGTCGTAGAGATATACCCAAACATTAAATATTGTTTTACTTACCTGCTCCACCTTTCCAAAGACTAACGCCTCTGTGTTGTTTGCTTGCCATGCTTTGAAATTTATATCGTCCTCAGAATGGAAAACACTCATAGCACTGCTGGCATTGAATCGGCCAGACCTGTTAAGGTTGTCGCTCATTATTTTTGCGATTGCCTTTCCCTGTTCAGCATTACCTACAACCTCAAATGGTGCAATAACAATAGGGAATGCGTTCTCAGCCCGTTTAAGGATTGTTACTTCCAGAACTGCGGTAGCTATACCTGAATAAAAAAACAGACAAAAAATAAATAATTTCTTCACTCTTTTTCTTCTATCCAAAACATTTGAATCGCTTCTAAAATTTTTTCTCCAGACTTGTCAACATCATCATCGAAGCTATGCAGACCTATCACCATCTCTCTGAGGTCAACAAAATTAACAAACATAGGGTTGATTTCAGGGTATTTTTCATCTAAATCGATAGCTATCTCTAGGGAGTCAGTCCAAGTCATGATGGGGCCTTAACATTAATATATCAATTTTAATCAAAAAGGCTGTATATTGGGAACAAATTTAGCTATTTTTTTTGTTATTTTGATCGATTAACTGCATTCACAAATTCGAACTTATCTAACTCTTTTAAAACATCTCTAAGCTTATCATTGTTAGTAACAGTTATAACAAAATTTAGTGCCTTCATTGAGTTTTTTTGTTCCTCTATATCTAGGTTCTCAATGTTTACCCCCATCTTGGCAAATACATTTGCAATAGATGCAAGAGCGCCACGTCGATTGTCAACTTTTACCACAATTGCAGTTTTAAATTCTTCTTCCTTGTCGGCATCCCAATCCACCTCCATCCACTGAACGTTTTTGTTTTTATCTCTTTGCAAGTTTTTGCATTCGAATCTGTGCACAACTAAGCCCTTGGTTGTTGTTAATATAGCAGCAACCCTGTCCCCCGGTATTGGGTAACAACAGTGAGCAAAGCTTATAGCCTTTCCTCGTGTAGTGTTGATATGAATTTTGTCTATTATGTTGTTGTCTTCATTTTCTTGTAGTTTGTTTAGTACCACAGAAATTAATATCTCGCTTAGCCCAATCTTCATATACAAGTCTGATTTTGAGTCGCACCTCAAATCGGTAAGGCACTTTCTCCATGTAGCTCTAGATATGGAATTAGAATTTAGACCTTTATAATCAAGCGCATTGCTTAGCAGATAATCCCCAAGCTGCATTAACTCTGATGCAGACTCCTTCTTTAATTGAGACTTGATTGAAGATTTAGCTTTAGCAGTTACCACGGTTTGTAGCCATGAGGAATGTGGTTTGGCTTT
>DQME01000131.1 GCA_015659815.1 Gammaproteobacteria bacterium | reverse complement strand
CTTTTAACATTGGGGTCGACAGCAATATTTATGCTTTCAAGGTTTTCATATGTAGCCAAAATTCCTGCATAGTCCCTGACAAGAGATTGCGATATGTATTTTTGAAATATTACCCTGTCATGAGTGCTGATTCCGTCCCAATGATTCTTTAATGTTAACTTTACTGCAGTTTTAATATCGATATTGGGAAGAAACTTAATATTGATTAGTGCAGTGATATTTTCAATTGACCCCTTGTTTTGCTTTTTTAGCTCTTTTAGAGAGGACAGTGTGTCAACCATGATTCCTAATGCAGAAGCACCTGGCGGGTCTATAATCTCAACTATTGAGTCGGACACTGTGTTAACTTTGTTTACAAATTCTGAGGAAGTATCGCCACTCGCAATAGATAAGTTGATATAGAATACAGTAACAAGAATTGAAAGTTTTTTAATCATATTTACTTTATATATAGATTTGAACCATTTTACCTTTTTGTTTAGTCGGTTATTAATGAATAAATGTCAATTAAAGATAAACTGAAAAATTTAACTAACCGGCCTGGCGTCTATCAGATGCTAGATGGATCAGGCAAGATTATATATGTTGGTAAGGCTAGAAACCTTAAAAAGAGGGTTTCTCAGTACTTTTCCAAAAAACAGTCAGACGCCAAGACTATAGCCTTAGTATCCAACATAGATGGAATAGATGTAATTGTTACCGACACTGAGACACAAGCTTTGCTGCTAGAGAATGAACTCATCAAGGAGCACAAACCAAGGTACAACATACTTCTAAAGGACGCCAAGAGTTACCCTTATATTTATGTAACTAGTGATAAGCATCCCAGGGTAGGTTTTTTTCGTGGAAACAAAAACACCAACTATCAATACTTCGGCCCATACACTTCGGCACACGTGGTCAGAGACTCTCTTGTGTTGTTAAAAAAAATATTCAAAGTTAGGCAGTGCAGCGACAGTGTTTATCGGTCAAGGTCGAGGCCCTGTTTAGAATACCAGATAGGCCTTTGTAGTGCACCATGCGTTGGTAATATTCTTGACGAGAATTACGCCCACGATGTCAAAATGATGAAGCTTTTTTTGAGCGGTAAGGGTGTAGAGACATTGGAGCTGGTTGCTGAAAAAATGCAGAAAGCTTCGAAGGATTTGGATTTTGAGCTTGCTGCCCATTACCGTGATCAGTTGATAGGGCTTAGAACTATTCAGGAGCAGCACGCATCGGACAGTATAAGCGATATGGATGTTATTGGTGTTGCTGAAAGCGAAGGCGTACATGCAGTTGAAGTGATTTTTGTTCGATCAGGAAAACAGATAGGTCAGGAATGTATTTTTCCAAAGAACACCAGATCTAAGAGTGTGGTAGATGTGTTGGTAGCGTTTTTGCCATTATATTATCTTGATAAAAATGTACCAAAACAGATCCTAGTTAGTGAAAAGATTAAAGACAAGGGTTTGATATCTTCAGCACTAAATACGCAAATAATAGATAAGCCACAAAAAAATAAAAAGAGCTACCTAAAGATTGCAACACTTACAGCACAGGAAAACCTCAAGCAGAGGCTTACCTCTAAACGCAACAAACAGTCACAGTTAATAGAACTACAAAAAACCCTTGACCTTGAATTGCCACCAAAATTGATGGAATGTTTTGATATAAGTCATACTATGGGAGAGGCAACAACTGCATCATGTGTAGTGTTTGAGAATGGTATGCCAAAGACTAAAAGTTATCGACAATTCAGTATAAATGGTATAACACCAGGTGACGACTATGCCGCTATCAATCAGGCAGTCTTTAGGCGCTATTCAAGGCTAATTAGAGACCAAAAAGAGCTACCAGATGTGGTATTTATCGATGGCGGTATTGGGCAATTAAATCAGGCCATAATGGTTCTAGATTCTATCGCTATAGATTCAATTAAGTTGGTAGGAGTCGCCAAAGGAGAGGGTAGAAGGCCTGGTCTAGAGACACTAATCATTATAGAACAAGGAGAAGTAAAAAAGATAAACCTGCCACCGCACGATAAATCGCTCTTGTTGATTAACCATATACGTGACGAGTCCCACAGGTTCGCTCTAAAGAGCCACCGAAAGAGGCTCTCTAATACTCGCAAAAAATCACCACTCGAGTCAATACAAGGTATAGGCAAGTTGCGGAGGTCTGCTCTACTAAACCATTTCGGAGGCTTACAAGAGATAAAGAAAGCTGGAACAGACGAATTGCAAAAAGTCAGTGGCATAAGCCTTGCGTTAGCGACTAAAATAGTTGCAAGTTTGCGTGAATAGGTAAAGTATATTACATGTTTTTATTAAGAATAATCATCATATCCCTTGTCATTGGATATTTTGTGTGGTTTATAAATAACCGCATACTGGGGAAAAATCTAGCCCTTGCAAGGGTGCTAGCGATCACACTGGTGGGGACTACCGTGGCTTACTTAGTCCTTGGGGTTATGTCCTATGTTATTGAGGGTTCGAACCCTTTTTAGATAGCACTAAAACCTCTAAGTGTTTTGTTTTGTTTATAACTTTGTCAGATACATTTACCAAAATAGAAAGGTTCGAAGCCTCCCAAACTGGTAAATCTCTCATGTGGTCTCCCATATAATCAAAACCTTTAATTCCAAACCTGTCCACAAGCCTAGAGGCCTTATTGTGTGACGATAGATTGAAGTCCTTGTTGCTAGCCATAACGTCGTCGAAGAGTCCAACATGTTTTGCAACTGCAAATGCGTAATATTTGTGAGAGGCTGTGGCAAGTATGACTTGCGATCCAATCTTCTTGCGCTCTCTTATATAGTCAATCACTATGTCATTAAATGGCAACTTTGATACATCCACTGTGAACCTTTTCACTAATTGGTCTTTCAAATACCCTTTACCCTTAAAGAGCCAGAATGGGTATAGAATAGCTAATAGAGGGCGCTTCTTAATTACAGCTACAGATGATTCGTACAGCAGGTCTGTGTATATAAGGGTGTTGTCTAGGTCAACTATCAGGGGGACATTTTTCATGCTGCCAGTAATATAAATAATTTATTCAAGTTCGCTCCATTTTTCATAAAGAATTTCAAGATCAAATTCAAGTTTAGCCAGTCTAATTAGTTCGTCCTGTGATTCCTCCTTAGCGAAGAATTCTGGGTCTGCTAACTGTAGTTGAATTTCCCCAATTTGTAGCTCTAATTGCTCAATTTTTTCTGGAATTTTATCTAACTCTCGTTGCTCTTTGTAGCTAAGTTTTTTGCTCTGCAAAGGTTTGGATATTTTAATTGGCTTGTTTTTTGATTTTTGAACACTAACTTGTTGCTGTTTTTGTACTAAGTAGTCGTCATAACCACCCGCATATTGATTGATTATTGCGTCTCCGTCCATCACAATGGTAGAGCCAACAACGTTATTTAAGAAAGTTCT
>DQME01000094.1 GCA_015659815.1 Gammaproteobacteria bacterium | reverse complement strand
CCTGCAGTTGTATCTGGATGGTTACTATCTTTTACATTGTCGTTAGACGATCTTGTTATAGCCAGTTTTACATCTGGGCCTGGGGCTACAACCCTACCCATGAAAATATATTCCATGGTCAGGCTTGGAGTTACTCCTGAAATCAATGCTGTATCTACTATATTAATTGGCTTGGTCTCTATAGGAGTTGTTAGTGCTGCTATGATTAATAAGTACCAGAAACAACAAGAATATGTACAATCATAATTTTATAAATAAATAATAACTAAAAGGAAGATAGCAATGCTAACAAATAATGATCTATTAAGAACAGCTGGGTATATTGATGGGGAGTGGATTGGAGGAAATTCGAACGATCGTTTTGAAGTAATAAATCCATACTCACAAGAGGTTATATGCACATTGCCAGAAATGGGAGTAGATGAAACCAACAAAGCCATCAAAGCAGCTAACAGTTCTTGGCCTGACTGGCGCAATAGAACTGCAAAAGAAAGAGCTGTAATTTTAAAGAAATGGTTTGATCTAATCATGCAAAACCAAGAAGACCTTGCCATTTTAATGACTACTGAACAAGGAAAACCTTTGGCTGAAGCTAGAGGTGAAGTTGTGTATGGTGCATCTTTCATTGAGTGGTTTGCTGAAGAAGGTAAAAGAACCTACGGCGATATAATACCAACCCCATCAAATGATCGCCGAATTATAGCTATTAAACAGCCGATAGGGGTTGTAGCAGCTATTACACCATGGAACTTTCCTATAGCCATGATCACAAGAAAGTGCGCACCTGCACTTGCTGCTGGTTGCCCAGTAGTTATAAAGCCAGCCTCTGAAACCCCTCTGTGTGCGCTCGCACTTGCAGAGCTAGCCGATCAAGCTGGAATTCCAAAAGGAGTATTAAATGTTGTTGTTGGAACAAACGCTAAAGATATTGGGACAACTTTAACTGATAGCAATATAGTAAGAAAACTTTCATTCACAGGATCTACTGCAGTAGGCAAAATTCTTACTAGAAACTGTGCTGACACTATGAAAAAAGTTTCCATGGAGTTGGGTGGAAATGCTCCTTTTATAGTTTTTGATGACGCTGATTTAGATGCATCTATTGAAGGCGTAATGGTATCAAAGTATCGTAATGCTGGCCAAACATGTGTTTGCGCAAATAGAATTCTAGTCCAATCTGGAGTTTATGACAAATTTATAGAAAAACTTAAAGAAGCTGTCAAATCACTAGAGGTAGGTAATGGACTAGAAGAAGGAGTTAATCAGGGTCCACTCATTAGCCAAAATGCTGTAAAAAAAGTTCAGCAACATATTGATGATGCCGTTAAGAATGGAGGAGAAATTGTTGCTGGTGGAAAGCTATACAAGGAAGGTGGTACACTATTTGAGCCTACAATTATAGCTAATGCAACTACTATTATGAGGGTAGCTACTGAAGAAACATTTGGCCCTCTTGCTCCCATTTTTAAGTTCAATACTGAACAGGAGGCAGTGTCTATGGCAAACGATACAGAGTTTGGACTTGCATCTTATTTCTATACGAGTGACATTGGGAGAGTGTGGCGTGTTTCTGAGGCACTGGAATACGGCATTGTTGGAGTAAATGCAGGAATAATTTCTAACGAGGTAGCACCGTTTGGAGGGGTCAAGGAGTCTGGACTAGGCAGGGAAGGGTCACACTTCGGGATCGATGAATTTTTAGAACTAAAATATATTTGCATGGGCGGTTTGAGTTAACAAAAAATTAATAATACTGGAGATATAAATATGACAAACCAACAACTTCAAGAAAGAAAGAACAATGTTTTTGCTCGTGGGCAAGGAAACCTTATACCTGTATTTATTAATAAAGGCCTTAATTCCGAACTTTGGGACGAAGAAGGAAAAAGATATATTGATTTCGGAGCTGGCATTGCGGTAGTGAATACTGGCCACTCTCACCCAAAAGTTGTTGCCGCTGTTAAAGAGCAGGTTGATAATTTTAGCCACACCTGTGTTATGGTAACCCCTTACAAAAACGCAATTGAACTAGCTGAAAAACTTGTAGAAAAATCACCCATAAATAACGCCAAATCTATCTTCGTTACCACTGGAGCAGAGGCAGTTGAAAATTCAATTAAAATTGCAAGAGCTGCTACTAATAGACCAGGAGTTATTGCTTTCAATGGCGCCTTTCACGGAAGAACCAACCTGTGCTTAGGATTAACAGGCAAAGTTGCGCCTTATAAAAATGGGTATGGCCCTTTCCCTAACGACATATACCACGCACCATTCCCAATCGAGTATCACGGCATTAGCTCAGAAGATTCATTAAATTACCTAGAGAATATTTTTAAAGTAAGTATTGAGGCAGAAAAAATTGCAGCAATCATTATTGAGCCTGTCCAAGGTGAGGGCGGCTTTTATGAGGCGCCAGAAGGTTTTTTGAAAAAATTGAGAAATATATGCGACAAACACGGAATATTGCTAATTGTTGATGAAATACAGACTGGTTTTGGAAGAACAGGAACATTCTTTGCATGCGAAAGGCACCAGATTGAGCCAGACTTAATAACTATGGCTAAAGGACTTGCTGGAGGATACCCTTTGGCTGCAGTTGTAGGTAAAGCAGAAATCATGGACAAGCCTCTGCCGGGTGGTCTTGGAGGTACATATGCCGGATCACCAATCTCTTGCGCAGCTGCACTAGCAGCAATTGATGTAATTGAAGGTGAAAATTTGGTATCTAGGGCAAATGAAATTGGCAACACAGTCACAAACAAGCTTAAAGGTATACAACAACAATACCCTAACATCATAGGCAATGTTAGGAATACAGGTGCTATGATTGCTTGCGAACTAATCGAGAATGGAGACCCTAACTCACCAAACACAGAGCTTACCAAAAGCATGGTTTCAGTTGCCGCAAGTAATGGCCTAATACTGCTTTCTTGTGGGGTTAGGGGTAACGTAATCAGAATCCTAACACCTCTAACTATTGAGGACGATATATTAGAGGAAGGACTTAATATTTTTGAACAAACATTTCTAAGCCTCGTGAATGATTAGTTTAGATTGATATTGAGTTTTTTCACCACGTGAAGTTTTAGCTAGTTGGTATAATATCGCATTTAAATCAATATTAGTTATACAATGAATATAGGTATTCTTGGATTGGGCACAGTTGGTGGCGGTGTCGTAAACGTTCTAAACAACAACAAAAAAACTATTGAAAGGCGTACAGGTTCAGAAATAAATATAGCTCATGCAGCTGTAAAAAATATTAATGATGAAACTATCTGTTCTACGAAAAACATTCTACTAACAGAAGACGCATTTGAGGTAGTAAATAATCCAAATATTGATGTTATTCTGGAACTTATTGGCGGAATTGATTTACCTAAAAAACTGATAGAGGCAGCTATTAGAAACGGCAAACACGTAATCACTGCAAATAAAGCTTTAATCGCAAATCACGGAAATGAACTGCTAGATCTTGCTAAAGAGAATAACACCAACCTATTATTTGAGGCTTCAGTGGCTGGAGGAGTCCCAATTCTAAAATCAATTGAGCAAGGCCTCGGGGCTAACAAGATTGAGCTTGTCGCTGGAATCATTAACGGCACAGGTAACTTTATTCTTACTGAGATGCGCGATAAAGGAAGAAGCTTTCATGACGTATTAAAGGAAGCACAAGATCTTGGCTATGCAGAGTCTGACCCTACATACGACGTCGAAGGGATTGATGCTGCGCACAAACTCGCCATCCTTAGTTCGATGGCTTTTGGCTGCAAATTAGAATTTGACAATGTCTCTACAATAGGTATTAGTGAAATCGAAGGTGAGGATGTGTCATATGCTGGTGACCTTGGGTACTACATAAAGCACCTAGGAATCGCAAAAAAAATTAATGATGAAATAGAGATGCGTGTGCACCCTACCCTGATACCAAAAACTACACTACTCGCTAACGTTGATGGGGTTATGAATGCGGTACTTGTGAATGGAAACGCTGTAGGAACAACTCTGTATTATGGAGCTGGTGCAGGCTCTGATGCCACTGCATCTGCTGTAATAGCAGACCTTTTAGATATAATGAACGGCACAGTTAATAATGACATCCTTGGCTGGAAAGAGTTAAAAGAGTTTACAAACAAGAACAACAACTCAATTGAAAGTATTTTTTATTTGAGATTTGTTACATCTAACGAGTCAGATGTATTGGATGGCATTAGTTCTACTCTAAAAAATCATAACATATCAATTGAATCCGTAATTCAAAAGAAAATAGACGGCATGAATACTCATGTTGCAGTTATAACTAGCAAGTCAAGGACCAGTGATATTACTGAGGCGGTTAACAATATTAAGGAACATGATTTTGTCAAAGGGGTAGTTAAAATTATCCATGTAGAAACACTTAACTAAATAGGAATTAATATAATTATGAGATACACTGGAATAATAGAAAACTACAAAGACAGGTTGCCTGTAAGTGAAAGCACAAGAATTATTAGTCTTGGCGAGGGAAATACACCTCTAATTAGACTTGATAACATTCCAAGAGAGATAGAAAAAGCTGTAGACATCTACATTAAATATGAAGGATTAAACCCTACAGGATCGTTCAAAGATAGAGGCATGACAATGGCAGTGACCAAGGCCGTTGAGTCTGGATCAAAGGCCATCATCTGTGCATCTACTGGAAACACATCTGCAGCTGCAGCTGCTTACGCAGCTAGGGCTGGAATTAAAGCATTCGTACTTATACCTGAAGGAAAGATCGCCCTAGGAAAATTAGCACAAGCAATGATACATGGCGCTGTTATTATTCAAATAAAAGGTAATTTTGATGATGGAATGCGTCTAGTCAAAGAGGTTTCAGAGCACGCCCCTGTGTCCATAGTAAACTCTATCAACCCGTACCGATTACAAGGCCAAAAAACTGCAGCATTTGAGATAATAGAACAGCTTGGATTTGCCCCAGACTACCACTGCTTGCCAGTTGGAAATGCCGGAAATATATCTGCCCACTGGATGGGATATACGGAATACAAAGAGTACGGAAAAGTAAACAATACCCCGAAGATGGTTGGTTATCAGGCGGCTGGTGCGGCTCCATTCATTAAAGGCTCAATGGTTGATAATCCACACACTGTAGCTACCGCTATAAGGATTGGGCACCCACAAAGCTGGGACCTTGCATGGAACGCTCAGAAAGAGTCTGGTGGTTGGTTCGACTCATGTACTGATGAAGAGATATTAAGTGCGCAAAAATTACTAACAGAAAAAGAAGGTATTTTTTGTGAGCCAGCATCTGCCACTTCAATTGCAGGAGCGATTCGAGATATAAAAAATGGTAAAATAGCAGAAGGGTCAAAGGTTGTATGTACATTGACCGGGCATGGCTTAAAAGATCCCGATACTGCAATTTCTCAATGTGATTCTGATATGATTAATATCAACCCTGTTATGCAAGAAGTGAGGGATGCAATTCTTAGCAATATGTAACTTTTAGCTAAGAAATTCTTAGTTTTTTATAGGAGTGGTATGAATTATAAAACCATTGAAATGACCATTGGGGGCACTCCTTTAGTTAAATTACAAAGACTTAATCCCAATAACAGTAACATCGTCCTCCTAAAAATGGAGGGAAACAATCCTGCAGGCTCTGTCAAAGATCGGGCTGCACTCAACATGATTTCTCAGTCTGAAAATAGAGGAGAAATTAAGCCTGGCGATACACTAATAGAGTCTACCAGTGGCAATACTGGTATTGCCTTAGCTATGGTTGGCGCCATTAAGGGATACAAAATGGTACTAATAATGCCGGAAAACCTTTCACAAGAACGAAAAGACGCGATGACGGCTTACGGCGCTGAACTAATTTTAGTGTCAGAAGATGAGGGCATGGAGGGTGCTAGAGATTTGGCACAGAAGATGGAAGATGAGGGTAAAGGCAAACAAATTAACCAGTTCGCCAATCCGGATAATCCCATCGCACATATAAACTCAACTGCTGAAGAAATTTGGGATGATACTGATGGAAATAT
Source organism: Gammaproteobacteria bacterium (assembly GCA_015659815.1). Lineage (GTDB taxonomy): Bacteria > Pseudomonadota > Gammaproteobacteria > PS1 > Pseudothioglobaceae > SZUA-1055. Next base: position 5,963 of record DQME01000094.1, on the reverse strand, counting down.
TACGCATTTTGTTTCAGCTATGGGAACCACTGGAACAATTATGGGTGTTTCAAGTAACTTAAAAATGAAAAATTCAGATATTGAAATTATAGGAGTGCAGCCTGATGATGGTTCTCAAATTCAGGGCATTCGTAAATGGCCGACTGAGTACTTACCTAAGATTTTTGACGCTTCTAAAGTTGACTCAATAATAGAGGTATCTCTATCTGTTGCAGAGCAAATGTCACGTGACCTTGCTACCAATGAAGGAATATTCGTTGGACCATCGTCTGGAGGAGCTGCAGCCGCAGCAATAGAGCTATCAAAAAATGTAAATAACGCAACGATTGTGGTTATTTTGCCGGATAGAGGAGACCGCTACCTTTCAACAGGACTGTTTAGCTCAAAAAAAGTTTAGATGCGTAGATACATTCTACAGCAACTACCCAAGGAACCAAAAACATACCTAGCCATATTGATTGCAGGCATATTTGCTGTAATAACGATTTACCTTTTTATAGAAGTTAGCACATATATGCAGGATGTTTTTAAGGATTTTGCTTCTCAAACTGCATACTTTACTTTTATTTCTGCCCCGTTAATATTTGGTTTGATAGTTTATATTGACAAAAAATATTTCAAATTCGCTGGCGGGAGTGGCATTCCTCAATTAATAGCTGCGACAGATTCAAGAAACAAAGGAATTCGATCAATTCTTCTTTCTTTTAAGATTGCTATAGTTAAAATTATTTTTGTGGCATTAGCCATGCTGGGCGGTGCTTCGGTAGGGTTTGGTGGTCCAAGCGTACATATAGCTGGGTCAATATTTTATAATTTATCAACCTTTATTAAACTAAAACGTAAATTATTAATACATAGCGTTATAGCTATAGGCGGAAGTGCTGGTCTTATAGTAACCTTTAACGCTCCAATTGCTGGATTTCTTTTCGCTTACGAGGAGATTGGCAGGAATCTAAAAAAACAGGCACTAGTTCTTATCGCTATTATTTGTGGAATTATATATCTGTTTTTTGAGAGTTTCTTTTCTGATGGTCTGTATTTAAATGATTTATCTGAACTTTCATTTGAACTAACACAGATTTGGCAGTTACTACCTATAGCTATTATTGGTGGTATTTTGGGTGGAATTTTCGCCAAATCAGCGCTATTTATTATCAATAAATTTATGTTTGGAGATGCCAAGAAAACCATTGCACTAGCTATAGCTATGGGGTCAGTTGTGGCAACTTTGAATTACATATCAGGAACCCAAATTGCTGGCACCGGAAGTAAAGAAACAATAATGATTATTTCCGGAGAGAGGCTTGGGATAGAGTTTATAGTTTATAAGTACATAGCAACATTGGCTTCATTCCTATCTACAATAGCTGGTGGTTTATTTATGCCTAGTATTTCTATTGGGGCCGGTATTGGCGCTGAGATTTCACAAATGTACTCACAGATAACTCCACAAGTAGTTTTAATTATGGCGATGGTTGCTTATCTAAGTGGCGTAATAAGAACACCACTTACATCCGCTTTTCTAGTTCTAGAAATGACTAACTCGCTTAACTTATTGTTGCCAGCAATTATCATTTCATTAATTTCTAGCATGTCTTCTAAGCAAATTTCTAAACAACCTATATACGAGTCTATTGCACAAAGCTACTTGAAGCTAACTAGAAACTAACAATTTAACTATTTCTTAGGTCACTAGAACGGCTTAACCACTATAAGAATTATGATTGCTACTAGAATTAATGCTGGAAACTCATTAAACCATCGGTAAAACGTATCTGACCTTGTATTCTGATCAGACTTGAAAACTTTAACTAGGTGACCACAATAAAAATGGTATATGACTAGCAGCACTACCAGCAATAATTTTGTATGTAGCCAGTACTGTTGTTGAGAATGAAGTGTCCAAGCATAGTCATATAGCATCCAAACACCGAGCACACTGGCAAGAACAAAACTAGGCATCATAATACCCACATACAGTTTCCGTTCCATCACTTTGAATCGCTCGATACTAACCTTGTCATCGCTCATAGAATGATAAACGAAGAGTCTAGGCAAGTAAAACAAAGCAGCAAACCATGTAATAACACTAATAATATGAAAGGCCTTAATCCACAACATAAAAACTCCAATAAATTTTGAACAATGGTATCTATAAATTATACATACTAGGCTTGACTTTCAATAAAACCTGCAATGTGATTATTTTGCCTTATAAAGGTCCCAATATATACTACTATAGTAAAATAGTCTACTATCTAAATTACTCAAATAAATTTGAAACAGTATCGAGAAATACCATACAACTACACCTCATTCTCAGATAAAGAAATTGTTTGTAGATATTTGGGAAAAGATGCCTGGGAGTTGCTTAATCAGTTAAGGCTTAATCGTAATACAGGAAGAAGTGCTAGAATGCTATTTGAAGTTCTAGGAGATATGTGGGTAATAGATAGAAACCCATACCTTCAAGATGACTTAATTAATAACAAGGGTAGATGCAAATTACTTATTGGGGCCCTATACTCTCGTCTAGATTTAATAAAAAATAGAGCTAATGACAACCCGAAAGTTCACGAATTAATTACAAATGCTGAGTCAGCCGTTGAAAATTTTAAGAAGTATCTAGATAACTTTGTTAAAAATAAAAAACGTATAAAGAAAACCTTACTAAAGGTTACTAATTCAAACAATATAAGATTTGATGCCCTGTCTCGTTCTTCTCACTCTACTGACGCAACTGATTGGAGGGTGGAATACCCTGCAGTAGTAATTACGCCTGACTATGAGAATGAAATTGCAAAAATTGTAAAGGCATGTATTAAGTTAGGATTGACAATAATTCCTCGTGGTGGTGGGACTGGATATACTGGCGGTGTAGTCCCGTTATCAACCCAAACAGCTGTAATAAATACTGAGAAAATTAGCTTTATTGATGATATTTTAAGTAATGAAGGTGTTACTTCTGTTAATGTAGGGGCGGGTGTAGTTACTAAGCGCGTGAGTGAACTAGCATCTAGTAATAGTTTGGTTTTTGCTGTTGACCCTACGTCACAAGATGCTTGCACGATTGGTGGAAATGTGGCGATGAATGCGGGAGGCAAAAAGGCGCTTCGCTGGGGCACAACAATTGACAACCTTTTGTCATGGAAGATGGTTATGCCTGACGGTGACTGGATAAAAGTTAAAAGAATTGAACATAACCTGGACAAAATACAACTCAAAAAAACAGTAAGCTTTGAGATTAATTATTTACGTTCAAATGCTAAATCAGTCATTAAAACTGAAATACTGACTATAAAGACCGATCAGTTTAGAAAAAAAGGTCTAGGGAAAGATGTAACTAATAAATTCTTAGATGGTCTACCTGGAATTCAAAAAGAGGGATGCGATGGAATTATTACTTCAGCTGAATTTATCCTTCATAAGCCCTTGGAGTGTATTAACACGTTGTGTCTTGAATTTTTTGGTTATAACTTAGAAAAAGCAGTATCGGCAATAGTAGCTGTAAAAGAAAGTGTTGACGAAAACCATGACATTGATTTAATCGGAATGGAGCACCTTGATGAACGTTATATTAAGGCTGTTAACTATACCACTAAAGCAAACAGACCTGAACTCCCAAAGATGGTCCTTTTGGTTGATATAAGTTCGAATAATCAAACCTCTCTTGACAGCCAAATAGATAAAATCATACAAATAACTCGCGACAGAGATGGCGAATGCGCTGTAGCAAAGTTACACCAAAAACGACAGGTTTTTTGGAAAGATCGTTCCAACACTGCAGCCATAGCTAAACATACAAACGCATTCAAAATAAATGAAGATGTAGTAATACCTTTGGATAAATTAGCCGAATACAGTGAAGGCATAGAAAAGATTAACATACGACTGTCCATTGAAAACAAATTACAAACTTTAGAGTCGGTAAGAAAATACTTAAATACTATTACGCCTGACTCAAGCCTTATTAAAAGCAAGATAGATAATGCTATTGTGCTGCTAGATAGTGTTTTTGATGAATGGCAAAAAGATATAGATAATTTAGAGAAAAAGTCTATTTTTAAGGCGATCCAGACTAGAAAAAAGGTTATTTCCTATAAAAAGTCTTTTTCTAAACCTTTAGATAATTTATTGATGGGGGATGTGTTCGCTAGTACTCGCAATATGGCGCACTCAATTCATAAAGAGTACCGAGAAATGCGCTTATTCGTTGCGATACATATGCATGCAGGTGATGGTAATGTTCATACAAATATACCGGTTCACTCTCATAACACAGTTATGCTTAGTTATGCTGAGAGTGTTGTTGATGAGGTCATGGATCTCGCACAAAGTCTTGGTGGAGTTATTTCAGGTGAACATGGTATTGGCTTAACAAAGTACCAATACTTATCTGACAAGTTTAAACAAGACTTTATAGACTATAAAAATAAAATTGACCCCAATGGCCACTTTAATAAAGGCAAGCTTATGCCTGGTAGTGGGCTAGAAAACGCATTCACTCCATCTCTCAGGCTTGTCCAACAAGAAGCATTAATACTTGAGAGCAGCGAAATTGGAGCAATTAACGATATGGTTAAGTCTTGTCTGCGCTGTGGAAAATGTAAAGATGTCTGTACAACACATATACCTGAGTCCAACCTGCTCTACTCTCCAAGAGATAAAATTATTGGTACTAATTTAATATCAGAGGCTTTTTTATACGAGGAACAGACACGCCGTGGTATTTCACTAAATCACTTTGATGAGTTTAGCGATATCGCAGATCACTGCACAATATGCCATCTCTGTGAAGACCCGTGCCCTGTAAATATTGATTTTGGTGATGTTTCAATAAAAATGAAGAGCATACTCAACAACCAGAACAAACTACACGGCAATCTTGCCTCTAGGGTATCAATGTCATATCTAAATATGAAAAAACCTTGGCAAATCAATATCACAAAAAAATTCCTAATTGATTATATCTATAAGATACAAAACATTGCGTCCAGAATAAGTAGACCTTTTTTAAAGAAAAAACCTAACCTGACAGTCGGAAGACCTACATTTGGTACTGAGTTGGTGACAATTTTAGACAAGCCATTGCCAAACGACACAGGCCTAAAACCTCTACGAGAATTATTAAAAATTAATGACAATGGCACTATCCCTATTCTAAGGCACCCAACAAAATCAAGCTCTAACTCTCCCAGCGTATTTTATTTCCCTGGTTGTGGTTCAGAGAGGCTTTATTCCCAGATCAGTCTAGCTACAATTGCGCTTTTGTATGAGCAAGGGGCCAGGATAGTGCTCCCACCTAGCTATTTATGTTGCGGCTACCCTCAGACTTCGGCTGGCTTTGAAAAGAAAGGCAAGGAAATTTCTACTGAAAACCGTGTACTTTTCCATCGAATAGCTAACACTTTAAATTACCTTGATATTAAGCACGTGATTACTTCTTGTGGCACATGCATCGATCAGCTGTTAACTTACGAATTATCTGATATATTTAAAGATTCCAATCTAATAGATATCCATGAATATCTATTAGACAACAATGTAAAGATAGAAAACAATACAGAAGAGTTTCTTTACCATGCACCATGCCACGACCCCATAAAGAGCAAGGACTCGGATATTGTTATTAGCGAAATAATGGGAACAACCGTCACTAGTAATGATAGGTGTTGTGGTGAAGCTGGAACTTTTGCAGTATCTCGAACAGACATAGCTAAACAGGTTAAGTATAGAAAAGAAGCGGAAATTAAGAAAGACTTAACATCATTGACAGGAAAACCAAAGGCAAAAAAAGGGATAAAGATGTTAACAACCTGCCCATCTTGTAGGCAAGGACTGTCAAGGTATAAACACAGTACTGGGATAATCCCAATGTACCCAATTGAAATTATTGCAGAACAAAAACTAGGCGAAAACTGGCAGGATGATTTTATCTCTAACGTCAATATAGAGAAGGTTTT
>DQME01000091.1 GCA_015659815.1 Gammaproteobacteria bacterium | reverse complement strand
TCTTCTTCAAGTATATTAATGGATGACTGTTGCTTTGTAATTAGTAGTTTGTTTGCTCTGTGGGTTCTTTGTAGTTTTTTCAACTGAACTACAGCTGGCTCGTTGTTTGTTAGGTACCTAGAGATAATCCAACCTATGTCACTCTCAAATTTAACCTGTGTCCACCCATTCGTTGTAGAGAGTATTTCAAGCTTGGTCCCGGATGGCAGCATTCTCATAATGTTACTAGGGTTTTTTGCAATTTTACTTTCTGAGCGCATAGGAATCTCTACGGTGTCAGTGATATAAACAAACGACTCTGCAAACACAGCACTAGTAATCAAAGAAAAGAGCAATAATAATGTTCGTACAAGAATCATAATGCAGATATCTTATTTAGTTGCGCTGAAAGGTCCATGATAGCACTTTGAGTAGACCTTAGTTTTTCTTTTTCATTATTGATTACCTTTTCAGGGGCTCCACTAATAAACTTTTCATTGTTAAGTTTGTTTGAGAATTGAGACTCAAGTTTTGTAAGCTTACCTATCTCTTTTAAAAGTCTTGATGCCTCTTTATCTTTATCTATCAGGCCGGACAATGGTATTAATATTTTCATATCCCCAACCAGAGCAGTAGCAGATTCTGGAGCATCCTCTGAGTGTTTTATTTTTTCGATATTTTCTAGTTTTGCTAGAGAGATTAGTATGTTGTCATTTCCTTTGAGAAATTTTTCATCTTTCGAGCTGTAGTTTTGCACAAAACAAGGCAATAACTTAGAAGGCGGAATGTTCATTTCGCCGCGAATTTGACGTATACCAAGGACAAATGTTTGAACCCAGCTTAGTTCCTCCTCGGCATCGACAGATACTAGGCCAGGTTCACTTATTGGGAATGGCTTCTCCATCAGGCTGTCGTATCCTTGAGGAGATATTTCATTGCAGTGCTGGTAGACCTCTTCAGTAATGAAAGGGATTACAGGGTGAAGTAGTGACAAAATTTCAGTTAGAACCTTGAGTAAAGTGGCCTGGGTTCCTTCCCTTGTATCTTCGTTTGATAGTAATGGCTTAGAAAGTTCAAGGTACCAGTCACAATAGTCGTGCCACACGAAATCATAAATCTCCTGTGACATTAGGTCAAGTCTATAACTATTCAAGTGCCTTTCGACACTTACCTTGGTGGATTGTAGTCGAGACAAAATCCACTTGTCTGCTGTAGTTATGTTGGCCTCAGAATGTAACTCATGTCCATCCAGTTTCATGAGCACGAACCTGGAAGCATTCCATAGCTTGTTACAAAAGTTTCTATATCCCTCAACACGCTTAAGGTCAAACTTAATATCTCTACCGAAAGACGCTAGTGCTGCAAAAGTAAACCTCAGAGCATCTGTTCCAAACGCAGGGATTCCGTTAGGGAATTCCTTGATTGTTTGACTTTTAATCTTTTCTGCCATTTTTGGTTGCATCATTCCGTGGGTTCTTTTTTCAAGAAGGTCTTCAATATTAATCCCGTCAATAAGGTCAATAGGGTCAAGCACGTTGCCCTTAGATTTCGACATTTTTTGTCCATGACCGTCACGAATTAGTCCGGTTATATAGATATCTTTGAATGGTACATCTTCCATAAACTTTAGTCCAAACATTATCATCCTGGCTACCCAAAAGAAAATAATGTCAAACCCTGTAACCAAGACATTGGTGGGGTAGAATCTAGATAGCTGTGGTGTCTTTTCTGGCCAACCAAGTGTAGAGAAAGGCCAAAGAGCTGAAGAAAACCATGTATCAAGTACATCATCGTCCTGAGTCAGGTTTACACCTTCTCCAGCCTTGATTTGCGCCTCTTGAAGAGAATCGGCAACAAAAATGTTGCCAAACTCGTCATACCAGGCAGGGATTCTATGGCCCCACCATATTTGTCTGGAAATGCACCAGTCTTCGATGTTTTCCATCCAGTTATAATAAGTTTTAGACCAATTCTCAGGTACGAATCGTATATCACCATTCTTTACTGCGTCAATTGCAGGCTTTGCAAGAGGCCCAACCTTCACGAACCACTGGTCAGTCATGTATGGCTCAATAACTGCATTAGTCCTATCACCTCTTGGAACCATTAAGGTATGGTCGTCTATTTTTTCTAACAACCCTTTAGATTCTAGATCTTTAATTATTTGTTTTCTAGCATCGAAACGATCCATACCTGTGTATGCACATTCGACTGTATCGTTTATTTTGGCATCTGACGTTAATATGTTAATGACTTCAAGCCCATGGCGTTGACCCATTTCGTAGTCATTAAAGTCATGTGCAGGTGTGATTTTTACACAACCTGTACCGAACTCCATTTCTACATATTCGTCAGGAATTATTTGAATTTTTCGATCTGTGAGTGGAAGATCTATGGTTTTACCAACTAACTCTCTATAACGCTCATCATCAGGGTGTACAGCTACAGCGGTGTCACCAAGCATAGTTTCGGGACGAGTAGTAGCCACTACTAGAACCTCGTTAGTGCCAGTTATTGGGTATCGTATATGCCATAGATAGCCTCTTTCTTCGGTACTTATAACTTCAAGGTCAGATACCGCAGTGTGCAGCACAGGGTCCCAGTTTACTAAACGCTTACCTCTATAAATTAAGCCCTCGTTGTATAGTTGAATGAACACCTTCTGGACAGCAGCAGATAACCCTTCATCCATAGTAAATCGTTCCCTATCCCAGTCAACTGAGGCTCCTAATCTACGCATCTGAGAGGTGATAGTTCCTCCGGAAAGATCTTTCCATTCCCAAACCTTTTCTATAAACTTGTCTCTACCAATATCATGCTTGGTTAGATTGTCATTAGCAAGTTGCCTCTCAACAACCATCTGTGTTGCAATGCCTGCATGATCAGTTCCAGGCTGCCAAAGTGTTTGGTCACCTTTAGATCGATGGTATCTAGTCAGTATATCCATTATTGTGTGCTGGAAGGCGTGACCCATATGTAAGCTACCAGTAACATTAGGGGGCGGAAGGGCGATGGAGTAAGAGTTTTTACTTTCCGCGTTATGCTCAGAAGAGAATAATTGATTTTCTTCCCAAAGATTGCGAAATTTACTTTCTATTTGAGCTGGACTGTAAGTTTTTTCCATTGTTATTGTGTTAGCGTGAAAATTTAACCCATAAATGGTATAAAACTGATGAATTATACCAATTAATTCAAATAATTATAGGCGACATTTAGGTAATTAGTTATTGCAGCATTAAGAAGGAAAGACTTAAAGCAAATATAGCAAATTTAATGAAAGCAATAAGCAATAAATTTTCTAGAAGAAATTAGAAATATTATTGTTATATTATTTCAATATTTTTCCTCTGATCATATAGTAACTTTAATAGAGTTTCTTGTTTTGGAGAGCTCCAGCGATCAATCGGTCCAGAAATACACAAAGCACCAACAAATTGATAGTTACTAGATATGACAGGTATAGAAATGGCGAATAAAGAGGCATTGTGTTCATTTATGGAGATATGGTATCCCTTTTTACGAATTTCAAAGAAGAATCCGCTATTATCATTCTTACGTTGACCGTAAGCCAGAATTACTCTTCCAGCAGCTCCGCGGTTTAACTCAAGCCTGGTGCCTTGCTCAATGTGATGCCTAACCTTATCATTAGAGTGAGCCCTATAGATACACACCCTACTACTGTCTTCCTCTATATGGAATGAGGCAGTTTCATTGCAATTATCCCTTATCTTATCTACAATTGGTCTGATTTGAGTGAGATGATGTTCATGCTCATATACTGCGCTTAAATATACTGGCTGTGTCCCTATACAGTAACTTTTGTCTGCAGTTCGAATAATATATCCGAACTCAATCAATGTCTGTAATATTCTATAAGCAGTGGATTGATTAAACTGAGTCTTTGCACATATCTCAACAAGGCTCATTGATGGATTGTCTAATGAGAACATTGACAATATATGTAGAGTTTTTTCTATAGCATTAAATTTATTCTTGTCTTTCATAGTCACTAATTCCCCCATTAATCACAATATAAACAAATTAATTATATAGTGAAATTATGTGATTATAAAATTTAATTCATATTATGAATAATAGAGTTGTATTGTGACAAAAGAAATTAACTAAAAAAGATAATTATGTAACATTTAAATAAAAAAGCAGGGTAACTAATAATTAATCAAATTTATTAGATAACAAATAGACATACACAAACAAGAAACAATTAAGGTAGGAATACATATGAGTAGACAGGATCAAATTAATGCACTGGAAAAGGAATGGGCAGAAAACCCAAGATGGAAAAATGTAAAAAGAACATACAGTGCGGAGGATGTTGTTCGTTTACGTGGATCGGTCCAGGCTGAATACACTTATGCAAGGCGTGGTGCAGAGAAGTTATGGGAGTTGGTTAATGGCTCTTCAAAGAAGGGCTACGTAAACTGTATGGGGGCAATAACTGCTGGACAGGCTATGCAACAGGCTAAGGCAGGGATTGAGGCAATATACCTTTCTGGGTGGCAGGTTGCTGCAGACGGTAATACCTCTGAGACTATGTATCCTGACCAATCTCTTTATGCTTATGACTCCGTACCAACTATGGTTAGACGTATAAATAACACCTTTAAGAGGGCAGATGAAATTCAATGGTCTAGGGGTGTGGACAAAGGTGACGATGGGCATGTAGATTATTTTTTACCAATCGTTGCTGATGCAGAAGCAGGCTTCGGTGGAGTATTGAACGCATTCGAGTTGATGAAAAATATGATAGCTAATGGTGCAGCCGGAGCTCACTTTGAAGACCAATTGGCAGCAGTAAAAAAATGTGGGCACATGGGTGGCAAGGTTTTGGTCCCTACCAAGGAGGCGATTGAAAAGCTTATATCTGCACGTTTAGCTGCAGACGTTATGGGTGTACCAACAGTTGTATTAGCCAGAACTGATGCAGAAGCTGCAAATTTATTAACATCAGACGTTGATCCAAATGACAAACCTTTTTTGACTGGTGAGCGTACCTCTGAAGGCTTCTATAGGGTCAAAAATGGTCTAGAGCAGTCAATATCTCGTGGTGTAGCGTATGCCCCTTATGCCGACTTAGTGTGGTGTGAAACTGGTAAGCCTGATCTTGGTTTTGCTCGTGAGTTTGCCCAAGCAGTTATAGCTGAAAATCCTGAACAACTGCTTGCATACAATTGTTCACCTTCATTTAACTGGAAAAAGAATCTTAACGATAATCAGATTGCAACTTTCCAGGAAGATATTGCTGCTATGGGATATAAGTATCAGTTTATTACCTTGGCAGGTATACACAACATGTGGTACAACATGTTCGATCTTGCTTATGACTATGCAAAAGGTGATGGAATGAAGCACTATGTAAACAAGGTACAAGAGCCTGAGTTTGCTGCTGCCACTAAGGGATACACGTTTGCATCTCACCAGCAAGAGGTCGGTGCTGGGTATTTCGACGATGTTACTACGGTAATACAGGGTGGACAATCTTCAGTGACAGCCTTAACTGGCTCAACAGAAGAGGAGCAGTTCTAGCTTTCATTAAATAGAATGACGCCAGGGAGTGGTTAAATTTTAATATTGATAACTAATTTCTAAATAACTCTTGGGCTTATAATTCTTGGTATTATGAATTCAAAAGCTATAAAACCAAAACCTATAGAGATCTCAAAAAGGATATTGAAGGGCATCGAAAGGCACTATACTGCTTTACAAAAAACGGCCTTCGATGCAAAACTTAAGTTTGAGAAGTGCCAGTGGGAGGAGTTAGCCGAGGACTCAAGACTTCGCCTATATTTTTACGACAAGCAAGTTACTAATTTTTGCGATAGTTTTCGCGAATTTTTCGATGTATCTTCATTTGATGATCAGTTATGGTCAACAACAAAACTAACGTATACAGGCCTAATATCTACTTACAAACAGCCAGAGTTAGCTGAAACTTTTTATAACTCAGTTTTCTGTAGACTGTTTGATAAGAGGTTTTATAAAAACAATTTTATCTTTGTTAAACCCGGTATTTCAACTGAATTCATTGACATGGATAACCCTATAGTGACGAGCTATTATTTTGAAAAAAATAACATTAGTCAGGCCCTAAAAGATGTCCTTGAAAGCTTCTCGTTTGGTGTAAGTTTTGTTGATTTTGATTTAGACATTGCTAGACTTGAAGAGCAGTTATCAAAACAGATAAATTTATCTTCCCAAAACTCTTTGGAGTTTCAGATTATTAAATCACCCTTTTTTAGAAGGAAAGGTGCATACATTGTTGGTAAGATCGTGTTTCAAAATCATAGCACGGTACCGCTATTAATTGCACTGTTGAACGATAAAGATAAGGGGCTATTCGTTGATGCAGTACTTACAGACATTAGTGAAATATCAGTAGTATTTAGTTTTTCAAGGTCATACTTCTTTATCGACACAGACTATCCCGCTGCCGTCGTTAATTTTTTACAGTCAATCTTACCTGGCAAAACTAAGCCAGAACTATACAGTTCTATAGGTCTTCATAAGCAAGGCAAGACCTTACTGTATAGAACATTACTACAGTACTCAAAACTAACTAACGAAAAACTTATTCTTGCTCCTGGCATTAAAGGAATGGTTATGACGGTCTTCACTTTTCCTATGTTTCCATACGTATTTAAGGTAATAAATGATAAATTTGCACCACCAAAGCAAAGCACGCCTGAGATAGTAAGGAAGAAGTATCTTTTCGTAAAAAATCACTGTAAGGTTGGGCGCCTCGCTGATACCTGGGAATTCTCTAATGTAGCATTTCCTCTACGTGACATAGGTCCAGAGCTGTTAAAGGAGTTGAAAGAAAAAGTTCCATCAAAGCTAGAGACAGATGGGGAACTACTAATCATCAAGCATCTTTATATTGAAAACAAGATGATACCTCTTAATTTATACTTAAGAAGTGCCAAGGACATTCAGCTTGAGAAAATTATCAAGGATTATGGTAAAGCAATCGATGAACTAATAAACTCTGATATTTTCCCAGGTGACATGCTCACTAAGAATTTTGGGGTTACTAGGCAAAACAGAGTAGTTTTCTATGACTATGACGAAATCACAACCATGGACCAGCCTACATTTAGGAAAATACCAAAGCCAAGGAACGACCAGGACGAAATGTCGTCTGAGCCATGGTATCCGGTTGCAGATAATGACGTTTTTCCTGAGGAGTTTAAATTTTTTATGTTCCCTGATAGAAATAAAAAAAGTATTTTTGACAAGAAATTTAATAAATTACTAGATTCAGACTACTGGCAATCGGTCCAAAAAAATATACAAGACAACGGAATAGGCGATTATTACCCATATAGCAATAAAAGCAGAATGTGTGAAATTTATAAATAGGTATTAACATGAAAAGGACAACCGATATATCAGATAAATTACATCCAAAAGTGCAATATCTTGAGCCGATATACTGTAAATATGGTTTAAAGATCAACTTTTCTGGAGTTATATCAACAATTAGATGTTTTGAAGATAATTCATTAGTTAGGGAGGCGGTGTCTAGTGACGGTAAAGGGAAAGTTCTAGTTATTGATGCTGGAGGTTCAATACGTTGCGCTATGTTGGGAGATCAGCTAGCTAAACTGGCTATTGAAAATGGCTGGGAAGGTGTCATAGTGTATGGAATGATTAGGGACTCTGACATTATAGAGGCAATGCATATAGGTATTCGTGCATTAGGTACACATCCATTAAAGAGCATCAAGAATGGAATTGGAGAAAAAGATGTCGAGGTTAGTTTTTCTGGAGTATCTTTCGTTCCAGGTAATTATTTATACGCCGACATGGATGGCGTTATTGCAGTGGAGAGGAAAATATAATGCAATCAAGTAGCTTTAAATTAATCAACAATTACAATGTCGACGATAGTTTTTACAAATTTATTGAGACTGAAGTTGTTGATGGCTTAGGTATCGAAACAGAAGATTTTTTTAATTCACTTTTTTCTATTCAAGATAAACTAAAACAAGAGAATGATGAACTACTAAATGTGCGTATCGATATGCAAGATAAGATTGATCAGTGGCACATAGAAAACAAAGACAAGTATGTTTTTGAGGAATATAAACAGTTTTTAGAAAAAATTGGATACCTGCTACCAGAACCAGAAGACTTCTCAATTGATGTAGGCAAAGTTGCTGATGAAATATCAAAAATAGCAGGCCCCCAGTTAGTAGTTCCGGTATCCAATGAACGCTTCTTACTCAATGCTGTAAACGCCCGTTGGGGTAGTTTGTTTGATGCCTTCTACGGAACTAATGCTATACCGAATAGGGGTGGCTTAGCAAAATCATTTGCACACAATTTACGACGAGTAAATAAAACGGCTGAGATAGCTTGTGATTTTTTGGATGAAGTGGTGCCATTGAAAGGTGCATCATATAGACAAATAAATTGCCTTGAGAAGCACCCAAACCAGCTAATATTTAAACTAAACAATGGCCAATATGCATCACTAATTGATAATGAAAAATATGTTGGCACCAATGACAATGGCGGTGTATTACTTAAAAATAATAATTTACATATAGAGGTAATTTTAGATCAAGATATTAGCTATCATCCTAGTGGAATATTTGATGTTATTTTGGAGTCTGCCATTACTACAATCGTAGATTTTGAGGACTCAGCTTCTACTGTAAGCAATGATGAAAAAATACAGGCATACAGAAACTATTTAGGACTAATAAGAGGCAATTTGGAGTCAACATTTATAAAAAATGGTGAAACATTAACTAGGCAATTAAACGAAGATATAGCTTTCAAAGATTCCCAGTCAAAGAAAGCTTCATTAAGCGGCATAACTGCCATCTTAGTTCGACACGTGGGCATACATATGACATCTAATTTGGTGCAAGACGTTAATGGTGAAGAAATTTATGAAGGTGTTATCGATGCTATGGTAACTGCTCTGATAGCTCTTCACAAAATAAAGCACTCCAGAACGAATGATGATAGCAATATGTACGTAGTCAAACCAAAACTGCATGGCCCAAAAGAAGTTGCGTTCACAGTCAAATTGTTCTCTTTGGTTGAGAAGGAGCTTGGTTTAGAAGACAGGACTATCAAGATTGGGATAATGGATGAGGAGAGGCGAACAAGTGTCAATCTTAAGGCATGCATAAAAGAGGCCAAAGACAGAGTTATTTTTATTAATACTGGTTTTTTAGATAGGACCGGCGACGAAATTCATACATCAATGCTTGCCGGACCTATGCGCTGTAAAGAACTTATCAAAGAGGAGGAGTGGTACCCTGCTTACGAAAAAAATAATGTTTCTATAGGTCTTCAGTGTGGGTTTTATCAAAAAGCCCAAATTGGAAAAGGTATGTGGGCCCAGCCTGACCAAATGCGTGAAATGCTAGATACCAAACTCATGCATCTAGAAGCTGGAGCAAGCTGTGCATGGGTGCCATCACCAACAGCCGCTACACTTCATGCTACACATTACCATTGCATTGATGTTTATAGCCGCCAACAGCAAATGATGAGAGACCTAAAGTCAGATAGAGATACAATACTGCATGTGCCTTTCTTAAAAAACCCTGATGAACTATCAGCAGACAAAGTGGTTACTGAAATTGAAAACAATGCACACAGCATACTTGGTTATGTTGTTCGCTGGATTGATCAAGGTATTGGCTGTTCAAAGGTTCAGAATTTAGAACATATTGGGTTAATGGAGGATAGAGCTACGTTGCGCATTTCATCACAACATATGGCAAATTGGCTGCACCACAAGGTGTGCACTCCTGAGCAAGTCATGAAAGCGTTCGAGAAGATGGCTGTAGTTGTAGATGAACAGAACAGGAATGATCCTAACTATATAAATATGGCTCCAGGTTATGATGGTTATGCTTATTTGGCTTCTCTTGCATTAGTATTTGAAGGCAAAGATCAGCCTAACGGGTATACAATTGGAATCTTGAAAAAGTTTCGTGAGAAGGTTTTGAATAGTTAATTGAATTAAATATATGGTTTATGAGTGATCCATCCTCGTGGTACGTTTATTTACTGTTGTGTGCTAATGATCACCTATATTGTGGTGTAACTAACAATATTACTAAGCGCATTAAGCAGCACAATGGTGAATTGAAGGGAGGTGCAAAATATACCAGAGCAAATAAGCCATGCATGCTAGTTTATAAAGAAGTTGTCAGCACTAAGAGTGATGCGCTTAAACGCGAGGCAGAGATAAAAAAATTAAACAGAAAAGATAAATTAGTCTTAATTAGTAAAGAAAGTCAATAACAAGACAAATTCAAGTAGATCTCAATCTATGTTTGCAAGCCTGGTAACAGAAAATAAAGTGCAGTAGGTACACTGATCAAGCTAAACAGGTTACCAATCAGCACTATAGATGCAACCTTTTTAGGCTCTTGATTGTACTTTTCTGCCACCATAAAGTTTAAAACTGCAGGAGGCAGTATTGCAAATATTATAAGTTGAGCTGTATTTAGATTGCTCAATGAAATCCAAGGCAATATAAGTAAAACAGACACTATTCCTATTACTGGCCTAGAAATTGCCCCAATAATGCCTATTTTCCAGTCATTAAAGTCAATTTCAACCAGCCTAACCCCTAAAGAAAACAACATAAGCGGTATAGCTATTTCTCCCATCATCTTGACAGGTGTGATGATTAAAGTTGGCACAGTGTATGCAGATAGACTAATTATGACGCCAATAATACTAGCTACAACCATAGGTATGCGCATCACTTTGATTATAGAGCTACTCTTATCAAGTATTTTTATTCCAAGAGTGAAGTGCAGAGTGTTTTCAATAAAAAACAATACTACTGCGGCTGGTATTGCGGGTTTTCCGAAAGCGAACAAAGCTAATGGAAGGCCCATATTGCCAGAATTGACGAACATTAAAGGGGGCACAAATGTTTTAAGTTCAAAGCCCAGTACTTTTGATATTAAGTATGCCATAAGACCTGATATCAATATAACAGCAATACCTCCAAGGGCTAAAAACTGAAAGTCTAATAAGTTAAATTCTTTACTAGTAAAGACTGAGAACAACAAAGCTGGCAGAAAGATGTTTAAGTTTAGCCTATTGGCTACCTCCATATCTGTTTGAAACCTTTTGGCATATAAATATCCGCTAGTTACAATAGCGACTATTGGAAAAATAATGAAAACTATCTCAGACAACATGCCAATTTATGGTTACTAGTATCACCTAAGAGAGAACTTATTAGTTATCTTTGCGGTTATCTCTTCAATAGATATTTGAGTTGTATCAATAAATGGAATATTATTGGAATGGTAAATATCTTCAGCACGCCTAACCTCACTTTGGCACTGCTGAAGGGAAGAGTATTTGGTGTTACTCCTCCTTTCAGATCTTATTTTTCTAAGTCTAGTAGGGCTAATAGTGAGACCAAATAGTTTGCTTTTGAATGGCTGCAATATTTTGGGTAATTTTGTTGTTCCTAGGTCTTGCTCAATGAGAGGATAGTTAGATGCCTTTATTCCATACTGAAGTGCCATAAATAAGCAAGTAGGAGTTTTGCCTGACCTAGATACACCTATCAAAATTATATCTGCCCTGTCAAAACTCTTCACACTCATACCGTCATCACTTGCCAAAGAGAAATTAACGCTATTGATTCTACTATTGTAGTTCTTATTATTATGAAGTCCATGCAGCATTCCAGCAGCATGAATTGATTTAGATCCAAGAGACTTTTCCATTTTCGATATAAATGTTTCAAAGAAATCAAAAAAAACGCCATTACTTTTTGACATCATGTTTCTGAATTGTTTATTAATTTGTGTACTAAATATAAGCGGAGGGCTGCCATCTTTAGTGCATGCTGTATTTATTTGTTCTACACAGTCTTGAGCTTTTTTTTCTGTGTCAATGAATGACAGGTGAATTTTATTAAAGGATATGCCCTCAAATTGCGTGAGTAGACTATTTCCAAGAGCTTCGGCAGTTATGCCTGTCCTATCAGAAACAAAAAAAACAGTCCTGGTTTGGTTATTTTTAGTGTTATTTGAGTCGGCCAAGCTTAGTCCAGGTTTGAATAACTGTGTCAGGGTTTAGAGATATACTACTAATATTCTTAGAAAGCAACCACTCAGCCAAGTCTGGGTAGTCAGATGGACCCTGTCCGCAAATCCCAACGTACTTATTTTTTCTATGACAAGCATTGATAGCCATTTCTAATATTTTTTTAACGGCTGGGTTTCTTTCATCAAAACCTTCTGCAACAAGACCAGAGTCACGGTCAATTCCGAGTGTCAATTGTGTCATGTCATTAGATCCGATTGAAAAACCATCAAAGTATTCCAAGAACTCTTCTGCCAAAACTGCATTAGATGGCAACTCACACATCATAATTACTCTTAAACCATCAACGCCACGCTCCAATCCATTCTCTTTTAAGAGTTCTATTACTTTTGATGCTTCCTCCAAAGTCCTAACGAAAGGAATCATGACCTCTACATTAGTGAAACCCATCTCATTCCTTGCCCTTTTAATAGCCCTACACTCTAGCTTAAAACACTCTCTAAACTCGGTTGAAATATACCTAGCAGCACCCCTAAACCCAATCATTGGGTTTTCTTCATTTGGCTCATACCTATCACCCGCAAAAAGATTTGCATACTCATTAGACTTAAAGTCTGACATTCTAATAATTACAGGGCTATGCGCAAACGAAGCAGCGATTGTTGCAATGCCTTCAGTTAATTTAGATACATAAAAATCAACTGCCGATTCATACCCTGCAGAGCGTATTCTAATTTCACTTTGCAAATCAACAGGAAGATCATCAAACTCTAGTAAAGCTTTAGGGTGAATTCCAATGGTTGTGTTTATGATGAATTCTAGGCGGGCAAGTCCGACACCAGAATTTGGAATGTTTGCGAAATCAAATGCGCGCCCAGGGTTACCAACATTCATCATGATTTTTGTACCTATATCAGGCAAATTTTCAACAGACACGCTATCCTGTTCATAAGACAATAGCCCCTCATAAACATAACCTGTATCACCCTCTGAGCATGACGCAGTAACTAGATCACCGCTCGACAATAATTTTGTTGCGTTAATAGTACCAACAATGGCAGGCACCCCCAGCTCTCTAGCAATTATCGCAGCATGACATGTACGACCACCACGGTTAGTTATGATGGCAGATGCACGCTTCATAACAGGCTCCCAGTCTGGGTCAGTCATGTCGGTAACCAGTACATCTCCTTGGTTAATCTGATTCATTTGTGAAATATCACTAATAACTTTAGCAGGACCACTACCAATTCTGTTGCCTATGGATCTGCCCTCAACAACTACGTTGCCATTTTCTGTAAGCCTATAGCTATCAATCTTGTTGGAAGAGCTCTCTCTACTTTTAACGGTCTCAGGTCTTGCTTGAACTATATATAGATTATCATCAGTACCATCTAAGGCCCACTCAATATCCATAGGTCTGCCATAATGATTCTCAATCACAATAGCGTAACTTGCCAGAGTTTTCACTTGAACGTCATCCAGACTGAACGTTTGTTGTAGCTCAATAGGGACTGACTCTATAGCAACCTTATCATTAGAGTTCTTTTTTGCATAAATCATTTTTATTTCTTTGGAGCCAAGGTTTTTGCTTAATATTGATTCTTTTCCTGAATCTAGTGTGGGTTTATAAACGTAGAACTCATCAGGATTAACTGAGCCTTGTACTACTGTTTCTCCTAGACCATATGCAGAGGTGATAAAGACTACATCTCTGAATCCAGATTCTGTGTCCAAAGTAAACATGACCCCACTTGAGCCTATATCACTTCTAATCATCTGTTGAACCCCAGCTGACAAAGAAACCATTTCATGCTCGAACCCCTGATGAACTCTATAAGATATAGCTCTATCATTGTATAGGGAGGCGAAAACCATCTTTATAGACTCTAGTATATTATCAATACCTGAAACGTTTAGGTATGTCTCTTGTTGGCCAGCAAATGAGGCCTCAGGTAAGTCCTCTGCGGTTGCAGATGAGCGCACTGCAAAAGTGGTGTTGTGGCCTAATTTAGATTCTAGTTGGGCATAATATTTTTTTATCTCTGAAAGTAAATCAACAGGGAATTCAGAACCTAGAACTAAGTTTCTGATATTAGAGCCTGCCTCGGTAAGTTGATTTATATTTTCTGTATCAAGAGCAGAAAGAATTGAATTAATTTCTGATTTTAAATTGTTGTAATCTAAAAATTTATTAAATGCAAGAGCTGTAGTGGCAAAACCTCCAGGCACGTTAACACCTTTTTTTGATAGCGCTCCTATCATCTCACCCAGAGAAGCGTTTTTGCCTCCAACAGTGTCAACATCATTCATGCCTACATCGTTTAACCAAACTACAAAATCACCCATTTAATTTCCCCGATTATTGGCGTAAAAAATAAAAATTAACAGTAATTTTAAGTGTTTTTATTGACACAAGTAGAGTGTTTTCAATAAATATAAAAAATATATTCTTATAGTGAAAAACATATTAATATATGAACAAAAAATAACATGTTATCATTGATTTAAGTCGCAAATAACTTATTAAGTATTTTTTGAAAACAAGTAATAAACCCTTAAAAATTACCATCGCTACGGACTCGTTTAAGGGTAGCCTAAGTTCGCACCAGGCTTGCCGCATAATAGGCATGGCTTTCGAAGATAGATTAGGTGATTCAAATGTTACTATTAATCAGGTTCCATTATCTGACGGCGGAGAGGGGCTAATCGAGATAGTAAAGGGGTATATAGATAATGAAATTTTTACAGCCTCTGTGAGTAACGCTCTTGGCAAGGAGGTAGATGTAGATTATCTTGTTTATCAGGACAAAGAGACAAAAACTGCTGTTTTAGAAATGGCATCAGTGGTTGGCCTTAGTTTACTTAAAGATTACGAAAAAAACCCTATGAATACCACTACTTTTGGCTTCGGAGAGTTAATTCTTGATGCCCTAGATAGAGGAGTGTCAAACTTTATTATAGGTATTGGAGGAACATCAACTAATGATGCTGGTTTTGGAATGTTGAGTGCGCTAGGCGTGTTATTTTTTGATTTTTATGGCAATCAATTGACTGGTAATACTCCTTTATCAATGCTCGATTTGTCAAAAATTGATATAAGCAATCTTGATGAAAGGGCGGCCAATGCAAATTTTGTTATTGCTTGTGATGTCAATAATACATTTTGTGGAGAGTTTGGTGCAAGCAAAGTGTTCGCACCACAAAAAGGTGCAGATAATAATTGCGTAGAGGCCCTTGATGAGATACTAAAAAAATTTGCACTGATTATAAAAAAAGACTTAGGCAAAGACATTATTAATGAACCTAGGTCTGGAGCTGCAGGAGGTGCTGGAGGATCATTTTTAGCCTTTTTTGATGCTCGTCTTGAATCGGGCATAGAAGCAGTAATGAATATTACTGGTTTTTCAAAAGAAATACTAGATTCTGATTTGGTAATCACTGGTGAAGGCAGGACAGATAAGCAAACACTGGATGGGAAAGCAGTTCTAGGTGTTATTAAAATGGCTAAGCATTACAAAAAAAAAGTAATAGTTATTAGTGGTTCTCTTGGAGATGGATATGAGCATCTTTTAGCCCTTGGAGCAGACAAGGTTGTAGGTGCTGATTCTTTCGGAGATACCGGACATAATTTTGAAAAAGCGGAAGAGGTTTTGTATAGTGCCGCTTATTCAATCTCTGGGTCACTGTAATTAGCTTATAGTAGTTTTGCTAATATAAATTATACGAATTACTATAACGCTATGTCAAGCTTTGGCAGTTTCTTGCTTTGAGCGCAACCTTTCTACAGGCCGCTCATCAATAAAGATATGAATAATAGCAGTAATAGTTGCAATTATTGCAGCTGCCCACCAAATATTGTCGTATGAACCTGTTTGGTCAAAGTAGTAACCTCCTAGCCAAACTCCAACAAAGGAGCCGATCTGATGGTTTAGGAATACGAACCCATAAAGAGTTGCCATATACTTTAATCCAAACATTTGAGATACCAGCCCAGATGTTGGCGGCACAGTAGCGAGCCATAAAAAACCAGTCACTATGGAGAAAGCATATATGCTTGTAGTTGATATTGGGAAAACCATAAAAAGAACTATTGCTATAGCTCTTACTAGGTATATATAACCCAATAACCATTTCTTAGAATACATGCCGGAAAGTTGTCCAGCAATAAGGGAGCCAAAGATATTAAACAAACCGATTAAAGATAAGCTTATAGCAGCAACCGAGCTATCAAAACCATTATCAGCCAAATAGGATGGCATATGAACAGTAATAAATGCTAGCTGAAAACCGCAAACGAAAAAACCAGCAATGAGTAACCAGTAGTGGGTATGTCTAAACGCTTCGTCCAGAGACTCTCTGAATGTTTGGTCATTGTTCTCAATATTTTTTGCATTAACACTATCTTCTACCGATATTGGGGATGCAAAAAACATCATAGATAGAGCCCCAATAGCCATTATTAGTAGCGCTGTTTGCCATCCGTACGCAGCAAGAAAGCTTTGCGCTACTGGTATCAATAAAAACTGGCCAGCTGAACCTGCAGCAGTTCCTAGCCCTAAAGCGAATGCACGACGTTCAGGTTTAACCATACGCGCCATGACAGGTAGTACTACGCCAAGACCGGTACCGGCTATTCCCATACCTATAAGTATTCCTGCTCCGATATGGAGCCCAAGAGCACTTTCAGCGGTTGCAGTCACGTATAGCCCTAATGCATATAGAATTGAACCAACTATGACAGTTTTTTTAATACCAAATTTATCAACAAAGGCACCTGCCAAAGGCTGAAACAGGCCCCAGCACAGGTTTTGAAGGGCCAAAGAGAAAGCAAAAATTTCTCTCCCATAGCCAAATGTATCAGATATAGGTTTCAGGAAAAAACCAAGAGATGACCTTACACCAAAGTTAAGTATTAATAATATGCAGGCGGATAAAACAGCAAAACTGATTATTTTTTTGTATTGCGGCATGCCTTAGTGGTTGTATAAGAAAAACGACAGTATAACCCCAAACATGTAGAATTATGTGGAGTAATTAATACTAACTATTTACAATATTTTAGTAATACCTGCCCCATCCCCAAGGATTAGCATTAGGCCAATGCCCGCCGTAGTGATACTGATGATGATTCATGCCTCTCATTCCATAAAAATTCTCTTTGAACCCTACATGATGGATCCTTTGCCCATGACCCATATGGGTAGATCTACTCATATGCTTTGCATATTTTTTAGATTTACACTTTTTCTTTGGTTTATAGTTTGAGTTATCCTTCCACATGCAAGAAGAACCTTTCACATGTTTCTTTTCTGATTTATTTTTATGGCCATCGTGGTGTTTACTCTTATTCTTGCAATTTTTCTTTCTTTTTTTATCTTTTTTATTTTTCAGCCTCATTGAGGACTTGATAGCTTTCCTGAGTGCACGTAAATCTTCTTTTGATAGAGCCTGTATTTGCACCAATAAATTATCAATTACTTGGTTTGATTCTGTATTTACAGTGGTATCTGACACGATTTCGACTTCTACTGCATCAGTGTTAGCTGTTGCTTGTTGAAACCAAATAAATAGTAAGCAGGTAGTTGTTGTTATAAGTGTTTTGCTAAAGTTTGTCATTATTAACCCTCTAATCAATAATTATAATAAAGCCATAAACTATTGATTATAAACTAAATTTAGATAGTAAGTTGCTAACGCACGCTTTATAGAAATGTTTGTTATAAGTTGTCAACTGATATTTGTATCTAAACTGTTACAAAAAATAGTTTAGATAACATATTTTTCAATGTTAGGAGATCTCCCTAGCCTATAATTATTAATATCAAATGTTAGTTCTTTGTTTAGCACTAGCTCGCTCATAGTTAGTCCGACTGCTGGGCTATGCATGAGGCCTCTACCAGTAAAGCCTGTGGCAAAATATATATTGCCAATATTGTCAATAATAGCGTTATTGTCAATTGTACTTGAATCATAATATCCTGCCCAAGCTCCGACCATCTTTGCTTCATCAAATATACTAGGAAAGCGATTATATAGGAGCATCCAAACCTCATCCCAACTGTTATAGTTTGGCACTAAGTCGTCTCCATCCCAGTCACTGTTGCCATCATATCCAACAATATATCCATCACCCTCAGGTCGAACATAGATCCCTGTATGCAAGTCAGAGATTAGAGGCATATCATGGATTACGGGTTTACTAGTGTTAACGTTAAATACTGTATGTTTGTGGCCATGAACCGGGATGTTGATGCCAAAATGTTTGCCCACCTCGTTACTCCAACAACCGCTCGCTATAATAATTGCGTCAGCCTCAGTATGATCAAAGTCTCTGCCATCACCATCGATAAATTTAACGCCGCTAGATAGGCACAAAGATTTATACCAAGAGTGAAGTGACACTGGGTCAATCCATCCTTCGCTACCATCAAGTGTTACACAGCCACAATGTATGTCAGTTGTGTCTATGTAGTTAAATTTTTTACTAAGACTTTCTTTGTCTAAACTTATAGTCGTTGCGCCTAGACTTCTTTGTAACGAGTAGCTATATTCAGAATCTTTAATTTGGTCAACACCGAACAGCATTAAATAGCCGTTATTTGTAAAATCAACATCGGTATTGTTTTTTATAAAGTCAATACTATATAGACTCATAGCAATATTAGCAGGGGTAAAGTACTGAGACCTGAAGCCGCCACAGCTCCTTGCAAAACTACTTTCGCTAAAGGTCGGGTCTTTCTCGTAGACCAACACCTCAGAGTCATTGCACAGATGCCAAGCGGTACTTACGCCTATAATTCCACCACCAATTATGTGAACTTTCATTACATCATTTTATGATGAATGAGTTGCACATGTATATATAAAATTTGAAAACTATAATTAGTTTTTTGGCAATTTGTTATTTATATATTAGCGCTCCTTTTGGAGGCAAAAGTAATTAAAGTTCTGGACACCTCCATTTGGGTGTGGGTGGCTCTCTTTTATATTTCTAATCAATTTATAATTTTTTGCAAGCATGTCTGTTATCTTGTCTTTGTCGTATTGCACTATGTCTAATCCTGAGCACTCCTTTGGTCCCTCGTTAGAAAAGGTAGAAAGAATGAAATAACCACCTATAGCAATGTGCATGTTTATTATGTCTAAATATTTGTGCTGCTCTTTTTTATTGGTAAGGAAATGAAAAACAGCTCTGTCATGCCAAACCTTGTAAGTTTTGTTTTGGTTTAAATCTAATACGTTCTCATTAATAAAGTCAACACCACTAGACAATTTTCCTAGCCTATCTTTAGTGGCCTTTATAGCTATTGGTGAAATCTCAAGTAGCGATATATTTTTGTAGCCACTATCAATAAGGTTGTCGACCAGGACTGATACCCCTGAGCCTACGTCAATGATAGGGTCATTATTTTTTGCATACTCCAATATCCATCTCAAAGATATTGTTGATGTGTCCTGGTGCCAGCTAAGTTTTGAGTGGTCTTTGTTGCGGTAGACCTCATCCCAGTGGTTTAGCGTATCTTTCATTTTTTCATTGCTATAATAGCGTTAACACAATTATAAGATATAAATATGCAAATTTTACACACAATGATAAGGGTAGGAAATTTAGAGCGCTCAATAGAATTCTATACCGACGTTTTGGGTATGGGCCTTATTAGGCAGAAGGATTATCCTGAGGGTAAATTTACATTAGCATTTTTGGGTTACGGTCCTGAGTCAGAAAATGCGGCCCTGGAGTTAACCTATAATTGGGGTGAATCTTCCTACGATATTGGGAGTGGATTTGGACATATTGCTATCAATGTTGATGATGTATATCTCGCCGTTGAAAGGGCCAAAGACAAGAATGCTGATGTGATGCGAGAGGCCGGACCAATGAATGCAGGAAAGACCATTGTTGCATTTTTAAAAGACCCTGATGGTTACGAGATAGAGTTACTATCTAAGAAGTTCTAGTCATACTTTTTACGGCCAGATAGGGCATGCGCTATAGTGTTAATGTCGGCATACTCTAGCTCACCGCCTATAGGTATTCCGTGTGCAATGCGAGTAATTTGTATATTAAATTGTCTAGCCATATTGCTTATATAGTGGGCAGTTACTTCACCCTCAACGGTAGCGTTTGTAGCTAAAATAATTTCATTTATAGTGCTATCTTTAAGTTTCTCTTCTAGCTCATTTAGGCCCAGCTCTGATGCCCCAATACCGTCTATCGGAGAGAGGTAACCACTAAGAACGAAGTATTTTCCTTTGTAAGCACCGCTCTGCTCTATTGCGTGTATATCTGTAGGGGTTTCAACAATGCATAGTTGTGACGAGTCGCGTACAGTGTTGGAACAAATATTACATAATTCTTTTTCACTCAGAGCTCTGCAGGACTGACAATGCTTAACATTTTCCATTGCATCTATAAGGGCCTTGGCTAGTTTCATTCCTCCATCCCTATCACGCTCCAGAAGATGATAGACGAAACGGTTTGCAGTCTTAGAGCCTACACCAGGTAATATACAGAAAGCCTTGTTCAGAGATTCGATCATACTTTATTATAGATTTAACTATTAAATTAGAATGGCAGATTCATCCCAGGAGGTAAATTAATTCCCCCAGCAACGTCCTTCATTTTTTCATCGGAAGCATTGCTTAGTTGCTGTTCAGCGTCATTTATAGCTGTCAATATTAAATCCTCCAGCATCTCCTTGTCGCTCATAGCATCATCCATTATTCTCATGCTTGTTGCATGATGCTCCCCATTCATGCATATCTCTACAGAACCACCGCCAGCACTTCCTGTTACTAATAACTTTTTAATTTCTTCTTGAGCTGTCTGCATTTCTTGTTGCATTTTTTGGGCTTTTTGCATCATACTTGCCATGCCACCTTTAAACATAATTTTGCTCCATTTGTTGGGTTTATTAAATTTCCTGAATTGAGCTAGTATCAGCCTTGGCATTGAATACCTGCTCTAATTTTTGTAACGCCTTATCGCTTAAGAACTGCTCCTGAAGTTGTTCTTGTTTCTCCTTTGTAGAAACAGCCTCTTTTTGTGCACGTGTGCTATGTTTTGGTTCAGCTAACACAACTTTGAGAGCTATTTTACCGAAGCTTATTTGTAGCATTGATTCTAGTTCAGAGTGTACGCGCGGAGTAAGCAGGTTACCATAATTTTGATCCAATGTTAAAGTGAAGATTCCAGAAGAGATGCTTTCAAATACAGTATTTTTTACTAGCATATTGGCCACACCACTAAGCTTAAGTGTGGTTGAGAAGTCTTCCCATTGCTCTTGATTGTCAATAT
>DQME01000154.1 GCA_015659815.1 Gammaproteobacteria bacterium | reverse complement strand
TCCTTGACTGCAAACTCTCTTCCAAGCGCAAGAGGGCAGGGCGAACCTTTGACCGGTAGACTTACCCCTGAGCCCGGTGTCGAATTCGTTGATGTACTTATGGGAGATGACTCTCAAACAATCTTGTTGTCATCGAGCTTCGGCTACGGGTTTATAACTACGGTTGGGGACCTTATATCAAAGAAAAAGGCCGGAAAGCGTTCCATCTCTTTATCTACTAGTGCCAGCGTAATGAAGGTTGCGTATGTTGACGATACTGAGTCACAATTTGTAGCTGTTGCAACAAACCTTGCCAGGTTACTAGTTTTCCCAGTTTCTGAATTGCCAGTCCTGTCAAAAGGAAAGGGCAATAAACTAATCCATATTCCAAGCAATGACTTAAAAGATGGGAGTGAATTTGTTGCAGGAGTTTGCGTACTATCAGAAAGCCAGAGCCTCAAGGTGTATGCCGGTAAGCGCCACGGAACCATTAAATTTCAAGACCTGATTAATTATCTTGGCTCCAGAGCCAGGAGAGGCAATAAACTACCCCCTTATTACTCTAAAGTTGTATCCATCGAATCTTTAGATTGATATATTTATTTCCCAGAAATAACACTAATTGAGCGTGTAATGCGTAAATACTAATAGGTATAATTACTCTTTTTATAAATTTTCAAACCCAAAGCCATATTTGTTATTTAAATAATGTCATTTTGGAGCTAAAATTATGAGTACATCAATACTTCCAGATACTCAAAACACTAAAGATACACGCGAGATAATTATCGATAAGGTTGGCATAAAGGATATATCTCACCCAATTATTTTTATCGACCGTGAATCAAATAAAGTCCCTTCTATTGGAAACTTTTCTATGACAGTCACTCTGCCAGAGAATGTCAAGGGCACCCACATGTCTCGCTTTGTTGAAATTTTAAATGACGGTCCTTGCGAGTTCGGTGTACACAACTTTTATCAACTAATTGAAAAAGTAAGCTCCAGGCTAAATTCGGACAGTGCACATGTAGACCTTAGTTTTATTTTTTTTAGAAAGAAGGAAGCCCCTGCTTCAAAGGTAGAAAGCATGATGGACTATAAAGTGAAGCTGTATGGATCTATGAGTGATGGCGTAATTGAGTCAATGATGAAGGTCGTTATTCCTGTCACTAGTTTATGTCCTTGCTCAAAAAGTATCTCTAAATATGGCGCCCACAATCAGCGCTCCCATATAACTATCAAAGCTAGGCCTGTAATAGATAAAAACCTTTATCTAGAGGACCTAATTGAATTAGCAGAACGAAAGGCATCAAGCGAACTGTTCGGTGTCCTTAAGCGTGAAGATGAAAAGGTAGTAACAGAAAGGGCTTACGATAATCCTGCATTTGTAGAAGACCTTGTCAGAGATATTGCAATAGAACTAAATGCCGATGATAAAATTGACTACTATCGACTTGAGTCAGAAAACTTTGAGTCAATCCACAACCACTCTGCATACGCAGTTATTGAAAACCAAAAATAAGGTAATTTACAGTGAAATATAATACTGATAACTTACGTATAACTTCTAGCGCTCCAATTATGGCTCCAAACGAGTTAATGGGGAAATACCCTCTAAGTGAAGACGCATCAACGTGCGTGTATAAATCTAGAGAGGCAATAAAAAATATTCTAAATGGTGACGATAACCGATTGATGGTTATTGTTGGTCCTTGCTCAATCCATGATACCAAGGCAGCTAGAGAGTATGCAGAAAAGTTATCACAATTAAGAGAAGAGTTGAGCAAAGAATTGTTCATTGTTATGAGGGTTTATTTTGAAAAACCAAGAACAACAATTGGCTGGAAAGGGCTAATCAACGACCCTGACCTTGATGGAAGCTTCAAGATTAATAATGGACTAGAGATAGCCAGGTCATTGCTGATTGATTTGGCAGAAATGAAAATGCCAATAGCTGTTGAGTATCTTGACTTGATTACGCCTCAATATGTTGCAGACGTGATTTCATGGGGCGCTATAGGCGCACGAACTACTGAGAGCCAGTCTCATAGAGAGTTAGCGTCAGGGCTGTCGTGCCCTGTAGGTTTCAAAAATGGAACATCTGGCTCACTTAGAATTGCGATTGATGCAATAAAGTCAGCCAATAGCAAACACCACTTCCTTTCAGTCAACAAAGAGGGTGGTGCGAGCCATTACACCTCTTCAGGCAACGAGACATCACACATAATACTTCGTGGCGGATCAAATGGCACTAATTATGATGAAGCATCCATCGAAAATACATGCAAAGATCTTGAAAAAGACGGCCTGATTGCCAGAGTAATGGTCGACTTTTCTCACGCTAACAGTAATAAGAATTTTAATAATCAGAAACTGGTTGGAGAAGATATAGCTAATCAAATAAGTTCAGGCTCTGAAAAAATATTTGGTGTAATGATAGAATCCAACTTAAACGAAGGTAACCAGCCTGTTGGTGCCCTGAGTTCGCTGAAATATGGGGTAAGTATTACAGATCCATGCCTTGGCTGGGATGACACCAAACCTTTGTTAAAGCTATTGGCAAAATCTATAAAAGATAAAAACTCATAACTAGTTGATATATATTAAATTTTAACTATCAAATAGTGTTACAAAAATAATAATAATTTAGCCAAACTGCATTCACTGTAAACGATAAAAAATACACAAATATCTGTCCGATTCGGGTACAATAATGGCTAATCGATAATCTACATTTTTTATGTCTGATAACACTGACAATAGCCAACTAAGACACCAAAATTTTCCTGTAGTTAGTATTGAAAAGGAGATGCGTGATTCCTACTTGGAATACGCTATGAGTGTTATCGTTGGGAGGGCATTGCCTGATGTTCGAGATGGACTTAAGCCAGTACACAGAAGGGTACTTTACGCCATGGATGTGCTCGGCAATTATTACAACAAGTCATACAAAAAATCTGCAAGAATAGTTGGTGACGTTATAGGTAAGTATCATCCCCACGGGGATACCGCCGTATATGACACAATTGTACGTATGGCTCAGCCATTTTCAATGCGCAGCATTCTTATCGATGGTCAGGGAAATTTTGGTTCAATTGATGGCGACTCTGCAGCCGCTATGCGTTATACAGAAATTCGTATGGCTAAGATTTCTCATGAACTGTTAAGGGACCTAGAGAAGGACACGGTAGACTTTATAGAAAATTATGACGGCTCTGAGTCAGAACCATCCGTGCTACCATCGAGAGTACCAAACCTACTAGTTAACGGCTCTTCAGGAATCGCAGTCGGTATGGCGACAAATATACCTCCTCACAACCTAGGTGAAGTTATAGATGCATGTTTAAAGGTAATTGAAAACAGCGATATTACGGTTGATGAATTATTGGAAGTAATGCCTGGACCTGATTTTCCAACAGCTGGAATTATCAATGGTGCAGACGGTATACGTCAAGCTTACGAGACAGGCAAAGGGAAAATTTACCTGCGCTCTGTTTCACATATAGAGGGCGACGATAAACAAAGCATTGTAGTCACAGAGTTGCCATATCAAGTAAACAAGGCCAAACTTATTACAAAAATTGCGGAACTGGTTAAAGATAAAAAGGTTGACGGAATTACTGGTCTGAGAGATGAGTCCGACAAAGACGGAATGAGGATGGTTGTTGAGTTAAGGCGTGGCGAGGTTCCAGAGGTTATGTTAAATAACCTATACAAACTAACAGAAATGCAAACTGTTTTCGGTATCAACATGGTTGCTATAGATAAAGGCATGCCTAAACTGATGAACGTTAAGAGTATTCTAGATGCATTCGTCGCCCATAGAAGGGATGTTGTTACTAGGAGATCGATATTTGATCTAAACAAAGCAAGGAACCGTGCCCATATCTTGGAAGGTTTGTCTGTTGCATTGCACAATATTGATGAAATAATTGAGCTTATAAAGTCTGCACCGAACCCAACAAAGGCTAAAGAGGGTTTGACTGCTCGTACCTGGAATGGTTCCGTTATTAAGGAACTAATCGGCGATAGAGATATGTCTCTATTCAAGCCTGAAGACCTTCCTGTTGAGTTTGGTCTACAGAAAAATAGTGACTACCAACTATCAAATAATCAAGCACAAGCAATACTCGACCTTAAATTGCACCGACTAACGGGACTAGAAAAGGACAAGATTTTTGATGAATTTAATGAGCTCTTAGAAAAAATAAAGTATTTACTTGACGTCCTACAGGACCCTGAAAAGTTAATGCAAGTGATTCATGACGAGCTTTGCGAGGTGCGCGACAATTTTACTAACGACAGATTAACCGAAATATTAGAAAGCAAAATCGACCTCACTCTTGAAGACTTGATAGCGGAAGAAGAGCGCGTTGTCACACTTTCACATGGGGGCTATGTTAAGGCCCAATCTTTGGATGATTATCGAGCCCAAAGACGAGGAGGCAAGGGCAAAGCAGCCACCAAGATGAAGGATGAGGATTTTGTTGATCAATTGTTTGTTGCTAATTCACACGACACTGTTTTATGCTTCTCGTCTACAGGTAAGGTGCATTGGTTAAAAGTGTACGAACTACCAATGGCATCTCGTACTGCAAGGGGTAAACCTATTATTAATTTATTGCCCCTTGAAAAGGATGAATCTATAAACGCAATTTTGCCGGTTAAAGAATTCTCAGATGATCAGTTCGTTTTTATGGTTACTAGTAGCGGAACTTGCAAGAAGACTTCACTAACCAACTTTTCAAGACCAAGAAAGGGTGGAATTATAGCTATCGAACTTAGGGACAATGATAAACTGGTAGGCGTAGAGATAACTTCTGGCGATCATGACATTATGCTCTTCTCTGTAAACGGTAAATCTATAAGATTTAAGGAGTCAGATGTTCGGTCGGTTGGACGTACAGCTATAGGCGTACGGGGAGTAAGGTTAGCAGACAAAGATGAGGTTGTTTCATTAATAGTGGCAAACTTAGATAGCCCTATATTAACTGCAACAGAGAAGGGTTACGGTAAGCGAACCTCTCTTGATGAGTACAGGGTACAGGCGAGGGGAGGATCTGGCGTTATCTCAATAAAAACATCTGACCGCAATGGTAGGGTAGTTGGTGCTATACAGGTTACTGACGAGGATGAGATGATGCTGATATCAAACAAGGGAACTCTGGTTCGGGCTAGGGCTGTAGATGTGTCAATTATCGGTCGCAATACTCAGGGAGTGACATTGATTAATATTGTAGCTGGCGAGAAGTTAGTTTCAATTGCGAAGATAGCTGAGACTGAGGAAGATAGTTCAGATGACATAACTGAAACTGAGTAGCAGAACCATACCTCTCAAAATACGACACATAAGGTTAAATTCCAAAATCGAAAAACTATAAATTCTTGAAATATACCCAAGTTTAGTTTAAGTTTATATATTTTAAGTATAGATAATAATCGTTTATTATATTTACAGGTAATCGTATACTTAAATATAGCTATATTATGTTTATATAAGCACATATTGCTTCAAATTATTCATTTAGTTGGGTTATAATTAAAGCTCAGTTTGGCCAGCAAGGTTGATTTTGTATTGATCTGAGTCATTCTGTTTTTTAACTTATAAGGGGAGAATGTATGAAGGTACATAATTTAAAGAAAGCCGCAATAGCAATTGCTGGCGTTGCAATGATGAGTACTACGGTACAAGCTGATCATTGCGGAAAGATACAAGTTGCAGATATGAATTGGGCTTCTGCATCAATGCTTGCGCATGTTGATAAAGCCATGCTAACCGCTCTAGGTTGTGAGGTAGAGCTAGTTGCTGGTTCAACCATGCCAACCTTTACCTCAATGAATGAAAAGGATTCGCCAGATGTTGCACCTGAGTTGTGGGCAAACGCCGTATCTGACCTGTTAGATGAAGCAGTCGATACAGGTAGATTGTTTATTGGTAATTCAGCACCAATTACTGGTCTTGGTGAGGGATGGTGGTTATTACCACACACACTAGATGCGCACCCTGAGCTTAAGACTGCTCTTGATGTGATTGCGCGCCCAGACTTATTCCCAGACAAGGAAGACCCTTCCAAAGGGGCCTTTGTTGGTTGCCCAGCAGGGTGGGGATGCCAGCTAGCTAACGCAAACTTATTTAGGGCATTTGACATGGAGGCAAAAGGATGGAAGTTAATTGATCCTGGTTCAGCTGCCGGTCTTGATGGTTCAGTTGCTAAGGCGTCAGAGCAGGGAGATAACTGGTTCGGATACTACTGGAACCCTACCTCTCTGGTTGGTAAGTATGACCTTAGACATGTACCTTTCGGTGTTGACTATGCTGGCGACGATAACTGGGTGGGCTGTATTGCTCTTGCCCCTGACGCCTGTGCTGACCCTCAGCCTAGTGCATGGATAGAGTCACGTGTTAATACTGTCGTAAGTAAGATGTTGAAGCAGAGTGGTAGTTCAGCTGTTATGGACTACTTTAAAGCGCGTACAATTCCTGGCCCAGTGCTAAATGCTGAGCTTGTATGGGCAGATGATAATAACGGTACTGGAGCTGATGCTGCTGCTCACTTCCTATCAACAAGAGGCGATATTTGGGAGTCTTGGGTTTCGGATGACGTAGCCTCTGCAGTTAAGGCTGCATTGTAAGTTGAACTAATAAACTAGTAGTTCTAACTATGTTGCCCGCTATATGTAATATGTGTAGCGGGCAATTTTATGT
>DQME01000077.1 GCA_015659815.1 Gammaproteobacteria bacterium | reverse complement strand
GATGAAAATTAGATAGTAAAACAAGTTCCGGAGGGATGTCAGAGTGGTTTAATTTGCTCGCTTGGAAAGCGGGTGTACGGCAACGTACCGAGGGTTCGAATCCCTCTCCCTCCACCATTAATTCTGTTAGTTTTTATAGTCCGGCTCTTCCTTGTCAAGTATTGATTTTAAGGCGTCAAAGTGAACTTTAGAGTTGTCAAATTTTTCCCACTGCTTAGCAGTTTTTCTAGCAACATCATCACTCACAATGTTTAATGTTTTTCCTGTCTGATAAGCTCCTATTAAGGTTTCACAAGACCTTTCAAAATAATAAAGACTATCAAAGGCCAGAGCTACAGATGGAGCTGCAGCTATAACACCATGGCTACCCAGCAATAAGATTTGGTTGTTTCCCAACTCGTTGCTTAAGCGCTCAGCTTCATTACCAAGACCCATACCGTCATAACCATTGTCAACTGAAACCCTTTCAAAGAAGCGCATTGTGTTTTGATCAATTGGGTACATGGTTTTGTCTTTAAGCGAAGCTAGAATGGTGGCATATTTAGAATGCACGTGAAGGATGCAGCGTGCCTGAGGATTGTTCCTATGTATTGCCCCATGAATTGCCCATGCGGTAGGTTCTGGCGGGTTTGGCTTAGACATAGTGGTTTTGTCATTTCCATCTACAAGCAATAGATCACTGGATCGTATCTGAGAAAAATGACTGCCATTAGGGTTTAATAAAAATTGTGAACCGTCCTCTGACACTGCTAGGCTGAAGTGGTTAGCTACAGCCTCATGCATGTTTAGTCTTGCTGCCCATCTGAAGGCTGCAGCAAGGTCATAGCGCTCTTGTTTGAAATCGTTATTCATTTGTAGTTAATTTTAACCCTACTTTTTAGCGGAGGTATAGTTCAAATTGAATATATTATTGATTATTTTAACAAATAATAAATCGATTATAATCCAATAAAATATTTTGTTACAAAGCGGAGAAAGAAATGAAAACAAAGTCTAAAAGCCCAAACATTCTTCTTATTATGGTTGATCAGTTAGCACCACAATTTTTACCGTGCTATGGTCATCCTGTTGTGAAGTCCCCTAACATTGACAGGTTGGCTAGAGATGGTGTGGTCTTTCAAAACGCTTACACAAATTCACCATTATGCGCACCATCAAGGTTTGTAATGATGAGTGGTCGTTTGCCTTCAAAAATATCTGCCTGGGATAATGCTGCAGAGTTTAGTTCTGAGATTCCAACTTTTGCTCATTACCTAACTGCCGAAGGTTATCGAACATCACTGAGCGGAAAGATGCATTTCGTAGGGCCAGACCAATTACACGGATTTCAGGACCGACTAACTACTGATGTATACCCTTCAGACTTCACTTGGCATCCTGAATGGGATAATCCCGGAAAGAGACTGGATTGGTTTCACAATATGGAAGTAGTAACCAAAGCAGGTTCTTGCGTTAGGTCTATGTATCTAGATTACGATGATGAAGTATTGTTCAATGCTAAGCGCTATATTTTTGACCATGTGCGTGAAGATTATGATGAACCATTCATGCTGACTGTATCGATGATACAACCACATGACCCTTACCTATGCAGCAAAGATAAATGGGAGCTGTACTCTGGCGACGACATCGATTTACCAATTACTAGTCTTGATTCCATAGAAGAAGACTCACATTCAGCCCGTTTGCGCCACTCATACGGGGCAAGTGATGATATATTTGATGATGAAACAATACAACGGGCCAGAAGGTCATATTATGGCTCTATTAGCGACATTGACGACAAAGTTGGTGAGCTAATAAATACCTTAAATGAGGCTGGCGCTAGTGACAACACAATAGTAATATTTACATCAGACCATGGCGACATGTTGGGAGAAAGAGGTATGTGGTTTAAGATGAGTTTTTTTGAGCATTCTGCACGAGTACCACTGATAATAAATGCACCAAAAATGTTTTCTTCAAAACAGGTTCAGGAAGCTGTTTCATTGGTTGATATGTTGCCAACACTGGTTGAAATAGCGAGAGACGGCAAAGAGGGCGATTACGCTACCGATATTGATGGTCGTTCACTATTACCACATATAAATGGTAATCAAGGGCATGACGAGGTAATTGGTGAATATTTTGGTGAAGGGATATCCGAACCGATGCACATGATAAGGTGTGGCAGCAAAAAATTAATCTATTCTAAGAGTGACCCTGTTCAGTACTATGACTTAATTAATGATCCGCACGAAATCAATAATATTGCAAATAATGCTGCCCATAAAACGGAAATAAATAAATTAATAACAAGTCTTTCATCTAACTATAACTATTCTGAATTATGTAAAAAGGTGCTAGAAAGTCAAAGTCGTCGCAATTTTTTAAAGGGTGTAATGTCTAAACATAATATTGCCTGGGACTACTATCCTTCCCGTGATTCAAGTAAGGAGTATGTACGCAATAATATGCCAATTTACGAGTTAGAGAAGAGAGCAAGGTTTCCAAAGGTATAAACTATATTTCATTACTATAAAACTTATTTTTTTGTTGACAATATTATTCAACAAGTGTAGTCTTCTCATTTGAACAATCAATCAAAAAATGATCCACTTTGTTGCTGTATAGGCAACTTTTGGTTTTATTTTTTTTAATAAAATAGGAGAAAAATATAATGAAATTTATTAATAAAATATTATTCCTGTCAGTCATTTCTTTAGGGCTATCAATGTCAGCTAATGCAGACTGTGGAAAAGCAAGGCTTGCTGATTTTGACTGGAATAGTGCAAATGTCCATACTGGCATTGTACAATTTATTCTTGAGCATGGCTATGGATGTGAAGTTGAGACGACAAGAGGAAGTACGACACCTATTATGGCTGCTCACTATGACAGTCAACTCGATGTCGTTACTGAGCTTTGGTATGACAACATTGTAACCCAGTATGATGCTGTTGAAGCAGAGGGAATCATTGAAAATATTGGAATTAACACGCCAGACTCTCAGCAAGCGTTTTATGTTGATAGAAATACAGTCGATAAGTACGGCATAAAATCTGTATTAGATATGAACAATCCAGAAATTGCAGCACTCTTTTCAGACCCTGAAAACCCTGGTAT
>DQME01000191.1 GCA_015659815.1 Gammaproteobacteria bacterium | reverse complement strand
TTGCAGCAGGCTTTTTAGCTGGTGCTTTCTTTTCAGCGGCACTAGCCTTTTTTGCAGCAGGCTTTTTAGCTGGTGCTTTAATTTCAGTGGTGGCACTAGCCTTTTTTGCAGCAGGCTTTTTAGCTGGTGCTTTCTTTTCAGTGGCGGCACTAGCCTTTTTATTATCAGGCTTTTTAGCTGGTGCTTTCTTTTCAGTGGTGGCACTAGCCTTTTTATTATCAGGCTTTTTAGCTGGTGCTTTCTTTTCAGCGGCACTAGCCTTTTTATCATCAGAAACATCATCTGAGCCTGTGGTAACCTCGTCATTGTTAGCTGTAGTCTTCTTTTTCTCAACAGGCTTTTTGGCAGCCCTTTCTTTGGTTTGGGTTGCCGCTGCAGCTTTAGCCTCTAAAACAGCATTTGCAACCTCTCTCGCATAAAAACCTATGGCCCTAATTGAGTCATCATTTCCAGGAACTACATAGTCAATGCCCTCTGGGTTGTGGTTTGTGTCTACAATTCCTATTATTGGCAGCTTAAGTTTTTGAGCTTCTTTTACGGCGTTCCGTTCGTGGCCAATATCAATAACAAAAACCACGTCAGGGATTCCTCCTAGATCTTTAATTCCACCAAGGCTGCGTTCCAGTTTTTCCATTTCCCTAGACATCATTAAAGCTTCTTTTTTGCCAAACTGGGAAAAGCTGTCTTCTGCTAAAAACTCAAGGTCCTTGAGGCGTTTTATAGACGCTTTAATGGTTTTATAATTTGTCATCATGCCGCCAAGCCAGCGATGATTTACGTATGGCATGCCACAACGTATAGCCTCTTCTTTCATAATGTCGCTTGCAGCTCTTTTTGTGCCAACGAATAATATCGAACCGCCAGTGGCAGCTGTTTTTCCTGCAAAATTCAGGACGTCGTCAAGCATCGGTAATGTTTTTTCTAGGTTGATTATATGAACACCGTTACGAGCACCATATATGTAGCGCTCCATTTTGGGGTGCCAGTATCGAGAACGGTGACCAAAGTGAACACCTGCCTCAAGCATTTTTTTCATGGACGTTTTTGCCATAATTTTCTCCGGGTTAATAAAAAGCGAATTTATCACTCTTTCTTCCACAATCTCTACTGGACAAACCCTTTAATTTTTCAAAAAAGGGCACCCTGACCAGTATGCCAGACCGTGTGATACATTAAATTTATAGAAGACCTGTTGTATTAACCAAGCATCCAACTAAATAATTACGAGATAAAAATCGTAAACGCGCCATTATCCCATAAATTTGTTAACTGTGCGTGATTATTGCGCCCTTGAAAGCTCTTCACGCATCGAATTTATAGTTGTTTTGTAGTCGACAGTGTTAAAAATTGCAGAACCAGCAACAAAAGTATCGGCTCCAGCAGCAGCAATTTTCTGGATGTTGTCAATTTTGACGCCACCATCTATCTCTAGTCGAACATCTAGGCCTCTGTCGTCAATCATTTTGCGAACTATTCTAAGTTTGTCTAAAGAAGAAGGAATAAATGACTGGCCACCAAAACCAGGATTAACAGACATTAATAGCACCATGTCCAAATTATCTAATACATGATCAAGGTAACTTAAAGATGTTGCAGGGTTAAATACTAATCCTGCCTTGCAACCTTGTTCTTTAATCAAACCGACAGTTCTGTCTATGTGCTCTGAAGCCTCTGGGTGAAAAGTTATAAAAGACGCACCGGCCTTTGCAAAATCAGGAATAATTCTATCTACGGGTTTCACCATTAAGTGCACATCAATAGGCGCTGTAACGCCGTGGTTTCTAAGAGCTTCACAAACCAAGGGCCCGATAGTCAGGTTGGGCACGTAATGGTTATCCATTACATCAAAATGAACGATGTCTGCTCCATCTCTCAAAACATTATCGACCTCCTCTCCTAGTTTTGCAAAATCAGCCGACAATATAGACGGCGCGATGAAGTTAGGTTGTTTCATGTTTTCTCCTGTGTTAATTTAATATTAACAGGCTTTTCCCTGTCATTTCTTCGGGCTTTTCAAGGCTCATCATGTATAAGATAGTAGGCGCAATATCAGACAGAGACCCAACACCTGGGTCGGCTATGGTGGCTTTTCTGTCGCTGACAAAGACCAAAGGAACCATATTATTCGTGTGAGCAGTGTGTACCTCTCCACTTTTGGGGTTAACCATTTGTTCTGCGTTGCCATGGTCTGCGGTTATGAGCATCTCTCCGCCAATTGATAGTATTGCTTTTTGTACTAGTCCAAGACAAGAGTCAACAGCCTCAACAGCCTTAATTGTAGCATCAAGCTTGCCACTATGCCCAACCATGTCGGTGTTAGCAAAATTACAAATAATAAGGTTATATTTTCTGCTTTCAATTTGCTCAACTAAGTTGTCGGTAAGCTCAAATGCGCTCATTTCAGGCTGTAAATCGTATGTTGCAACATTTGGGGACGGTATTAATATACGGTCTTCGCCAAAAAAACGATGCTCTGCTCCGCCATTTAAAAAAAATGTGACGTGTGCGTATTTCTCAGTCTCAGCAATTCTAAGTTGAGACATGCCTAAATTTGATAAATACTTTCCAAGCACATTGTTAAGTTTAGATGGCAGGTAGGCAACCGGTAGCTTATATGCCTTCTTGTATTCGGTTAAACAAACGAACTGTGTGGGTATAAACAGACCTCGTGAGAAGCCTTGAAATGCCTCGTCAGTAAAGGCTTGAGTGAGCTGTCTAGCCCTGTCTGCACGATAATTCATAAAAACAATAACGTCGCCTTTGTTTACCGGGGACGGGGCAGAAACAATGGTAGATGATATGAACTCATCTGTCTCCCCTCTTTCATACGCCATTTCAATGGCATGGGAGGCCGTATCAGCTATAAATTCAGACTTTGCTTTTGCAATAAGTTCATATGCACAGCGAATACGAGACCACCTATTGTCACGGTCCATTGAGAAATACCTACCAATAACACTTACAATCTCTCCCACTCCAAGGCTGTCTATCTTGTCTTCAAGAGACTTAACATACTTTATTGCACTTTTTTGTGCGCAGTCGCGACCATCGGTAAAAACATGCAGGAACACATCACTACAACCGTGATCACTTGCCATACCAAGCATCGATTGTATGTGATCTTCGTGGGAGTGCACCCCCCCATCAGAGAGTAGACCTATAATGTGTACCGCCTTGTTGTTTTCGTTTGCGTAGTCAAGTGCACTTCTTAAAACAGGGTTTCGAAAAAAATCACCACTTTCTATTTCATTATGGATTCTGGTAAAGTCTTGTTGAACTACGCGACCGGCTCCAAGGTTTAGGTGGCCAACCTCCGAGTTACCCATTTGCCGGCCTGGAAGGCCAACCGATTCACCGCTTGTGTTGATCAGGGAGCTTGGGAATTGCTTAGTTAGCCTGTCCCACACAGGGGTTTTGGCAAGAGCAATAGCGTTATCCGCGATTATTTCCGAATGGCCCCAGCCATCTAAAACCACTAATAACTTTGTTTGCTTTGTATACTTCATTTATTTTTTTTGTATTTGTTGCCTATTTTAGTAAGCCAGTGACGGACAGGGCTAGACATTAAAAAGGAAGTGCATAACGTCTCCATCTTGGACAATATATTCCTTGCCTTCTGCGCGAAGCTTTCCAGCCTCTTTTGCGCCTTTCTCTCCTCCACAAGCAACAAAATCATCAAACGAAACAGTTTCCGCCCTAATGAAGCCTTTTTCGAAGTCACCATGAATTTTACCAGCGGCAACGGGCGCGCAATCGCCTATATTAATTGTCCAAGCTCTAACCTCCTTTACTCCTGCAGTAAAATAGGTTTGAAGGCCAAGCAAGGCATATCCTGCAGTAATTAACCTGTCTAAACCTGCCTCTGACTGGCCCATATCGGTTAAAAACTCTCGCCTTTCTTCCTCAGCCATTTCTATGATTTCAGCCTCAATATATGCACATATTGACACCACTGTTGCGTCTTCTGTTTTAGCGAGAGCAATAATAGAATCAAGGTGTGGGTTGTCTATAAACCCATCTTCGCTAACATTTGCGACGTAAAGTACAGGCTTTGAGGTTAACAGCTGTAGACTGTCTAATGTATTAGTCTCATCCTCTGAAAATGACAAAGACCTAACACTGCTTCCCTCCTCTAGGGCGGGCAATATTTTTTCTAAAAGGGTTTTAAGGGGCAGGCCTTCTTTCTGACCGGCTTTGGTATTTTTTATGGATTTCTTATAAAGCTTATCAACGGACATAAGGTCAGCCAGTATAAGCTCAGTGTTAATTATTTCAATGTCATCTATGGGTGACACCTTTCCAGAAACATGAACAATGTCATCATCATCAAAGCAACGGACTACATGGACAATAGCGTCAGTTTCTCTTATGTTGGTCAAAAACTGATTTCCTAGGCCCTCTCCTTTGGAGGCGCCCTTAACAAGCCCTGCTATGTCGACAAACTCAACAGTGGTCGGTAGTATTTTTTCAGGACTGACGATTGCAGCAAGCTGGTCAAGCCTGTTGTCGTTTAATGGCACAATACCAACGTTTGGCTCTATAGTGCAAAAAGGGTAGTTAGCGGAATCAATGCCTGCCTTGGTTAAGGCGTTAAAGAGAGTAGACTTTCCAACATTAGGTAAGCCAACAATGCCGCATTTAAAGCCCATAAGCAGACCTAAGAGCAAAACAATGCCAGTAATAGCGACTATTCATTTGTATGCAGAGCTTTCATTGCTGATTCGTTCTCGCCAGCAACTACTTTTTCAATAACATTAAGAGAGTCTACTAGGGCGTTCTGTATTAAGCCCAAATCATAAGACCCAGGAGAGTGTAGCACATAGTCTGAAACTTGAGAGCTGTCTCCTGGGTGTCCGATTCCAACTCTTAAGCGGTAAAAGTCATTTGACCCTAAAGCCTTAATAGCGTCTCTAAGTCCGTTATGACCTCCATGCCCCCCACCGAATTTAAGCCTTGCAAAGCCAGGTTCTAGGTCTAAATCGTCATGAACTATCAGAACCTCATCAACATTAATTTTAAAAAACTTGGCTACACTTTGAATTGATTGGCCTGAGCGGTTCATATAGGTATTTGGTTTTACGACGCGAACATGAAAGTCAGAAACGCTAGATAATGCAAGATCACAGAATAGTTTTGAGTCATTCTTAAATTTTGCAGGGTATAGTTTTGCCAAGGCATCAACAAACCAAAAGCCAACATTGTGACGATGGGACTGATAGTCTTTGCCAGGGTTTCCCAGGCCAACAATCAGTTTAATCGCCATTCTATCCGGGCCAAATACAGCCGATCTTAGACAAACTAAGAGTGACTAGGCTCTTCGCCTTCAGATTTATCGCCTTCAGATGACTCGTCCTCAGAGCCTTCAGCCCCGCCAGCCTCATCAATGCCTTCAATGCCTTCAATGTCTTCTTCTTCTATAATCTTAGCCTCAGAGACAGAAACAACTGTCTGGTCGTGTGCTTCGATGTCTCCATGCTGCAGAGAGGTAATAACAACACCATGAGGCAGCGTAAGGCCAGTTAAACTTATATGATCACCAATCTCTAGGCCGCTAACATCCACGTCAATTCCGTGCGGAAGGTCTTTCGGTAAACAAGATATTTCTATAGACACAACAAATTTATTTAGCATGCCACCTATACGAAGTGCTTCGTTATCTTCTTCGCCAATAAAGTGTATAGGCGTGATTGTTACAATTGCATGCTTCGCGTCTACACGAAGAAAGTCAATATGAGTAATAATATTCTTTGCAGGGTGGCGTTGAAGATCTTTAATAACTACCGACTCCTTATTTTTTCCATTTACAAGGTCCAATACAGATGTGAAGGCATCTTCACCATCCAAAAGGTGTGTTAGTTCGTGAAAGTTGATTGAAATTGATTCCGGAGAACTTTTCCCTCCATA
The DNA here is from genome assembly GCA_015659815.1 of Gammaproteobacteria bacterium. GTDB lineage: Bacteria > Pseudomonadota > Gammaproteobacteria > PS1 > Pseudothioglobaceae > SZUA-1055. The sequence continues at coordinate 35,172 of DQME01000191.1, read as the reverse complement.
AACAATTCCTGGAACCATTTCTTCGCGACGTAGGCGGCGGCTCGCACCCTTGCCTTTGTCTTCTCTTGTTGTTGCGTTAACTATAATACTCATTTTGACTCTCCAAAAAATAAAAAAACATCCTCTATTGGATGCTACATTGAAACAGTATATTTTGCGACCAAATATACCAAAGGGTAATTTTACCCGAAAAGATGCCTAAATAAAAGTCTTAAGTGCAATGGCTATCTAGATTTTGCCCAATAATACAACCCTAAAATAGCACTTACGGAGCTAGCAATCCATAATGAGTTTATAGCAAGCACACCAGCCAGTATTACAAGACTTCCACAAAATATCGCAGAGGTTTGTTTTTTAGCGTTGTCTTGAAGTTGGTTAACTATGCTTTTGGTTTGTTTAGTGTAAAGTGTGTCAATGTTTTTTAACTGCTTTAACGCGCTTACTGCTAGAGATGGAAGCTCGGGCATCTCCTTTAATATTTCGGGCGCCTTGGTTTTAAGTTTTTCAAATGTGTTTTTCATGTTGTATTTCTCTTTGACAATATTTTCTAGAAACGGTTTAGCTGTAGTCCACAAGTCAAGTTCAGGATACAGTGTTCTGCCCAAACCTTCAATGTTTAATAGAGTTTTATCCAACAGAAGCAACTGTGGCTGTATATAAATATCAAACCTACGCGCCTCTTTAAATAGACTCAAAAGAACCTGACCAAAAGAAATATCCTTTAGGGGCTTTTCAAAAATCGGTTCACAAACACCTCTGATTGCAGACTCGAACTCAACTAGCTTTGTGCCCTCAGGGACCCATCCTGATTCGATGTGAACCTCTGCAACGCGTTTATAGTCCTGATTAAAAAAAGCTAAAAAATTTTCTGTTAGGTAATACTGATCTGTATCGCTTAGTGTTCCCATAATGCCAAAATCAACACCAATATATTGGCCATCGGTGCCCACAAAAATGTTTCCAGGATGCATGTCAGCATGAAAAAAATTATGTTTGAAAACCTGAGTAAAAAATATTTTTACACCATTTTCTGACAGTTTTTTTAAGTCAACACCATCTTCTGTGAGCGTACTTATATCGCTTATAGGTGTGCCATATATGCGTTCAGTCACTAAAATGTTTTCTCTGCACATATCCCAATAAACGCGTGGAACATGCAATAGGTCTGAGGTGGCAAAATTTTTACCCAATAATGAAGCATTGGATGCCTCGGTCATCATGTTGAGTTCATTAATAATTATATATTCAAACTCTTCAACAGCTTCTTTTGGCCTTAATCTACGGCCATCAGGATGTTTTGATATTAGCCCTGCCAGAACGTATAGGAGTGCTACGTCTCTTTCGATCTGCTTTAAAATGTTCGGACGGACCACTTTAATAACAATTTCGTCACCGCCATGTGTGGTAGCTGAGTGGACCTGTGCAATTGAAGCTGAAGCGAGAGGTTCAAAGTCAAAACTTGAAAACAGATTGTCCGTTGAACTGCCTAGAGACTCTTCTATAATTTGTTTAGCCTGCTCAGAACTAAAGGCGGGGCACTTGTCTTGAAGTTTAGCAAGCTCTTCGCCAATATCGTCTGGTAAAAGGTCTCTCCTAGTAGAAAGCGTCTGGCCGAACTTAATAAATATAGGCCCAAGCTCTTCAAGTGCTAGTCTAATCCTTTCGCCCCTTGTATATTTGTTAACAGGAAAGTAATGCCAGGGTATTAAATACAGTAGCGGCTTAAAGCTCTTCAAGAGAGGCGTTGAAAGAATCAGAGAATCGAGCCTGTACCTTATTAGTACGCGTGAAATGCTGAAAAATCTTAATACACTTCGCATAAGGTTATATATGCTGGTTTTTGTAACGCTTAGACTTTGAAGGCGCGACAAAAAGCTTTAATAATGAACCTTTAATAGCAGCCATAGCACTTGATTGGTCAGAAGATATAGCCTTTAATTTATTAGTCATTTTGCCAACCCCGTTAGCAACAATGTCACCGGTATATTTTGATAGCTCCTCTTCTAGGTCTATGTCTGCCTTGTTTAGAAGGTCTACCAATAGTTGAGCAGTTTTAACGTCACCTTTTATCACTATTTTGTCTTTTCTCAATAACTCAGTTATGTCTTCACCGTTGAATATAGACAAAAACGCTGTTGATTTAAGTTTTATATCGACATCGGCCGGTGTACCAGCATCTGAAAGCACAAAGACTCTATTATTTTTGCAAACAAAGTCTACATCTAGTGGGAGGTCTTCAAGTGAGAAGCGAATAATTTTATTGTTTAGGGTTCCAATATCTAAGCCGCTTGAGGTAATAATATAGTTAACTACTTGCTGAAGAAATAAAAGCCGCATTCGTGATAATTATTTGATGCACTTGTGAAGGGCAACAATTCCGCCCGAAAGGTTGTGGTATTCGCAAAAACTAAATCCGGCATCTAAAACCATGTCTTTCAATTTTTCTTGATCAGGGTGTTTTCGAATTGATTCAGCTAAATACCTATAAGAATCCTCGTCATCAGCAATTAATTCTCCTAGTTTGGGCATAACATTAAATGAGTAGAAGTCATATAATTTTTTTAGCAATTCAGAGTCTGTTTTAGAAAACTCTAGAATAAGAAGTGATCCACCTGGCTTTAAAACTCTGAACATTTCTTTAAGTGCAAGGTCTTTGTTTGTAACATTTCTGAGACCAAAGGCTATACTTACACAGTCAAATGAGTCGCTTTTAAAAGGCAGTAGTTCGGCATTTGATTGCACAAAATCAACACCAAAAATGCCGTTATTTATAAGGTTCTTTCTGCCTTCTTCTAGCATGCTAGAGTTAATATCGCTCAGAACTACTTGACCATTTTTACCTGTTATTTTTTTAAACTCGATAGCCAAATCCCCAGTACCGCCAGCAATATCAAGCACCGTGTCCCCAGCCTTTACGTTACTTGATTTGGTAGTGTATGATTTCCAAAGCCTGTGAGCACCAAAAGAAAGAACATCATTCATAAGGTCGTACTTGTTTGACACAGAGTCAAAAACCCCTCTTACAAGCTTTTGCTTATCATCTGTAGCTACATCCTTAAATCCGAAATGTGTGGTTTTGTCCATCTTTAGTATTTATTATTTTGGGTACCCTCTAAAGTCAGAGCCAGTATAAACTTGAGTAGGCCTAAAAATTCTGTTATGTGATACTTGTTCATGCCAGTGAGCCAACCATCCAGCCGACCTTGCCATTGCAAATATAGGAGTGAAGTGCTCTCTAGTAAATTTGAAAACTTCAGAATAGAGTATTCCAGAGTAAAAATCAACATTCGGATAAACGCCTTTTACGGAAAGTAGCTCTTCACAAACTCTTTCTACTTCGAGAGCAGTTTCAAACCTTCTAGACATACTTTGACCAGTTTTTTTCATGTAACTACTTAACATTTTCTGCAATATGGTAGCCCTTGGATCCTTGACCTTGTATTCACGATGTCCCATGCCCCAAATTACTTGCTTTTTACTAAGGCGTTTTTCAATGTAATTCCTAGCATTTTTAGAGTCACCGATATCGTCAAGCATGTTTAGTACATCCTCGTTAGCCCCACCATGTAAAGAGCCTGCAAGAGTTCCTACAGCTGCTGAGATTGAAGCAAATGGGTTTGCAAGGGTAGATGCGGTAACCATAGCAGAGAAAGTGCTGGCGTTTATTGTGTGTTCTGCATGCAAAATTAAGCATGCATCAAAAAGCTCTACTAGTTCATCAGTAGGCGTTTTGCCGAAACACATGTAAAGAAAATTTTCAGCATAAGACATGTTTTTACTCGGGGGTATTGGATCATATCCACGGCTAATTCTTGCCCACATTGCAACCAAGGTGCTCATGTTAGAAATAATTTTAACAAGGGCGTTTTGAGTGTAATCAGAGTCTGGATCAGCCGCGCCTGCATCAGGGTAAAACGTGGCCATTGCAGAAATAGTTGTTTGTAACACGTCCATAGAGTGGCCACTACAAGGTATTGCCCACATCATTGAGCGTATGTCGCGCTTCACCTCGTATCGCTCATGAAGGATATTTTTGAATTCCTCAAGCTTGTGCTTGCTAGGCAGCTCACCTTCAAGTAGGAGCATTGCTACCTCTTCAAAAGAAGAGCGTTCAACCAACTCATCTATTGGATATCCACGATAGGCTAAAATCCCTTTCTCGCCGTCAATCGACGATATAGAAGATTCCGTTGCCGGAACCCCCGCTAGCCCTGGAATGTATTCAATCATAATCTCTCCTCATAATATATACTAACAAAAAAGATAAGGGTTATCAAGCCCAACAAAAAAAGTTTAGCCAGACCTTATCTTGTGGCCGATTAGTTATACCATTAGCACGCATATTAAATAATTATAAATAACTGTATACGCTACAATTATTTATAATATAAAACCATAGCTACACAGAAAACGAAGACCCGCAACCACAAGTAGTTTTTGCATTTGGATTATGAATAATAAAGCGAGCTCCTTGTAAGTCTTCAAGGTAGTCTACGGTCGCCCCTATAAGGTACTGATAGCTCATTGGGTCAACTACCAACTGAACGCCGCCCTTGTTAACCCCGCTATCTCCTTCCTTGGTTTTTTCATCAAAGGTGAACCCGTATGAGAATCCAGAGCACCCACCTCCAGTTATATAAACTCTAAGCTTTAGGTTGCTATTTTTTTCTTCAACAATCAGGTCAGATACTTTTTTAGCAGCACTGTCGCTAAAAATTATATCGGCATCTTCAATAACTTCTTTTGGGTGCATTTTCTCTCCTATATTCTTACGGGATAAGACCAATTTGATTTAGCCCTGCTCCTTCTTCAAGGCTGAACATAATGTTCATATTTTGTATTGCTTGCCCTGACGCCCCCTTCACTAAATTGTCAATTACAGACATTACTACAAGCTTGCTCGAGTTCGGTATTTTTTGCCAAGATATTTGGCAGTAATTAGAGGACCTAACACTTCTTGTTTCTGGGTATACGCCATCATCTAATATTGTAACAAAATGCTCATCAGAATAGGTATTTTCAAAGTATGGCCTTATGTCAATACTTTCATCCAACAAGTCCACATATAATGTTGCAAATATTCCACGAATCATTGGAACAAGGTGCGGAACAAATGTTATGCCTACATTAGATCCAGCCATAGTCACTAATTCCTGTTTTATTTCTGGATAGTGTCGATGGCCACTGACACCATATGCCTTGAAAGATTCACCAGCTTCGGAAAGAAGTGTTGACTGGTTAGCGACACGGCCAGCACCACTAACACCAGACTTGCAGTCAGCGACAATGTTTGATAGGTCAATCAACTTATTTGATAGAAGGGGCAACAATGCTAACTGTATAGCTGTAGGGTAGCATCCAGGGTTGGCAACTAAATTAGCATTTTTTATTAAGTTCCTATTGCTTTCAGGCAGTCCATATACGGCACTAGATAATAGCTTAGGCTGGGTGTGCACCATCGAGTACCAGTTAGACCACTCCTTGGCGTCTGAAATTCTAAAGTCCGCACCTAAATCGATAACTTTTACGCCTTTTTCAATAAAGGCGCCAGCGGATTCCATTGCGACCCCGTGTGGGGTGGCAAAAAAAACTACGTCACAATGGTAAAGAGATTCATCATCAGGTAGAGTAAAAATCAAGTCACAAAGGCTTACAAGGGAAGGAAAAATGCTGTCAACCCTTTTTCCGTTCAAGGACCGCGAACTTATAGCCACTACCTCAGCTTCTGGATGACAGTGAAGCAACCTTAGCAACTCAACACCGGTGTAACCAGTGCCACCAATAATTCCAACTTTAATCATTATTTGTGTGCCATAAAGTAATATCGCATCAGTGCGACTCCCCTAACATTTTTTCAAGGTAATGTATGTTCATTCCGCCTTCTTGAAATACCTTGTTTTGCATAATTTTTCTTTGTAATGGTATATTGGTTTTTATGCCGTCAATTACCATCTCGTCAAGAGCGTTTTGCATTTTTATTATCGCACCAATCCGAGTGTCAGAAAAGGTTATCAGCTTGCCGACCATAGAGTCATAGTGCGGAGGAACGGTATAGCCGTTATATATATGTGAGTCAACTCGAACACCAAGTCCTCCGGGTGCGTGATATTGGGTAATTTTTCCAGGGGACGGCATAAAATTGTTTGGGTCTTCAGCATTAATGCGGCACTCAACTGCATGACCATTAAACTCAATGTCATTTTGTGCAATAGATAATTCCTGACCATCAGCTATTTTAATTTGTTCACGAACTATGTCAATACCAGTAATAAATTCAGTTACTGGGTGTTCTACCTGAACACGTGTATTCATCTCGATGAAATAGAACTCGTCATTTTCAAATAGAAATTCAAACGTTCCTGCGCCTCTATAATTGATAGCCTTGCAGGCATCAGCGCAAATGCTTCCTATTTTATTCCTAAGTTTTAAGTCTATGCCAGGGGCAGGAGCCTCTTCGACCACCTTTTGGTGGCGCCTTTGCATAGAACAATCTCTCTCACCTAGGTGAATAGCGTTACCGTGCTCGTCAGCCAATATTTGAATCTCTATATGCCTAGGAGTTGTTAAAAACTTCTCCATATATACTTCTGCATTACCGAAGAAACTTTCAGCCTCAGTTTTTGTGAGCTCTATTGACTCTAACAGGTTTTCCTCTTTTTCAACAACACGCATACCGCGACCACCACCACCACCAGATGCCTTAATAATTATCGGATAGCCTACCTTTTTGGCAAGCGACATATTGTTAGAACTGTTATCGTCTAGGCCTCCATCTGATCCAGGCACGCATGGTACACCAGATTTCTGCATAGCCTCAATTGCTGCCACCTTGTCACCCATCACACGTATGTTTTCAGCCCTTGGGCCGATAAAAATAAAACCACTCTCTTCAACGCGTTTAGCAAAATCCGCGCTTTCTGACAGGAAGCCATATCCTGGGTGAATAGCATCAGCATGGGTTACCTCTGCAGCGCTTATGATTGCTGGAATGTTTAAGTAACTTTGAGCTGAAGGCGGAGGTCCGATACATACAGCCTCGTCAGCGAGCCTGACATGCTTTAAATCCTTATCAGCTGTAGAATACACAGCAACCGTTTTTATACCTAGCTCCTTGCAGGCCCTTAGGACTCTCAAAGCAATTTCACCACGATTAGCAATTAGAACCTTGTTTATTTTATTCATATTCGGCAAACCTGTTTACGTGAATTATTTTATGATAACTAAAGTTTGTCCAAACTCTACAGCCTCACCATCCCTGCTGAGTATTTCAACAACTGTGCCCGATTGATCTGCCTCTATTTGGTTCATAATTTTCATCGCCTCAATAATACATACAGTGTCGCCTTGATTAACATGTTGTCCAATCTCTATAAAAGGTTTAGAACTTGGAGATGCAGCTGAATAGAATGTGCCCACCATGGGGGAAATAATCGGATGACCATCAGCTTCTTTAGGTGGTGAGGATTCAGCTACCGTATCAGAGCCAGAAGAAGGAATCATAACTGGAGCTAACTGAGTTGGGACGGACACCGGGGCATCACCATACCTAGAAATGCGAACATAATCCTCGCCTTCATGGATTTCAATTTCTGCCATTCCAGACTGTTCTAACAGCTCCATTAGTTTTTTTACTTTACGAATATCCATTGAAACCTCCTAATTTAGTGAATAAAAAGATTTTACCACCAAGTTAGCGGCATTTAGAAGGTTTTGAGAACATTTTAGAAACACAGAGGTAGTGTATAAAACTTATATCTTTTCAAGGTTTTGTAAAAAATCTTGTGCATTAATATCTCCGACTATGCGCATTGAGCGAACCTCAATACCATTATTGAAAAATAAAATCACAGGCGGATTTGGGACGCGAAGTGTTGATGTTAGTTCTATATCGTCTGCATCTTGATCAGTGATATCTGCTTGAAGTGCAATAACACCCTTCATAGCATTTACTACCTGAGGATTTTGGAATACCCTCTTTTCAATGCCTTTACAATAAATACACCAATCAGCATAAAAATCCAACATCACTAATTGAGTGTTATTCTTAGATTTGTCTAAAAATTGGTTTAGATCGGAAACAGTTTTAATTTTTTCAAACTTAATATGCACTTGTTCAGTTTGTGTACTTGAGACACCCCAACCTGAAAGGGGCCTCATCATATCACCACCACCACGCGCAACCAACATCCAAATCAAAACACCATAACCTAACACAATCAAACCAAGGGCCTTAAAAATTCGTCGCCACGGGGTTGACGTTGCATTTGTTGAGTCGAGAACTCCCATTGCAATTGGCGAAACAGTTAGTAGTATAGCCCAAAGCACTAAAGTGGCATTAGAAGGAATTATCCTTTCGAGCAAATATATTGCTACGGCAAGCATCAAGATACCAAACACATGCTTAATATTGTCCATCCAGACGCCAGCTCTTGGTAGTCTAGTTACGCCGGCACCAACAGCTAGTAGAGGTGCGCCCATTCCAAGGCTCATAACAAATAAAGACATGCCGCCTAGTAGTGCATCGCCAGTTTGCCCAATATAAATCAAGGCCCCAGCGAGAGGGGGCGCTACGCAAGGCCCAACAATCAGTGCAGACAAAAAGCCCATAATGGCGACACCAAGCAATTGCCCGCTTTCTTGATTGTTGCTGATGCCGGCAATCTTATTTTGTAACTTTTTTGGCAACTGGATATCATAATACCCAAACATCGAGAATGCAAGCGCAACAAACACCAAGCTAAACAGCACTAGCACCCATGTGGTTTGAAACAAAGCCTGTAAATTTTCACCAAAATATCCAGCAAGTACGCCCGCAAAAGAATAAGTTATGCTCATCGACAAAACAAACACGACAGACATGACAAGACCCTTTCTAGTAGACACTTCTTCTTTTTGACCTACAATAATCCCAGACAGTATAGGTATCATTGGGAACACACAGGGTGTTAGGGATAACAATAAGCCGAACCCAAAAAAGCTGGCCAAAACCCAAAGGACATTGTCCTGCTGCAGAAGGGCAGCAATCTTATCGGTATCACTAAGCTCGACTTGCTCAGGTGCATCTGAAAGGGAAAACCCTTTATCCGCTTTGTTTTCCAAGCCTGAAAAACTGTTACTGTCGATTGTTCCAGGAGGCATCAGCAATTCAAAAGTTTTTTCTTGAGGCGGATAGCAAACCCCTCCAACCCAACAGCCTTGATATTTAGCAACAAAAGTTATCTGTCGTTTTGTTATATTTGTTAAAGGGATCTCAACCTCAAAAGTTCCTTTGTGAATTTCAACTTTTCCAAAAAAATCATCATCCTTGATCTTGCCTTTTGGAAAATCAATTTCACCAAATTCGGCACCTTCGACATCAATAAAAAACTTGTCGTGATAGAGGTAGTAGTCGTTATGAATATCCCATGTCGCTAGTAGGGTGCTTGAGTCTATTGCAACAACAGAAAGAGAGAAGGCTTCGTCTGCTGGTAATGGTTCAGAATAAGGGTCAGAGTCAACAACTACTGTAGACAAAGAAGAGCCCAGAGCTTTTGTTGGCTTGCTTCCGGGAAGCATAGATGGGTATGCGCTAGATATGTCAAGAGCAACAGACTTTGTAATTGGTGGGTAGCAAACACCCAAATCTGCACAACCTTGGAACGTAACTGATAAAATAATAGACTTGGCGTTCCCTTCTAGTACAGGAACAGCAACAATAACGCTGTCACGATAGGTGCCAATTTTACCAAAAAATTCGTCGTCCTTTATTTCTGCGTCGGGAAATTTGGCAGCGCCTAACTGGGATGAAAAGTCAGAAGAGACTATAATTTTTTCTTTATAAAGGTAGTATCCTTCGGCAATATCCCATTCTAGCAATATATCTTTATCAACTACTATTGCTTTAAATGCAAAAGCTTTATCAGCAGGCAATAATTCGTTCTCAGGTTGTGCGCTAGTAGATATAAGAATTAAGACGAAAGATAAAAATAATCGCCCCATGTTTTTTGCAGTAGTAAGCATAATTGGTATTATATGTTATTAACCTAGCCGGAACAAACCCACAAAACCTTTCATACTTGAAGTGTGGTATTTATTATTGAACCACCACAACCATAGCGGGCCTAACAAGTCGACCATTTAGGGTAAACCCAATCTGCACCACTTCAAGTACAGAGTTAGATTCCATTTCTGGCATTGGTACCATAGTTACAGCATCATGGAGCTCTGGATTAAAGACTTCGTTTTTTGGGTTTATTGCCACAACACCGAACTTTTCCATGGTCGACATGAATACTTTATCAGTCATTTCTAGTCCTTCTACAATGTGGTCAACTGTAGCACTATCCTCTTTCGCAGTTATTAGGCCCATTGTAAGAGAGTCTTTAACCTCGAGTAGTCCTTTGACGAAACCGTCAAGTGCAAACTTATGAGCATTTTCTAAATCCTTTGCGTTCCTTCTCTTAAGGTTTTGTATTTCCGCTTCCGAGCGTAGTAGTTTATCCCAACTGTCTTTTGCAGACTGTTGTGCGTCTTCTAGTTGAGCTAGGAGGTCATCACCTTTTTTGTTAGTTTGTTTAACGGTATCGGTATGATTTTTCGCTTTTGTTGTGGTTTTATCTTTTGCTTTCTTTTTTGTCATTTTGCTGCGTAATTAATGTATATTTGTAGCGACAGTATAAATATAATGCCTGATTGGGTATATAGTGACCATTTTAAATAATTCAACAGCTGTTTTCTAGCTAATTAATAATATGTTTAATACAATAGGTATCGTTACAAAGCCACATGACCAAAACAGTAAACAAACTGCAATTGAGTTAAGCGCGTTTATTGAAGGCCTTGGCGTAACTGTAGTTACTGGAACGAATAAAATTGCTGAGCAGTCTGACTTGGTAATAGTTGTTGGTGGAGATGGCTCGTTATTAAACACAGCCCGCACTTTTGTAGATAAAAACATCCCAATACTGGGGATTAATTTAGGCCGCCTTGGATTTCTAGCAGATGTTTCAGTTAACAGCATGTTTGATATTGTGACCGAGATTCTTTCTGGCGAATTTACAAAGGAAGAGCGCTGCCTTTTAAGTTGTCAAATAGAAAAAGAAGGCGACCTATTAAACAGTAATTTAGCATTGAATGATGTTGTACTGCACCGTAAAGACGTACTAAGAATGATAGAGTTCGAAATTTATATTGATGATAAATTTGTAAATACTCAGAGAGCAGACGGAATAATAGTAACCACACCAACAGGTTCAACAGCTTATTCGCTTTCAAGTGGCGGGCCGATAATGCACCCGGGGGTTAATGCAATTGGGCTTGTGTCAATATGCCCACACACAATGAGCCATAGACCGCTATTAATTCCTGGCGATAGAGACATTGTTATTCGGATTAGAGAAGCCAAAGATGGCGCATCAGTAAGTTTTGATGGACAGAACTCATATGACATAGAGCCTGGTGAGGACATACGTGTGCGACAACACGATAACTTTGTGCATTTACTTCATCCTAAAAACTATGATTATTTCGAAATTGTTCGTTCTAAGTTGCACTGGAGTAAAGAGCTGTAGTTTATGCCATCGCATAAGAAATGTTAGCCCAATTGTCTGTGAAAAACCTGGCTGTAGTTGAGCACCTTGAGTTGTCATTTGAAACAGGTATGAGTTCTGTAACTGGAGAGACAGGCTCGGGTAAGTCAATCCTAATACAGGCCCTAAGCTTTGCTCTTGGAACTAGAGGAGACTCAACAGTAGTTCGACACGGGAAAAGCAAAGCAGAAATAAGCGCTGTTTTCGAGGTTAAGAGAAACAAAAAAATACAATCATACTTACAAAAACAGGGCCTCGACGATGATGGTGAATGTATTTTAAGAAGAGTTATAGGTGTTGATGGACGCTCCAAAGCATTTATAAACGGCTCAAGTGTTCCTTTGTCAACAGTGAGGCAGCTGGGAGAATTATTAATCGACATCCATGGCCAGAATGAGCATCAGCTTTTATTGAGGCAACACCAGCAGATTGAACTTGTAGATGACTATGCAAGCATAAGTCAAGAAATTTCCGAGTTAAATTATCTTGTATCAAAGTACAAAAAGGCTAGCAAGAACCTTGAGTTGTTGCTAACAAATCAAAACTCTGAGTTAGAAAATCAAGAACTCATTAAACACCAACTAAAAGAATTAGATGACGCGTTACTAACACAAGAAGAACTTGACTCAATTGAGAGCGAATATAAGGTTAATTCAAACTCCAATAACCTGATTGAAATGGTTGGAGGTATATTAAACAAACTGGAGGATGAATCTGGGCCTAGCTCACAGCTACAAAGCTTATCTCACGAGCTTTCACAGGCCTCAGCAATTGATAATAAACTTGAAGAGACAAACGATCTTTTAGTGAGCACCCATCTGCAATCACAAGAATGTATATATTTTTTAACAAGCTATTTAAACTCTATTACAATTGATGAACAGGCTACCGCTGAGCTAGAGGAGCGACTTACTGAGTTGCACGGTTTTGCCCGTAAACACAACTGTAAGATTAGTGAATTATTGAGAATAAGGGAAGGCATAAAAACCATTATAGGGGACTTTGAAATAGGCTTCAGTATGGTTAATCGTCTAAAGGAAGAAAAAGAAAAATATGAAAATGAGTATAAGCTACTAGCACAAAAAATAAGAGAAGCAAGACTGATTAAATCAAGTGAGTTGTCAAAACTAGTAACAAGCGCTATGCAAGTACTAGGAATGCCAGGAAGTGAATTTAAGGCTAAATTAACTGAAAAGACAATAGGCGTAAACTTCAATGGAACGGAGTCAGTAGATTTTCTAGTAAGAACTAACGACGGTCAGCCGTTACAACCACTAAAAAAGGTAGCCTCAGGGGGCGAACTTTCTAGAGTTTCTTTAGCGATTTCTGTAGTTAGCGCAGACAGTGAATACGCGCCAACACTTATATTTGACGAGGTAGATGTTGGGATAAGTGGTGCTATTGCAGAGGTGGTTGGACATAAATTAAAAGAATTATCACAACACTATCAAGTTATTTGCATTACACACTTAGCGCAGGTAGCTTCATTTGGACACCAACACCTTAGAGTAAGTAAAGTACAACAGGGTGACGGAGCCAGTACTACGGTAGAGCAGTTATCGAAGAACGACAGAGTGTTAGAGGTCGCTCGCATTCTTGGCGGTATAACTATAACTGAAAAAGCTCGAAAGGCTGCAGCAGAGATGATCCAAAAAAGCGCATAAAATAACCAGAATATTAGCGTTATACAAGCTGATGCTAATAGTCCAATATAAGAAGCAGCATTTAATAAACAACCAACAAATAACATGCGGCTATATTGTTGCTGATTAAGTAGGTTGAATTATTTTATATTTCAGATGGTAAAAAAGTAATTTTTTATTTGAAAAAAATATAACTCAGACTGTATAATTCGAGGTTTTGAGTGTTATAGCAAACAATTGTGCTTGTGTCAGGGTTTCGTAAGTGGCCAAAGATGCAGCTGCTTGGCGTAATTTTAGCTGCAGTATATTTCTATATATATAGTGGCGGGCCAGTCTCTGCGCTCTATGGCGGTATAGTTAGTTTTGTTAATACTGTTTTAATCAGCAGGCACACAAAAAGACAAGACAGGGGAGACTCTATTAGCGCCCAGGCAAGTGTCGGTATGATGGTTGCAAGTGTTGTTATGCGAATGGCGGTTTTAGTAGTGCTAACTTTGACGGGTTTATTGGTTTTCAAGCTTAATGCTGGAGAGCTGATACTGGGATTAGTATTGGGACAAGTTGGATATTTAATAGATAAGGTTAAACAGATATAATGTCAGCAGCAGGCGAAGTATTGACTTCTGGTAGCTATATTAAGCACCACCTACAAAATTTAACTTACGGCAGGCTTTCTGACGGAAGCTGGGGTTTGGCGCATAATGCAGCCGAGGCAAAAGATATGGGCTTTTGGGCATTCCATGTTGACACTCTCGGATTCTCTTTTGTGCTTGGGGCTGCTTTCTTATTCTTATTCTATCGTGTTGGCAAAACAATGACAACAGAGACCCCTTCTGGGGTGCAAAACTTCATAGAAAGTATTGTTGACTTTATTAATGAAAATGTTAGAGGCTCTTTTAACGGCAAAAATATGATGGTCGCGCCGCTAGCCTTAACTACTTTTATCTGGATAATTTTAATGAACACGATGGACCTTGTGCCGGTTGATTTGTTGCCACACTTAGCTAGCATTTTAGGAGTTCAATATCTAAAGGTTGTACCAACCACTGACCCTAATGCAACCTTCGGAATGTCTATAGGTATTTTCTTACTTATTCTGTACTACAGTATAAAAGAGAAAGGAGCGGGTGGGTTTGCAGCAGAGTTGATGTTTCATCCTTTTGGTAAGTTCATGCTGCCTTTTAATTTGTTCTTAGAAGGAGTTAACTTAATCGCGAAGCCTGTCTCACTTGCGTTGCGTCTATTTGGCAATATGTATGCAGGCGAAATGATATTTATTTTAATAGCGTTATTGCCGTTTTGGATTCAGTGGAGTTTATCATTGCCTTGGGCGATTTTCCACATTTTAATTGTATTACTACAGGCATTTATTTTTATGACGCTTGTGATTGTATATCTAGATATGGCTCACCAAAAAGAACACTAAGTAGTATTTAAGACAATAATTTTTAATATTTATAATAGGAGAAAAAAAATGGAAACAAGTATATTATTTTTAGCTGGATCAATCTTAATGGGCTTAGGCGCATTAGGCGCAGCTGTTGGAATTGGAATTTTGGGCGCAAGGTTTCTAGAGGGCGCAGCAAGGCAGCCGGAGCTTATACCAATGCTAAGAACTCAGATGTTCATTGTTATGGGCTTAGTTGACGCGGTTCCTATGATTGCAGTGGGAATTTCAATGTACATCTTGTTCGCAGTAGCTGGCTAAGATAGAGTTGACAGGCGCTACTTGTATAATAAAACGAAGCTTTATGCCTTTTGTGCTTAAAACTTTTAACTTAATAGGGTTTGGGTTATGAATATAAATTTGACTATGCTCGGGCAGTTAATCATGTTCGCAATGTTTACATGGTTTTGCATGAAGTTTATATGGCCACCAATAGTGGTCGCAATGGAAGAAAGAAAGAAACGTATTGAGGACGGCCTTATTGCTGCTGAGCGTGGTATTGCAGAAGAGGCTGAAGCTCAGCAAAAAGCGCAAGAACTAATAGACAAGTCTAAAAACCAGGCCGCTGAAATTATAGCTAATGCCGGCAAACAGGCAACCAACATGGTTGATGAGGCTAAGAATGTAGCAGTTGAAGAGGCAGACAAGGTTAAAACCCAAGCACAGGCACACATTGATCAAGAAGTTATTCGTGCAAGAAACGAGCTTAAGGGACAGGTTTCATCACTGGTAATGCAGGGCGTTAACTCTGTGTTGGAGAAAGAGGTTGATGCTAAGGCACACCAAGATATGCTTAATAAGTTGTCACAAACATTATAGGCCGTAGAATATGGAACTAGTCTCTATTGCTAAACCTTACGCTAATGCAATATTTGAAATTGCTACGCAGAATAATAGTCATGCACAATGGAAAGAGGTTTTGGTTGCTGCTGTTCAACTGGTTAGCGATAAGTCTATGCAAGGCTTTCTCGCCTCGCCTAGCACAACAAAATCAAGCAAGGTGGAGTCTATCTCAAGCCTTCTAGGGGCAATAATGAATAGAGACCTAAGTTCTGAGGAAGAGTCATTCGTTAATATATTATTAGAAAATGGCCGCACTCAAGCGCTGCCAAGCATTTTGGACCTATTTGAAAAGAGCGTAAACCTTACTAGTGACTCCAAGACGTTTCAGGTTGTCAGCGCTTATAAACTTAGCGCTAAAGAGGAAGAAGGAATTGTTAATGTGTTATCTGATAAGTACGATGCACGAGTTAGTGTAGATACCTTCATTGACACAGGTTTGGTTGGTGGTGTTGTCATCAGGGATGGCGATAAAGTTATTGATACTTCAATACAGGCTCGTGTTAACGAGCTAAATATGCAGTTGTCAATAAATTAATTTATTTTATAAAGAGGAATAGTTATGCAATTAAACGCAAGTGAGATTAGTGATTTAATTAAAAAACAGATACAGGGATTTGACTTTGCAGCAGAGGCTCGCACTGAAGGAACTGTAATAAGCGTTAGCGACGGCATTGTCCGTATTCATGGTTTAGCTGACGTTCAATTTGGAGAAATGCTGGAGTTCCCTGGGAACACATTTGGAATGGCACTTAACCTTGAACAGGACAGTGTTGGAGCCGTGATATTAGGAGACTATTTGCACATATCTGAAGGCGACACGGTGAAGTGCACAAACAGATTAATGGAAGTACCTGTTGGGGAAGAAATGCTTGGCAGAGTAGTAGATCCTCTTGGCAGAGATTTGGAAGGGAAGGGAGAGATTTCAACTAAGTCTTCACGCCCATTAGAAGTCATCGCACCAGGCGTTATCGATCGTAAATCTGTAGATCAACCTATTCAAACAGGGATTAAAGCGATTGACTCTATGGTTCCTATTGGTAGAGGGCAGCGAGAGCTAATTATTGGTGATCGTCAAACTGGGAAAACTGCTGTAGCAGTTGACGCCATTATCAATCAGAAAGATACAGGAGTAAAGTGTGTTTATGTTGCTATAGGCCAGAAAGCATCGTCTGTAGCGGCAGTAGTAAGAAAGCTTGAAGAGCACGGAGCAATGCAAAACACTATAGTAGTCATTGCTAGTGCATCAGACTCAGCCGCGCTTCAATACATTGCGCCATATGCTGGATGCGCCATGGCTGAATATTTCCGTGACCGAGGAGAAGACGCACTAATAGTGTATGATGATTTGACCAAGCAAGCGTGGGCCTATAGGCAAGTTTCACTGCTACTTAAGCGCCCGCCAGGCCGTGAGGCGTATCCCGGGGACGTTTTTTATCTACATTCTCGTTTGCTTGAGCGTGCATCACGTGTCAATGCGGACTATGTAGAACAGTTGACAAATGGTGAGGTCAAAGGGCAAACCGGATCTCTTACAGCTCTTCCAATAATCGAAACACAGGGCGGAGACGTTTCAGCTTTCGTTCCTACGAACGTTATATCGATTACTGATGGGCAGATATTTTTGGAAACCGACTTGTTTAATGCGGGTATTCGTCCCGCTATTAATGCAGGACTTTCAGTTTCTCGTGTTGGCGGAGCAGCACAGACTAAAGCTATTAAAAAGCTTGGAGGAGGAATTCGTTTGGATCTTGCTCAATACAGAGAACTAGCTGCGTTTGCACAGTTTGCATCAGACCTTGATGCAGAAACTAAAGCACAAATTGATAGAGGCCAAAGAGTAACTGAGCTAATGAAACAAAATCAATACTCACCACTATCAGTTGCAGAGATGGCATCCTCATTGTTCGCTGCTAATTCAGGGTCTTTAGATGACGTTGAAGTAAACCAAGTGGTGGCATTTGAGACAGCTTTAATTGCATATATGAATTCAAACCAGTCTGACTTGCTTGCAAAAATTAATAAAACTGGAGACTGGAGTGACGATATAGCTGCAGAGCTTCAAGCCGCAATAGATGACTTCAAGGCAAACCACACTTGGTAAGTAAATAATGGCATCAGGAAAGGAAATTAGGAGTCAAATTTCGAGTATTAAAAATACTCAGAAGATAACATCAGCTATGGAAATGGTTGCAGCCTCCAAAATGAAGAAGGCTCAGGATAGAATGCTGGCCTCAAGGCCTTACTCTGAAAAAATTTCCAGAGTGATTGGGCATTTGGCATATGCACACTCAGAATTTGAACATCCATATATGAAAAAAATGGAAAAACTTGACCGTGTGGGCATTATTATAATTTCGAGTGATAGAGGACTGTGCGGCGGACTAAATACAAACTTATTTAGAAGTGTTTTGACTAAAATAAAGGAGTACCAAGACTCAGGTGTTAATGTTGATATTTGTACCATAGGAAAGAAAGCTACAAGCTTTTTCAAGAACTTTGGCTTGGATATCAAAGCAACTACGTCTAATCTAGGAGACACCCCACACTTTGACGACTTATTGGGAACAGTTAAGGTGATGTTGGATGGTTATGATGCAGGAGATATACAGAAGTTATCAGTTGCCTATAATAAGTTTGAAAATACAATGACCCAAGCCCCAACAGTTAGCCAGCTTATACCTATGGTTGCTGCTGAAGCAGATGGTATGGACCACCACTGGGACTATATTTATGAGCCGGAAGCAGAGGATGTTTTAAATGCTCTTTTGATGCGCTATATAGAGGCCCTTGTATATCAGGGGTTAGTTGAAAATATTGCTTGCGAGCAGTCGTCACGAATGATAGCTATGAAGAGTGCGACTGATAACGCGGGGGACATGGTGAAAGATTTAGAGTTAGTTTACAATAAGGCAAGACAGGCTGCAATCACTCAAGAGATTTCTGAGATTGTTAGTGGCGCTGCTGCTGTTTAGAGTTTATAGAAGAGGAACCAAAATGACTACAGGAAAAATTACACAAATTATTGGAGCGGTAATAGACGTTGAATTTCCAGCAGACGCTATCCCAAAAATTTATGATGCGTTAATTGTTACAAAGACCAAACTAACCTTGGAAGTTCAACAGCAGTTGGGAGACAACGTAGTGCGTGCTATTGCTATGGGTAGTTCTGAGGGCCTAAAGAGAGGCTTAGATGTTACAAATACTGGCCAGGCAATCATGGTGCCCGTGGGAACTAAAACACTAGGAAGGATTATGAACGTGCTTGGAGAACCAATTGATAATGCCGGAGATATTGGCCAAGAAACTGACTGGGCAATCCATAGACCTGCACCAGATTATCATGAGCTAGCTCCAGCAGCAGAACTTTTAGAAACAGGAATAAAGGTAATCGACCTAATTTGTCCATTTGCTAAAGGCGGAAAAGTGGGTCTTTTTGGCGGTGCCGGTGTTGGAAAAACTGTTAATATGATGGAGCTTATTCGTAATATTGCTATTGAACATTCAGGGTATTCGGTTTTTGCTGGTGTAGGCGAACGAACTCGTGAAGGTAACGATTTCTATCACGAGATGAAGGATTCAAACGTACTTGATAAGGTATCTCTTGTTTACGGACAGATGAACGAGCCACCAGGAAACAGACTAAGAGTTGCTCTTACAGGGCTAACAATGGCTGAATTTTTCCGTGATGAAGGTAGAGATGTGCTACTTTTTATTGACAACATATATCGTTACACCCTTGCAGGTACTGAGGTTTCTGCATTATTGGGTCGTATGCCTTCGGCAGTAGGATATCAACCAACACTTGCTTCTGAAATGGGCGCATTACAAGAGAGGATTACTTCTACTAAGAAAGGTTCTATTACATCAATTCAAGCTGTATATGTTCCTGCAGACGACTTGACTGATCCGTCCCCTGCAACAACTTTTGCCCACCTTGATGCTACCGTTGTATTATCACGACAGGTTGCTGAGTTAGGAATATATCCTGCTGTTGACCCTCTAGACTCAACTTCAAGACAGCTAGACCCGCTTATAGTTGGACAAGAGCATTACGATGTTGCTAGGGGAGTTCAAGGAGTTTTACAGAGGTATAAAGAGCTAAAAGACATAATTGCTATTTTGGGTATGGACGAACTCTCTGAAGAAGACAAACAGTCAGTATCTCGTGCTCGTAAAATTCAGCGTTTCTTATCCCAACCTTTCTTTGTTGCCGAGGTATTTACAGGGGCGCCAGGTAAGTACGTATCACTTAAAGATACAATTAGTGGATTTAAGGCAATCCTTGATGGTGAACTGGACAGCATTCCGGAACAGGCTTTTTATATGACCGGTTCAATTGATGAGGTGCGAGAAAAAGCATCAGAGAGCTCGTAAATGTCAACAATACACGTCGATATTGTATGTGCAACTGAGTCGCTATATTCTGGCGATGCAAACTGTGTATTTGCTCCCGCATCTACTGGCGAGATAGGTATTTATCCAAAACACATGGCACTATTATCTACACTTAAGCCCGGAGAGGTTAGGGTTGAAACAGATCAAGGTGTTGATTCAATTTATGTTTCAGGTGGTATTGTCGAAGTGCAACCAAATGTGGTTACTATTTTTTCAGATACTGCAATAAGGGCTCATGATCTAGATGAGTCTAAAGCCCTTGAATCAAAACAGCGCGCCGAAGAAGCAATGGCAAACGCCGATAGCGGCTTTGATATTTCATCTACTCAGGCCGCATTAGCAGAGTCTATGGCTCAACTGCAAATGATTTCTAAAATGAGAGGGAAGGGTAAATAATAGCCTATATAGTTAGTTGTTAAAGGGCTAAGGAATGTACAAGCACTTCTTAAAGTTGGTTATCTTACCATCAATTGTTTCTACACCTTCCGACTTTAGAAGTTCGATTTTTATTCTTAAATCATCAGCAAAACCACCAATCTCACCATTGGACTTAACTACCCTGTGACAAGGCACTTCTGGTGCGAACGGGTTCTTATTCATTGCACTTCCAACAGCACGATACGCATTAGGGTGGCCAATTAGTTTTGCAAGTTGAGAGTAGGTTGTTACCTTTCCTTGAGGCACATTATTTTTTAGATATGAGTAACACTTGTTTTGGAATTCAGTCAATCTAAATACCTATTAATTGCTTTATCATAAAGGTTTTGAGACTTGAGTAATAAGTCACAGACTTCCCTTACAGCTCCATTTCCTCCAGCATTAGAGGTAACAATACAGGCCCTTTCTTTTACTAATTCGTGTGCATTTGAAACGGCAACTGGAAGTCCTATCTTTGACATAACCGGCAAGTCAATCACGTCGTCTCCCATGTAGGCTATCTGCTCAGGTTTTAGAGACAGGTTTTTTAGTAATTTATTATATGCAACGAGCTTATTATTTTGGTTTTGGTATATGTGCTTTACCCCTAACTTCAGCATTCTGTGTTCTACGCTTTTTGAAGACCTGGCAGAAATAATGGCTGGCTCAATATTAAATTCTGTAAGCATCTTGATTCCATGTCCGTCTAGCGAATTGAAGCGCTTAAATTCAGAGCCATCGTCTGATATATATATACCGCCATCTGTTAGTACTCCGTCAACATCAAAAATAATTAGCTTTATTTGTTTAGCCTTTATATATATTTCTTTTTGTGTAAACATTGTTTTATTATATATTACGAGATAGCCAATATCTATTAATAGCCTAGATAGGCCTTGCAACCACGGCACTGACTTCAAATATGGTCATAATATCTACCTCTTAAAAGCAGACGAGGGTTTTTAGCATCATCAATAAACTCATCTCTCTTGTGAATAACATTGTTGCAAATTATGCCCTGGTTAGGCTCAAGCAAAAGTTTGAAATGGTAATCAGTGTTTGAACGTAATAACTCGTCAAGAGACTCTACAGCCTCTAGCACTTCGTTAGAATCTAAAAAATTAATATTTTTCTTCCTCTGGGTATATCTCATAGATAATTTTGATGTATTGTCGTCGATAAAGAAAATGGGGCCTGTAGATTTTGGCCTACGAACATTGCCACCAATCTCATGCTGAGGAATTGACATAGCCTGCGGATGTGTTAAAGCTTGTACAATATCTGGGTTATCCTCCCTAAGAAGTATGTAAGCCATACAGTGGTCCATCCATTCACTGGTACCTCCGCTTAGCGCTTTGTTAATACAAAAGAGTGTGAACGCCCTTATACGTTTAGCGTCTTCATTATAGTAACCGTCTGTATGCCATCCAATAGCTTTGTTTGTGTAAGGTATATAGTTAGCCTGATTATTGTTCTCACTTTTAGTTATATGAGCTATACCGTTGCTATGTGCATATAAGTGCTGGTCATAATTATTTAAACCCAACTGTAGGCTAACACTGATAATAGCCTCAACAATGTTTTGTTGTTGTTTTAATTGAAACAGTGCAAAGTTATTGGATGAGCAAACCCCGAGTATATGTTCTTTCTCTGAGTTAGATAGACTAAAGGGATCAATAATGTCAATTAAACACTCACCAATACTGCATTTAGTGCTCGATAGCTTTTCATCGCGCCATCGCCTGTACTCATCCTTATTATTTAGTATGGACACTGCAGACTGTAGATAATGAAATGTCTCATTTTATGTAGAAATTTTTTACATTTCTATCCATTGATGCGCTTATTAATAGTCCACTGCTGGGCTATAGATAGCACGTTGTTTATTACCCAGTAAAGAACAAGTCCAGAAGGGAACCATAAGAAAAAGACAGTAAACACGAACGGCAATGACATCATAATTTTTGCCTGCATTGGGTCTGCAGGTGGTGGGTTCAATTTTTGTTGGATGAACATAGAAGCCCCCATAATCAAAGGCAAAATATACAATGGATCTTGTGCAGATAGGTCTGGCAAATACAGGAAAGATGTTTGTCTTAATTCTACAGTATCTAAAAGCATCCAATAAAAAGCTATAAATACAGGTATTTGAATTAATATAGGTAAACATCCAGAGGCCGGGTTAATTTTTTCTTTCTTGTATAGCTCCATGGTTTTTTGGCCCATTTTTTGTCTATCATCGCCATAACTCTCCTTAATTTTTGCCAATCTTGGCGCAAGCTTTCTCATTCCTGCCATAGATCTATATGATTTTTCAGACAACGGATAGAACACTAATTTAATCATAAATGTTATGATTACGATTGATAAGCCCCAGCTATTTACAAAAGAGTTAACCTTGTGAATTATCCAGGATAATGGGTCGGCTAGAATATCCAACCAGCCATAATCCAAAGAGTAGTTCAGTCCTTTTGCGACCTTCTCAATATTGCCATATTCTTTTGGACCAACATAAAGGCGGTGAGTAGATAAAGATGCTCTTGCTCCAGGATTAATTGTTATTTGTTTGCTTACATCAGTGAGCTTATATAGGTTATTTACAACTGATGCAGAGAATTTTTGTGTTTCTTCCTGGTTTGGAATCCATGCGGCAACAAAATATTGCTGAACCATAGCCATCCAGCCGCCAACAGTTTGATCTTCAAGACTACTGTCGAAATCATTCCAGTCCTCAAAATCATTTTTTTGCACACTGTTAGATTCTTTATCATAAACAATACCGCCAGTAAAGGTAGGCATCATCATATTGGACTGATCTAATGACTCCCTCTCTAGACGAGCATAGCTCTTAGTTATAATAGGACTGTTAGTGTTATTATGAATTACATAGCTCAATCCAACTATATAGCTGCCTCTATTAAAATGGTAAGTTTTAGTGACCTGAACGCCGTTACCATTTGTCCATGTAAAGGGAACGCTTAAAGAGTCATTCGTTAACTCATAGACGGAACTTTGTGATTGAAATAAAGATAAGTGAGTTGGCAAAGACTTGTCATGTGAGGTTAACCCGCTTTGAGCTCGGAAAATAGAGCCATTTTGATTACTTAGAAGTTGAAATTTTTCTTGGCTTCCGAGCTCATTAGGGTATTTATTAAGATAGGCGCTCTGTATTGCGCCACCCTTATGGCTAATTTCTATCGTCAACATGTCTGTTTTTACTGTAGTAAAAGGCAGCTTTTCTGAGGAATTTTGTTTTTCTATTGTAAAGTTAACATCTTCAACCGTAAAGTTTGGAACGTCAGACCCAGGGAGCGGCTCTTCGATACTAACTAAGGGCACATCTGTTTGTTCGATAGTATTGTTAGATACACTGGGAGCACCTTTAAAGGTCCATTTATCCCAAAGTAAAAAGACGGTTAGAAATATGGCGATGAGGAGAAAAAGTTTTTGATTTTCCATAAGTTAATTTATTTATATTGTTATTTTTTTGGTACAGGGTCAAAACCACCGTCATGCCATGGATGGCATTTGCCAATTCTTTTTATGCTTAACTTCAGACCTTTAAAGAATCCGTATTCTTTAATAGCATCTACGGAGTATTGTGAGCAAGTTGGGGAGAATCTGCAATTCGTGCCCAAAATAGGGCTAACAAATAGCTGATAAAACTTTATAGGAAGAATTAACAGGTAACGCATTAGGAAGTACTAAATTTCTGTAGTAACGCTTGTAGATCTCTTGACAGTTCAGAGTTGCTGGTTTGTCTATATCTTCTAGACAAGATTACACACTCAAGACTTCTTAAGCTATCTTTAGACTGCCTGAAGGCTTCTCTAGCAAGTCTTTTTAGACGATTTCTATTAACAGCAAGTCTACAGTATTTTTTTGAAATTGCTATACCAATGCGCGCTACTGAAGTGTCACTAGGTTTAGCAATCACTGTCCAATACTTGCCCTTTTCGGCCTGCCCTGTATTAAATATATCTTTATAATCTGAGGGCTTATTGATTCTGTTGTTGCGGGTTAGCCTATAGCTCATAGTTGCTAAGCAGCTAAACGTTTGCGTCCTTTTTTTCTACGAGCATTTATAATAGCTCTACCAGAGCGAGTACTCATTCTTGATCTAAACCCATGAGTGCGCTTGCGCTTCAATACACTTGGTTGAAATGTTCTTTTCATAATATATATTTGCCAATAAAAGCGTGCAATTTTACCATAACTTATCAAATGTGTTTACTTGATAAGTATTAGAATAATTAACACATACAATACTTCATTAACAAGTTTTCAGCAAGATAATCGCTATATTATTTTGTTCCAAAAATTTTATCACCGGCATCACCAAGACCGGGAATTATGTAACCATTCTCATCAAGGTGAGAGTCTATTGCAGCGGTGTAAATGTCAACATCAGGGTGATGTTTTTTTACATTAGCTATCCCCTCAGGTGCCGACACTAAAAATATACCGGTAATATCATTGCAGCCTTCATTTTTTAACATCTCTATGGTAGCAACCAAGGTTCCACCTGTGGCCAGCATGGGGTCGACAATCATAGCTTTTCTGTGAGTAATATCTGCCACCATTTTCTTAAAATAAGTAACTGGCTTTAGGGTCTGTTCATCACGATACAGTCCGACAACTGAAATCTTGGCACTTGGGATTGCGTTAAGGACTCCATCAAGCATGCCTATACCTGCACGAAGAATAGGCACAACGGTAATTTTTTTTCCTGACAGCTGTTGAGTCTTAATAGGCCCAGACCAGCAGTTTATTTCAACCTCTTCAGTTGGCAAAGAAGAGGTAGCCTCATAAGTCAAAAGAGTGCCTATTTCTGAAGCAAGCTCTCTAAAGGCTTTAGTGCTAATGTTTGACTTTCTAAGTAAGCCCACTTTGTGGCGTATCAAAGGATGAGTCACCTCATGTATTGACATATTGACTCCTTTTTGAGGTAATTATAATTAAAATTACGCTCTCTAAATAGTGCTATTTATAATAAACAAAATTATTTATTAAGATAAATATTTATTTATTAATCAAAATTAAAATATTAGTTATACTGTACCCAAAGCAACAGCAAAGATTGTGTCCTAATTAATTTGTCTAAAAAGGAGCTACACAATGAATAAATTTTATAGTTATTTTGGTTCATCGTTTAGCCTTTACTCCTTGATAATTAGGATAGATTTCCAATCATTTTCTAAAAAATGTAAGTATAAATCCCTTAATCCTATTAAAATACAGACGTTACTATTTCATAATGGTTTACTAGATGGTTGAAAAATACGCCTTATGTCCCCAAGTAATTACTCAAGAGCTTGATTTGATTAACACACATTCCATGCCTTATATTAACTAAATAATTTATTATGACTAATAATATCCTAGACGTTTTAACTTACATGTTCGATTACCTTTTCGAAGAGTCAGAGCAAGACTCGGCAAATCAGATTGATGATACAGCATTAAAGGCACATCTTTCTGAGGCTGGATTTGAAACTGTTAAAATCGATAAAGCCTTAAACTGGCTGGAAAATATTGCAACACTTCAGGACGGTAAATTTATGCCATTTGACACTACAAATGGTGGCATGAGAATTTATAGCGATGAAGAAAAATTAAAAATAGATGCAAAGTCTCGTGGCTTTTTATTGTTCATGGAAAACGTTGGCCAACTTGACGCAAGTCAGCGCGAAATGGTCATAAATCAAGTAATGTCATTGGGCGACTCCAGTATTACTTTGGATGATCTAAAGTGGGTAGTTATGATGGTTTTAGGTAATAGTTCAGATGAAATGATTTCAGCCCAGTGGCTCGAGTCTATCGTATTCTCTGACGACAACCATACCATCCAATAATGTCAACAAACCTTGTTATTGTTGAGTCTCCAGCAAAAGCAAAAACAATAGAAAACTTTTTAGGCAAAGGCTTTACGGTTAAATCAAGTATTGGCCACATTCGCGATATGCCAAAAAAAGATATGGGCATTGATTTAGATAACAATTTCCAACCAACCTATATTGTAAGTAACGACAAGAAAAAAGTAGTTGCTGAATTAAGAAGACTGGTCAAAAGTGCAGACACTGTCTACCTAGCAACTGATGAGGATCGAGAGGGTGAGGCTATAGCCTGGCACCTACTAGAGTCACTAAAATTACCATCTGACACACCAAGAATTGTTTTTAATGAGATAACAAAGCAAGCAATAACAGATGCAGTGGCATCCCCAAGAACTGTTGACCTACATCTTGTAGACGCGCAACAGGCGCGTAGAATTATTGACAGGCTAGTTGGTTTTGAGATTTCACCGGTACTTTGGCGCAAGATATCAGGTGCCCGTTCGGCTGGAAGGGTTCAGTCTCCAGTAGTGAGGCTAGTTGTTGAAAGAGAGAGGGAAATAACTAAGCACGTTCCTAAATGCTCATTCAAAGTTAAAGCAGAATTAGTAAATAACTTTGAAGAAATTATTAATGTACAACTAGATAAAGAATTTAGCACCAACTTTGAGGCTTCAGAGTTTTTAGATGCACTAATTGGTGCCGAACTAACAGTTTCTAATATTGATGAAAAGCCTTCTAAGCGATCACCAAAGCCACCTTTTATCACTTCAACGCTGCAACAAGAGGCCTCTCAAAAGTTAGGGTTTTCAGTTAAACAGACCATGTCCATAGCCCAACATCTGTATAGAGATGGCGCAATAACCTATATGAGGACAGATTCATTTAACCTTTCTGAGATAGCTATTGATGAAGCCAGGACACAAATTATTGAACAATTTGGCCTAGACTATCACAATCTTAGGCGTTACAAAACCAAGAACGCTAGCGCCCAAGAGGCCCATGAAGCTATTCGTCCTACCGACCTAACTAAGCCAAACATTTTTGGGCTTGATGAGCAATCATCTAAACTATACTCACTTATATATAAGCGCACACTAGCTTCACAAATGAGTGATGCAAAGCTACAAAAAACTAAAATTTATACAAACATTTCGAACCGAGAAGAATCTTTTGTTGCTAGTGGCGAGGTTTTATTATTTCCTGGGTTTCTAGGTGTGTATGACTATATGTCTACTGACGACAAGCTACTACCAAAGCTAAGTTCAGGAGATCGATTGGAGCTATCTAGCTGCTCCTCTAGGGAAAGTTTTTCACGGCCAAAGTCTCGATATTCAGAGGCATCTTTAGTAAAACAGATTGAACAAATGGGTATTGGCAGGCCCTCAACTTTTGCGAGTATGGTGACTACTGTACAAGATAGAAACTACATATCTAAAGAGACAAGAGACGGACGTGAGCGTAAATACAAGTTATTAGAAATTATTGACAATAAGGTAGTTGAGTCAGTAGCAACTGAAAATACAGGTGCGGAGAAAAATAAATTATTTCCAACAAACGTAGCGTACATGCTGAATGACTTTTTAGTAAAGAACTTTAACAACATAGTTGACTATGAATTCACAGCAAATTTAGAAATGAGTTTTGATAAGATTGCCACTGAGAACGTTGCTTGGCAAAGTGTAGTTAAGGATTTTTATCACCCCTTTCATGAGCAGATAGAACTAGCTAAAGAAATATCTAGAGACGAAACTCATGGCAAGCGCATTCTGGGCGATGATACAAAGACAGGCAAACCTGTAAGCGTGCGTTTTGGGCGCTATGGTGCGTTTGCTCAGATTGGAACTCAGGATGATGAAGAGAAGCCTGTTTTTGCTTCACTTCGTTCCGGCCAAGACATTGAAAGCATAACACTAGAAGATGCACTAGAGCTTTTTAATATGCCTCGACATATTGGAGAAACTCTTGATGGTCAGAAAGTAAAGGCTAACTATGGCAGATTTGGGCCTTATATTCAGTACGGTAATAAATATGTTTCTCTAAAAGAGCATACACCTGAAGAGGTAACCATAGAGGTGGCGCTATTACTTATTGAAGCGAAAGAAAAGTTTGATGCCGAGCGTACAATTAAAACGTTTGAGGGTTCAGATATTCAAGTACTAAATGGGCGTTTTGGTCCCTACATATGGAATGGTAAAAAGCGCGGGAAAGGGCAAAAAAATATCACAATTAAGAAATTTTTTGGCGACAAGCAGCCAGACGATTTAACTATTGAAGAGTGCAAGAAGGCTATTTCAGGCAAAATCAAAGCCAAAGCTTCAAAACGAAAAAAAACTAAAGCCTCTAATAAGAGCTAGTAACCTTATACTTTTAGCCTGATCTGAAACAATTTATACGCCCCCAGTGTAAAATACTAATCATTTGTACTTTGGCTGTCTAAATGTTATTGTTAAGCGAAGTTATGATTTCATATACCGATATAGAATCATTCGAAGATTTGGTTTTAGTTATAAAGTCAATCGCTAAGACAGGATCAGAGCGTTTCTTTAGGATGGACGTAAAGCCTGACTATGGAGACACACCTGAAAATTGGGAAGACAGGCTAGAGGCTGCCTTTTATTAATTATTAATTTAATATTATGGGATTTAAATATTTAAACAAAGGGCAAGATGTTTTTGATGGGGATGATTCTGAAGACGTGTATGCGAATGAAGAACAGTTGAAGGCCAGACTAGAGTATTTTGAAGGAAAACTTTTAGGTCAAGATAAAACCTCCCCTGTAGAAGAACGTATAAAAGTGTTACTCGAGATTGGGAGAATACAGGTCGAACGTTACAAAGGTTCTGACGCATGGTCCAAGGCTTCTGAAGCGTTTAATTTAGCACACGATGCAGAACTATGGGAGTTGGCTGTTGAGTCTTGTGATGTTATGTACTTATCCGAGGGACCAGAATCATTGAAAGCATTAGCTCACGCTATCTGGCTGGGCGTAATCTTTCCAATAGACCCAGAAATTACAGTTGCTATGATACAACACTTGATAGACGAGTCACCAGAGGGGGCAGATACGAGGGCAGTGGCTGCTGCAGTAGCCCACTACATAACATCAGTCCGCTGTGGCAAGGATGACGACCTAACCTTTTTTTCACTACAAATGTTAACAAGTGTAGCGGATAAGCATTCTCTTATAAGTGACCAATCTTCATTTGACCTTTGGCGCAAGACGCTTGAGCTAGATAAGCCAGAAGTCTTTTTAAAGAAATTATCAGGCGCACTGGACCTGTTAACTGAAAATGAGTGGTGGGTTGACCAAGATAAAATTAGAGCGCAGGTTGCTAGTGAAGCTATAGACGAGACAAGGCATTAAATAATAATGAAAATAAAAGTATGTGGTTTTACTCAAGCAGAAAATGCTAGACAGGCAGCATTACTTGGTATTGATGCTATTGGTTTAGTTTTTTTCGATAAATCCCCTCGCAATGTCGAAGTTGAGACTGCTGTCAACATTGTCAATTCTTTGCCTCCTTTCGTTAATCGTGTTGGATTGTTCGTTAACTCTGAACCAGACTTCATTGACGAGGTTTTGTGCGAAGTGCCGCTTGATACGCTGCAGTTTCATGGCAATGAAAGTCCTGGTGATTGTGAGCAATATGGTATGCCCTATATTAAAGCTTTACGTGTTAACAAGCATACAGATATTATAAAAAAAGCAACAGAATACTCTAAAGCAAGCGGCATATTGTTGGATGCATTCAATGAGAATGCCTATGGAGGTACAGGAGAGAGCTTTGATTGGTCTCTTGCCAATGTAGATATAGACCTACCAATTATTCTTGCTGGAGGCCTAAGCCATATAACAGTTTTAGAAGCAATTATGCAGGTGAACCCGTATGCAGTTGACGTTTCAAGTGGCGTTGAAAGTTCAAAAGGGATAAAAGATATTGATAAAATAAAACAATTCATTCATCAGGTGCGACAATGAGCTACTCTCTTCCAGACGACAAAGGACATTTCGAACAATATGGCGGTGTATTCATAGCTGAAACTTTGATGACTGCTGTTACAGAGTTGCAGCAAGCTTACGAGAAATATAAAGATGATGAAGAATTTAATGCTGAGTTTGAACATGACTTAAAGCACTATGTTGGCCGTACTACACCTTTATACCACGCACAAAACCTGAGTAATAAATTAGGCGGTGCCCAAATACATCTTAAGCGCGAAGACTTGAATCATACTGGCGCACACAAAGTTAACAATACAATTGGCCAGGCTTTATTGGCACAGCGCATGGGGAAAACTCGTATTATTGCTGAGACAGGTGCAGGACAGCATGGAGTGGCAACTGCAACAGTGGCTGCAAGATTAGGGCTGGAGTGTGTTGTATATATGGGTGAAGTTGATGTAGCTCGCCAATCCCTAAATGTGTTTAGAATGAAGCTACTTGGCGCAAAAGTTGTACCAGTGTCGTCTGGATCAAGAACATTAAAAGACGCATTAAACGAGGCAATGCGTGACTGGGTAACAAACATAGACGATACATTCTATATTATCGGTACAGTTGCTGGCCCACATCCTTACCCAATGATGGTGAGAGATTTCCAAAGCATTATTGGCAAGGAAGCCAAAGAGCAGTTTGACAAACAAGTCGGAGGATTGCCAGACGCTTTGGTTGCGTGCGTTGGTGGAGGTTCAAATGCCATTGGGCTGTTCTATAACTTTATTGATGATAAATCAGTTTCAATTTTCGGTGTAGAGGCTGCTGGCTACGGAATAGAAAAAGGCCCTACTGCCCATGCAGCGCCTTTGTGTGCCGGTAGTGTTGGAGTTTTGCACGGCAATAGAACCTACTTAATGGAAGACGAGAATGGCCAAATAATTGAGGGCCACTCAGTATCAGCTGGTTTGGACTATCCAGGGGTTGGTCCGGAACATGCATACCTAAAAGATACTGGGAGAGCTAAGTATGTTTCAATTACTGATGATGAGGCTATAGAGGCATTTCATTTACTTACTAAAATTGAGGGCATACTCCCAGCCTTAGAGTCTGCACACGCCGTCGCATATGGTGTCAAGCTGGCAAAAAAGTTACCCAAAGATAAACATATTATTATTAACCTTTCTGGCCGTGGAGATAAAGATATACATACTATAGCTGAAATAGAGGGTATAAAGTTCTAAGGGTATTTAATATATCTAAAAAAACAAAATACCTTAATATTATTAAAGTATTTAAACGAGCCAAACCAAAATAACCAAATAAAGTTATGATTGAAGCATTTTATAAATCCAAAGAATGGGCCTTATGGGCATATGGCGGAGCATTAGCTCTGATTGTCTCTCTTTGGATGCAAGTTCAAATGACGGTTGCAATCAATGAATGGTATGGTAAGTTTTATGACCTCCTTCAAAACGCAACAGACTATGTAGATAAGCCACAAGAAGGAATTTCACAATTATATGACCAGTTGGTTTCATTGCAGTATGTCCTAACAGGATTTGAAGGCACACCCTCATTTGCAGTAATAGCATTCCCTTATATTGCTTTGGCTATTTTTACTGGATGGTTTACCAGGATTTACGGCTTGAGGTGGAGAGAGGCGATCACATTTAACTATATACCTAAATGGCAAGCAGTTGATCAAGAGATAGAGGGCGCAAGTCAAAGAATACAGGAGGATTGTAATCGATGGTCAAGATTAATCGAGTCGCTGGGATTACAGGTCATACGTTCAATCATGACTTTAATTGCGTTCATTCCAATCTTATATGGCTTCAGTGACAAAGTAGACATTCCTATAATAAGAGATATTGAGGGCTCTCTTGTCTGGTTAACTCTGTTAATTTCATTGGGAGGGCTGGTTCTGTCTTGGTTTGTTGGGTGGAAATTGCCCGGATTAGAGTACAACAATCAGCGAGTAGAAGCAGCGTTCAGAAAAGATTTAGTGTTGGGTGAGGACGACAAGGCTAACTATGCACAGTCAGACACATTATCAGAGCTATTCTTAGGTATAAGATTTAATAACCAGCGCTTATACCTGCATTATGGTTACTTTGATTGCTGGGTGACATTCTATGATCAATTCATGATTATTGCGCCCTACCTTATCATGGGTCCGGGCTTGTTTACTGGCGTAATAACACTAGGTGTATTAGTGCAAGTATCGAACGCATTTAGTAAAGTACATGATGGGTTTGCACTATTTCTGCATAACTGGACAACGATAACTGAATTGAGATCAATCTGGAAAAGGCTACATGAATTTGAGGCAAACCTAGCTAAACATTTGGAGGCAAAATGACCGAAACAACGTTACTTATACTTGTGTTACTATTCCTAGTTGTATGTTTATTGGCAATATATTTTTATGATAAAAAACTTGTTAAGAATATTGCAGAATATGAACAAAGGTTGGAAGACAAGGGTATTTTAAAAAGACATTTCAGCAAGCCCACTTCATAACTAATCTTTCTCTATATAGCGATAAAAATGCACATAATATAGACCATAATTTTGTAAGATTATTCTGATAAATATGAAAACTATAAAATTAGGCAATAAGGCTTACTCACCATCAAAAATAGTTTGTATTGGTTTGAATTATGTTGAACATGTTGAAGAGCTTAACAATGAAATACCTGACGAAGTAGTTATTTTTTCTAAACCCAATTCAGCAATTACCAGTAAACTTAGTTCTCACCATAATGAGCAGTTACATTATGAAACAGAGCTATGTTTTATCTATGGCGCAGGTAATTACATAGGTGTAGGGGTCGGGCTGGATTTAACTAAACGATTATTGCAGACAGAGTTAAGAAAAAAAGGCCTGCCTTGGGAACGTGCAAAAGCATTTAATGGTGCAGCTCTTTTCAGTGAATTTGTGTTGTTACCTAAATCTTTAGACAGTTTATCTTTTCAGTTATCAATAAACGGCACTATGAAGCAATCTGGCAACATTGAGCTTATGATTAACAAGCCATTAGAGGTATTAAATGAAATTACTTCATTTATGAATCTAGTAGAGGGAGATATCGTAATGACAGGGACCCCAAAGGGCGTTGGTATAGTTAAAAGCGGAGATACTTTTCATGTTAAGTTGTTTTCAGACAACACCCAACTTACTGACGAACAGTGGACTGCAGATTAAGTTAATAAATTAGCATCACACCGAGCATACACAGTTTAAATCCTTCTAGGAAATAATCATTTTTATTGATATTATAAAAGTTAATGGTTTTTATAAATACAATTTATATATAATTTATATACGTTTTCTAATTATATAACAAGGCTTTAGTGAACTCAAATACGAAGCAATTTAAAGAGGGGTGGGAATTTTGGATTGATCGTGGAGGCACCTTCACCGACCTTATTGCTAAAGATCCGAGTGGCAGGATTTCGTCTTGTAAACTTTTATCGGAAAATCCAAACCAATACAAAGATGCGGCAATTGAGGGTATACGAAGCCTACTGTCATTGGAACCTAATGAGAGCATTCCAATGGCTAAAATTGATGCAGTTAAGATGGGTACAACGGTTGCTACAAATGCCCTATTGGAGAGACAAGGCGAAAAAACACTTTTAGCAATAACGCAAGGGTTTGGGGACTGTTTGCGTATAGGCTACCAGGAAAGGCCTAAACTATTTGTACTTGATATAGAGCTTCCAGACATGCTTTATAGTGACATTGTTGAGATTGATGAGAGGGTAGATTGTAACGGCAATATAATAAAAGAATTAGATAAAAATAGCTCAAAGATACAGTTTAAAAAAGCTTTCGATGAGGGCTATCGTTCAATAGCTATCGTACTCTTACATGGTTATCGTTTTCATGAGCACGAAAACCAGTTAAAACAGATAGCAGAGAGTATTGGATTTAAACAGATATCAGTTAGTCACAATGTCAGCCCACTAATAAAAATAGTATACAGAGGCGACACTACGGTTGTTGATGCGTATTTATCACCAATATTGCGACGCTATGTTAGTCAGGTTCAACGTGAACTAGGAAGTACTGCCAACCAGAAAGGCGGATTGATGTTTATGCAATCAAATGGGGGCCTAACAGATGCACGCTTCTTTCAAGGAAAGGACGCTATATTGTCTGGCCCTGCAGGTGGCGTTGTTGGAATGGTAAAAACAGGCGAGAAAGCTGGATTTGAAAAACTAATTGGGTTTGACATGGGGGGAACTTCAACAGATGTATCCCACTTTGGGGGTGAGTATGAGCGAACCTTAGAAACAAAGGTGGCAGGCATAAGATTGCGCTCTCCAATGATGTTAATCCATACAGTCGCTGCTGGCGGAGGTTCGATTCTAAGTTTTGATGGATCTCGTTATCGTGTTGGTCCAGACTCAGCAGGTGCAAATCCTGGCCCTTTATGCTACCGTAATGGTGGCCCATTAACAGTTACAGACTGTAATTTAATGCTGGGAAAGATAAGTCCACAATACTTTCCAAAAGTGTTTGGACCAAACGGCAATCAAAGGCTCGATGAAGATATTGTCAAGAAAAAGTTTAAGATTCTTGCTAAGAAAATTTCCAACACGACTAATAACACGGTTTCAGCTATAGAGGTTGCCGAAGGATTTCTTTATGTTGCTATTGAAAGTATGGCAAATGCAATAAAAAAGATATCTGTACAGCGAGGGTATGATGTCAGTGAATACACTCTTGCATGTTTTGGCGGAGCTGGGGGACAGCATGCATGCCTTGTTGCAGACAGCCTAGGCATGAAAAGAATATATGTTCATCCTTACGCTGGAGTACTATCAGCATACGGTATTGGACTTGCGGACTCAAATACGATCAATGATATGGCCATTGGGTCTCTTCTAGAGGGCGGCCTAATAGAGTCGCTAAATTATAAATTCGAAGCGCTAAGGTCCCAAGGAATTGATGAAATGAAATCGCAAGGATTTAGAGTAAAACACCTTATTTGTTCGGATAAAGTCTATATAAGATACCAGGGTTCAGATAGTTCATTGGCGGTTAAATATGCAGATCTACAAGCATTAAAGAGT
>DQME01000176.1 GCA_015659815.1 Gammaproteobacteria bacterium | reverse complement strand
GCAATTCTTCCGTTAGGGTCAACAATGAAAGTATTTCGTTTAGCCAACTTGAAAGAAAATAAACTACGTAAGGAGTCATACGAATCAGCCACCTTGCCGTCAGGGTCAGACAGAATAGAGAAGGGTAGTTGATATTTTTCTGAGAACCTTTTGTGAGACTCTACGCTATCGAGACTTATTCCAAATATAACCGCCTTGGTGGAAATTATTTGCTTTTGAGCGTCCCTTATGCCGCAGGCTTGGGTGGTGCACCCTGGGGTGTCGTCTTTGGGGTAAAAATATAGCACAACCCATCTACCTAAATAGTCACTAAGTGAATGGTAATTCAACTCCTGGTCCTGTAGACTGAAATTAGGAGCCTTGTTGTCAACTTGTAGTTCAGCTTGAATGTTGAAAGATAATGCAAATATTGATGCCATAATTAATGTTTTTATTATATTTGTTTGGATAATAATTTGCATAAAACAACACTTTAGCATAATTGTATTGCATAATCCCAGCAATGCTATAAAATGCGTCTTTTTTTTGCAATTTGATACAGGGTTAAATTATATATGTCAGGCAATGTTTTAAGACTATGTTGGCCATTATTTTTGGGAATCTTTATATTAACTCTGGGTAATGGGTTGCAAGGAACGCTGAGCGGCTGGAGGGCTGACGCTGAGGGGTTTTCAATTGCAACTATTGGCTGGATTATGGTTGGCTATCCTATAGGAATACTTATTGGAGCATACATTGCGCCACAGATCGTAAAACAGTCTGGCCATATACGTGCTTATGCAGTTTTTGCAACTATAGCATCAACAGCAATACTTATTCAGATTGTTTTTATAGATTCTTCTGTCTGGTTTTTTACGCGTATTATGTCAGGGATTTGTATTGCTGGGGTGAACATTATTGTTGAGAGCTGGTTAAACGCTAAAGCAGATAATGCCAATAGGGGTAAAGTATTCTCAATATTTATGGCGGTAATTTTTCTTGGACTTTCTCTAGGTCAGGGTTTGTTAATGTTGGATGATCCAATGGGATATAGTCTATTCATTCTTACTTCTGTTTTGCTATCTATTTCCTTAATACCTGTACTTATTCCTAGTATAGACGCTCCCGAGATTGAGCACAATGAGCCGCTAGGGATAGCTACTCTATATAGAGTTTCAACCTCAGGTGTGTTCACAATCGCGCTTAGCGCAGTTGCTGTCAGTGCGTTTTTTAGTATGGGTGCAGTGTTTGCAGTAAAGGCAGGACTTTCAGTAACTGAGACAGCAATATTTATGTCAGTATTTATTGCGTTTGGCGCCCTGGCACAATGGCCTTTGGGCTGGATTTCTGATAAGGTAGATCGCAGATGGGTTATTTTTTATAGTGCATGCGTCGTTACAGTTGTATGCATTGTCATGAATGTTATTGAAACTAGCTATACCTCATATTTGTTTATGAGTGCCTTTATAGGATCATCTATGTTACCGCTCTACTCCTTAGGAGTCGCACATGCAAATGACAGGCTAGATCCAAAACAGATGATGGGTGCTAGCAGTACAATTAATATGCTGTTTGGTGTATTTGCTATGTTTGGCCCTTTAGCTATGGCTTACTCTCTGGAATTGTTTAATTTGTCCGGGTTTTACGCATTAATTGGTGTGATGCATCTATTGTTAGCTGTGGTTATCTTGAAAATGATATTTACGAAAGAGGCTGCAGATGAGGAAGACCAAACTCAATTCCAGGTAATGCCACACAGGCCAGGAGCCGTATTGATGGAGGTTATTGCTGAAGAGGCTATGGAGTCGCAATTAGAGTCTGGCGATGTTGATGATTCAATAGAGAAATAGTTTATACATTTATAGGAAACTTCAGTATCGCCTCAGCACCATCCTCCATGAAGCGATTTTTAAGAATAACGTGGCCACCATGAAGGTCCATTATCTTCTTCACGAAGCGCAGTCCTAAGCCGTTTCCACGCTTTCCAGTGCCTGGCCTTATTGATGAGAAGAAGCGTCTGAAGAGTTGCTTCCTTTCGTGCTCCCCCATACCTTCGCCTTGGTCCAGTATGTGTATATTGATAGTCTTGTTGGATTCATTAACCTTTATGGTTATCGTAGACCCATCCTTGGTGAAGTCTATGGCATTGTCTAGAATGTTGCCTATGGCCTGCTCTGCCAACAACTTTTCAACCATTACACTAAAACCTCTCTCGATTTCATAATTAAGGATGATACTCTTGGAAGTGATTTTATCGGTCCTGGTAGGGACTTTAATTACTTCTTCTATTAAGGTTTTGACGTCGACATTTGTTGCATCTACAAGCTCATCTCGCCTCTCTATTCGAGATAATTCAAGTAGTCGGTTTACCAACAAATTCATCCTGTTATTTGAGTCTAAGATATTCTCAATGAAGCGTTTTCTTTGCTTATCAGTCATAGGCATGAGTAAGTTCTCTGCGGTAGCCTTGATGCCAGTGATTGGGGTTCTAAGTTCGTGTGCCATTGTGTTAATGTATTCCTCAACATATTCACGACCCTCTAGGTCTGTTCTTAGCTTCTCAATTGCACTAGTAAGTTCAGCAAACTCTATCTGGCGTATCTTTGGGGCCTGTACTTTTTTGCCTTTGGATAGTTGGGTGGTGTACTTGACCAGCTTGTTTGTGGTTCTTGTTATTGCATAACTTGCCCCGGCTCCAAAAAGTATCGATAAAAGAAAAAGAAAGATTGCAAACAATTTAAGCTCGCTACGCTGTTCGATTATGTACGGTTTAAGGTCCTTAACGGGCTTGATGACTGTTAGTACACCGAATAATTGGTCATCGTTATATATTGGAGCTGCAACGAACAATGCTTTTTGCTCACTTGTAGGGTTAAAGTTGTTAGGGTTAGATGAGCTAGTTCTTGCACCGTAATTGCCCGACAGAGTTTTCTCAACGTCAGGCCATTCCCCAAAGTCCTTGCCCTCCGATAGCCCTTTAGAGTCAAAAATAACAATACCTTTGTTGTTAGTTATGTAAATATGCAGGTTTGGTGACTTTTTGTTGACTGAATAGATCTTCGCGTTAAGCTCGCGATTCAAGTAGTTTGAAATAGTAAGCCTTACCCTAGGAACATCAAGGGTATCAGAATAAATAAACTGGCTCACCATTTGTGCTAGAAGATTGGAAGTATCTACCATAACATCTTCAGCTGCCTGGTCTATGCCTTTAGTAATCCTCATTGAAACTTGCTCAAAAACAACCCAAGCGACGGCACTGCTAATTATGAAATATGAAATGAATAACTTTAATCCAATCCCTAGCCTAGGTAATTTCATATGATTAAACTGTACCCCAGCCCTCTATGAGTTTTTATATAATCATTCTCAATGTCTACTTCATTAATGGAACTGCGAATTGATGCAATATGAGTGTCTATAGTTCTGGTGTCAGCTCCTACAGGTCGGTCCCATATAACACCTATGAGGTGGTCTCGTGTGTGTACCCTGTTGGGGTTGTTTATAAGGTGCTGTAGTATCTTACTCTCAGCAAGAGTTAGGTTTAGTACGCTACCCTTTAAGGATATTTGTTGAAGGTTTTCATCTATCGAGAATAGCTCGTTAACGTTTATTATTGGTTCAGGCTCTGTGTGCCTTAGTTGCGCCCTTACTCTGGCAACTAGGACCCTAGGACTTAGCGGCTTGGTAACATAATCGTCAGCACCTAAGCCTTCAAGGCCAAGCACAATGTCTGCATCATCATCCCTGGCAGTAATAATTATTACTGGAACGTTTGAGTTCTTTCTTATCTTTCTAAGCACATCAAAACCGCTAATGTCTGGAAGGCCAATGTCCAACAATACAAGGTCAACCTCACTACTCTCAATGTATGACAAGGCCTCTCTCCCTGATGTCAACCAGTGAGCACTGAACGAGTCACTCTCAAGAGCAAAAACGATACTTTCGGCGGTTACTCTTTCGTCCTCAACTATTAATATGTTATTCATTGATAAATATAATTTAGTTTGTTTGATGTGTATTGTAATTTATAAAACCTAATTCTCAAACTAACTTCACACAAACTTCACACAATCTTAACCAATTCAACACCTAACAGAATTATCAAATAACTAAACTTAGGTCATTGTTTTTAGTAAATGGAGAATTCTTCAAAATGTACAGGCTCCTCCTCTTGGCTATGTTATCGTCGAATGTATTTGCATCATCCGCCTTATGGGTGGATGACAATATCAAAATACCGATGCGTTCTGATGCTTCGTTCGCTAAAAACAATATTGTTACCTATGTACCCATTAATTCTGAGGTAAACCTATTACAAGACAACAGTTCTGGATGGTCTGAAGTAGAATTCAAAGGTTACCAAGGTTGGATGGTTTCACGTTACCTAAGCGACAAACCATTAAAGAACACTCTGGCAGACAACTTGTCAAACCAATTACTTGTTTTGAAGACCAACCTTAGAGACAAAACAGAGCTTGCACAAAGAAAGGACAACTTGTTAAGATCTAAGCAAAATGAGATTGAATTACTAAATATAGAAGTCAAACAATCTAAGGCTCAAAAATCAACAGTAAGCACACTACAAAAAGAGTTAAGTAACTCAGTTGAAAGTAATGCCCTACTATTAAAGCGCTTATCTTTGTTGAAAAGTAAGAATGATTCACTTTACGGTACAGATTTCTTAGCACTAATAGCCACAATTGCATTCATATTAGGTATTTCTATAGGGTTTGTTTTTAGTAGGGCTAGCGCAAGAAAGGTACACAGCATGTATTCAATATGAAAATATGCATATACAAGGAACTATGGGTAGCTATCACCCCTCTCCTGATGATAGCAAATTAAAGGCAGAGGCTGGCCAATCCCCTT
>DQME01000025.1 GCA_015659815.1 Gammaproteobacteria bacterium | reverse complement strand
TGGTGGAGATGGCGGGAATTGAACCCGCGTCCGAAAACCTTCAGTCAAGAAGTCTACATGCTTAGCTTGGTCTATTAGTTTAGCAATTAACCACCCGGCCATCAGGGATGTTAGTGCGATTTCAGATTAAGTTTTAACCGAATTACCCTGAAAAAATAATCCTAGCGAGTCTGTGAGCGACCGTCATCTTAAAAGTACAGACAACCCCTAAGGGACGGCTAGCTATGCAGCTAGAGCGTAGTTGTTTTCGTTTGCAACTATCTTTTTTAAAGAGAATTTTTACGAGTTATCCTTATTCTCGGCATGCGTCCTTGAGATCCAACTCCTCGTCGAAGCCATGTCATCCCCAGGGTTGACTATTATATCACTTTGTATTTTGCAGTTAAGAGATAGTTACTCTGGCGAATTTTCTTTTGCCTACTTGATATACCGCCTCTCCA
Organism: Gammaproteobacteria bacterium; assembly: GCA_015659815.1. Classification (GTDB taxonomy): domain Bacteria; phylum Pseudomonadota; class Gammaproteobacteria; order PS1; family Pseudothioglobaceae; genus SZUA-1055. The sequence continues at coordinate 36,837 of DQME01000025.1, read as the reverse complement.
GGTTCAGGAGTTAGGTCTTTATCGCTTATCTTTTCACCATTCATCTTTGCCGCTCCCTGTTTAATCATCCTGAATGCTTCGGATGTTGAGCTAACCAGATTGGCGTCTTTTAGTAGGTTGGCAATTTTTGTACCCGAATCGAAGTTGAATTCTGGCATATCATCAGGAATCTGATTCTTTGCAAACCTGTTGGTGAAGTTTTGTTGAGCCTGTTTGGCTGCATCGCTATCATGAAAGCGGGTGATTATTTCGTTGGCGAGTCTAAATTTAATGTTTCTTGGGTTCCCTCCAGTCTCTACCTCTTTTTTCCATGAATCAATGGTTTCTAGAGACTCAAAACTTAAAAGTTCGAGGTAGCGCCACATCAATTCATCCGATATAGACATAATCTTACCGAACATGTCATCTGGAGCCTCATCGATACCGATATAGTTGTTTAAAGACTTCGACATTTTCTGTACACCATCTAGGCCTTCCAATATAGGCATAGTTAGTATTACTTGTTGCTCTTTGCCTGCCTGCTTTTGCAGCTCTCGACCCATCAATAGGTTAAATTTTTGGTCAGTCCCACCAAGCTCCATGTCTGCATCCATAGCTACTGAATCGTAACCCTGAACTAGTGGGTACAAGAATTCATGAATCGATATGCCCTGTCCTGATTTGTAGCGTTTGGAGAAGTCGTCACGTTCTAGCATCCTCGCTACGGTCTGTTGTGATGCCAATTTGATCATATCAGCTGAGCTCATCTTTTCCATCCACTCTGAGTTAAACATGATGGTGGTTTTGTCCTTATCGAGAATCTTAAATACCTGTTCCTGGTAACTCTTAGAGTTTTCAAGGAGTTGCTCTTTTGACATCGGTGGGCGGGTAGTGTTTTTGCCTGTAGGGTCACCTATCATGCCAGTGAAGTCACCAATCAAGAACAATATTTCATGACCCATATCTTGTATCTGTTTGAGTTTGTTGATTAGTACTGTGTGGCCAAGGTGTAGGTCAGGTGCTGTTGGATCAAAGCCCGCCTTTACCCTTAGTGTTTTATTTTTGGAGAGCTTTTTCTTTAGCTCTTCTATAGGCAGTATCTCGTCAGCGCCTCTCAAAAAAACGGCAAGTGCTTCATCAATATTCATTGCTAGTTTCTAGTGTGCCCGTCACCAAGGACGATATATTTTTGCGATGTTAATCCCTCTAGACCTACAGGACCACGTACATGGAACTTGTCAGTACTGATGCCTATCTCAGCACCCAACCCGTACTCAAAACCATCAGCGAATGCTGTTGATGCGTTAACCATGACCGAGGATGAGTCTACCTGCCTTAGAAACCTTTGTGCAGTTGTATAGTTCTCTGTGACTATTGATTCGGTGTGTCCAGAGCCGTATTCCTCAATATGCTCTATGGCCTTGGTCATAGAGTTAACTATGCGTATTGATAGTATAGCTGACAGGTACTCGGTTTCCCAGTCCTCCTCGGTAGCTTTGTTGATTTTATTGGACAACTTCTGAGTGTTTTCGCAGCCACGAAGCTCTACACCCTTAGCTAAGTATTGAGTAATGAGTTCAGGCATTACACGGCCAACCGCGGACGCGTGCACAAGCAAAGTTTCGGTAGCATTGCATACTCCGTAGCGCCTAGTTTTGCCGTTAAAGGCTATCTTTATGGCCTTTTCGGTGTCTGCATCTTTATCAATGTATGTATGACAAACACCGTGCAGGTGCTTTATCACAGGCATCTTTGCGCTTTTACTTATTGCCTCTATTAAACCCTTACCGCCTCTAGGGATAATTGCATCGACATAGTCACCAGCCTTTACCAGTTCGGTTACCGCCTCTCTGTCAGTGGTATCTATTAGTTGCACACAGTTCTCGTTCAGTCCAGCACTAGAGACACCCTTCTTGACGCAACTAAAAAGAGCTATATTGGAGTTTATTGCCTCAGATCCACCTCTAAGGATGGCACCATTTCCAGACTTTAGGCAGAGGGCTGTAGCATCAATTGTAACATTTGGTCTGGACTCGTAAATAATCCCTATGACCCCTAAAGGTACCCTCATTTTGCCAACCTGAATACCGCTAGGGCGGTATTTAAGGTCTGTGATAGAGCCAACAGGGTCAGCCAACGCTACAATCTCGTGGAGGCTATCGATGATGCCATCAATCCTATCGTTGTCAAGCATTAGTCGGTCCAACAAGGCCTCATCTAGGCCGATATCTTTTCCGTGATCTAGGTCTTTTTGGTTGGCTTTGATGATGACTTTTCTTTGTGCATCTATGTTCTTAGCGATACCTAGGATTGCATTGTTTTTAGTTTGTGTCGTAGCAACTCTAAGACCCCTAGATGCAGATCTTGCATTAGTCCCTATTGATTTAATCAACTTACTTATTGAGCCCATTGTGTTTTTCCAGATAAATTTAACAATACAGTGCGCAGTTCATCGCGTGGTGTAAGATTATCCATACCTTTGATGCTACGGTCAATGCGGCCGACCGATAATAGTAATTTTTGCAGTCTCTGGTATGGGTGACGCTTAAGTGCACTAGATATTATTGTTTTTCTTTTATTCCAAACCCTGTACTTTTGAAGTACCGACTCGATGCTCTGTCCTTCATGCACTTCTATGGACATTTTGATCATCGATTTTATCTCTCTGTATAGAGAGTTATTAAGTTGTATTGGGACTGAGGAGTCTTCTATTAGGTTATCGAAAATATTCATAGATTTTTCACAGTCTCCAGAGAATGCTGCATCAATCAGGCCATACACGGTGTATTTAGATTGTTGATATATTTGGTCGATGTATGACTTGGTGTCTACGTCTCCGGTAGGGTAGGCCATTTTGAGTTTCTGTATTTCTTGCATTGAAGCGAGCAAGTTGCCTTCAGTACAGAAGGCTATAGTTTGCGCTAAATCCTTGTTTGGAGAGAGCCCTAATTGGGCCATATGGTTAGAAATCCAGCCTACCAAGTGTTCAGAGCTGACCTCCCAGTGCTGAATCACTATAGAGGTATTCTCTATGGCCTTGAACCATTTACTTTTTTGTTGGTTCATGTCTAATTTACCGGTAGAAATTATCAGCAAAACGCCGTCAGGCAGGCTCGTTACTATTTCTGTGAGTGATTTCGATCCTTTGATGCCGATCTTTCCAGATTTTAGTCTGCACTCTATTATTTTTTTAGGTGAAAAAAGTGAACCGGCAGATATCTCTGTGTACAGCAGGTCCCATTGAAAGTTGCCATCTATCTCGAAGGTTACCTTTTCGTCATACCCGTCACCCTGTGCAGACTCTCTTATTTGTATGATTGATTGTTCTATTAGTAGTAATTCAGCACCAAATACGAAATATATAGGTTCAAGTTTGTTGGATAGATGATTACTGAGTTGTTCCGACTTAACTCTCATTTAGTCGGTGCAGTCTTCTTAGGAGTTTCTTAATTATTGTTTCACGAAGATTGCTGTAGGCCTCTTCAGACTGCAGTGTGTCTGCCTGTGTAGAGCTCATCGCGGTGTGGTGAGAGCTGGTAAATAATTGTTCTTTCATAATCAGGGTGTTGTAGCTGTCTAGTACCTCTACATCAACGCTAATCCCAAGAGTGTAGCTCTTTACATTGCCAGAAGAATCGAATGATGCATTCTTTTTGGTTTTGGTTTCATCACTGATTTTGATATTTAAGGTTGCCCCAGTATCCTTATTGAGGTGGCTCGATAGGGCCGTTACAAATTCATTGCTTGTGTTACCGATTATGTTGACGTTAATGTCTTGGGACTTGTATGGGGCATGGAAACCGCACGAGCTAAGCATAACTGAAAGAAAAATAATGGATAAAAAGCTGATTTTTGACATATCTAAAATTGAGCAACCTACTAGTTTTATAAGTATGACAGAATTTTACTTATCTTTTAGTGTTAAATTCCCCCAATATGGAGATTCATGACAGATAATAGTGTTAATAATTAATTAGTGAAAAGACTTGAAAAAATGCTATATGAACACATATAGCTTAACAATAGGGTATAGTAACGCGCCTATATATTACTTTTTACTAATTTTAATTTATGTTTAAGAATTTATTGCTTTGGCTCATTTTGGGCACCGTTCTGACTTCACTCTTCAGCCAATTTCAAGTAGGCGATCAGAAGAATGAGATTACCTATTCTCAATTCATACAGAGTGTGAAGCAGGGTGATGTTTCTAAGGTAACAATTTCAGGAAGCAATATAGACGGTGTTGGTGCGGGCGGGGAACTATTCTCAACCTACAGCCCTGGAGACCTAGGGCTAATGGGAGACCTTCTGAGTAACAGAGTCTCTGTTGAAGCAAAGCCACCAGAGAAGGACGGATTTTTTAAACAGCTGTTGATATCTTTAGCACCAATCCTGTTACTAATTGGCGTAATTCTTTACACTATGAAGGGTGCCGGTGGAGCTATGGGCGGCAAAAACCCTATGAGCTTTGGCAAGTCAAAAGCTAGACTTATTACTAAGGACGAGTCCAACACCACCTTTGACGATGTTGCAGGGGTTGATGAGGCCAAGGAAGATGTTGCAGAATTGGTAGACTTTCTGTCTAACCCAGGAAAATTTACTAAGGTTGGCGGCAAGATACCAAAAGGGGTACTCATGGTTGGCCCTCCTGGAACAGGCAAGACACTGCTTGCTAAGGCAATAGCTGGTGAGGCTGATGTTCCATTTTTCTTCATTTCTGGTTCCGACTTCGTTGAAATGTTTGTAGGTGTAGGAGCTTCCCGTGTGCGAGACATGTTTGAGCAGGCCAAAAAAAATGCCCCATGTATTATATTTATTGATGAGCTTGATGCCGTTGGTCGTCAGAGAGGTGCAGGAATGGGTGGCGGACACGACGAACGCGAACAGACACTAAACCAGATGCTTGTTGAGATGGATGGGTTTGAAGGTAACGAAGGAATTATTGTTATTGCAGCAACTAACAGGCCAGATGTATTAGACCCGGCACTACTTAGACCTGGAAGGTTTGATAGACAGGTGATGGTAGGTTTGCCAGACATAAATGGCCGTGACGCTATATTAAAAGTTCATATGCGTAAGCTGCCAATCGCAAAAAATGTTAAGTCATCCAATATCGCCAAAGGGACGCCCGGTTTTTCTGGAGCAGACCTAGCTAACCTTTGTAACGAAGCTGCACTACTTGCTGCATCTAAAGAAAAAAATCTAGTAGGTATGCAAGAGTTCGAGAAGGCTAAAGACAAAATAATGATGGGCTCAGAGCGCAAAACCTTAGCGATGGATGAGTCAGAAAAAGAGATGACAGCATACCACGAGGCTGGGCACGCAATAGTGGGTAGGCTGATGCCTGAGCATGACCCTGTATACAAGGTTAGTATTATCCCTCGAGGTAGAGCGCTTGGGGTTACTATGTTTTTGCCTGAAAAGGACACATACAGCATGTCTAAGCGTAAATTAAACTCCCAGGTGGCATCACTTTTTGGGGGCCGAATTGCAGAAGAAATTATTTTTGGTAATGACGCAGTTACTACAGGGGCAAGCAATGACATTGAGCGTGCAACCGAGATAGTACACAAGATGGTCAAACTGTGGGGTATGTCTAAGGTCATGGGCCCTATGGCTTATGGAGAAGAAGAGGGCGAAGTTTTTCTAGGAAGACAAGTAACCAAGCACAAGCACATCTCTGATGACACGTTCACTCTTATAGATTCAGAGATTCGCAAGATTATTGATAAAAACTATAAAGTGGCTACCAAATTATTGACAGAAAATATTGACATATTGCGTTCAATGGCGAAGGCTTTGGTTGAATTTGAGACTATAGATAAAGATCAGATTGATGACCTTATGAACAGGAGAAAGATGCGAGATCCTGCAGTTATTACTGACTCAGATGTTGTATCTACTGAGCTCGGTTCCGGTGCGGACGACCAGTCAGACGACTCAAACAATAAACCTAAACAGAACCCACTGGGCGGCGGCACAGAGCAGATCGCTTAACTGTTTAGTTTGCAGTAATGCACCAACCTAAAACAACTATCATGGGCGTGTTAAATGTAACGCCCGACTCCTTTTCTGACGGCGGTCAATACAACGACACCAGTAGTGCAATACACAGGGCAAAGGTTATGCTTAGGCAGGGAGTCGATATAATTGACGTTGGAGGAGAGTCTACAAGGCCAGGCTCAAGTTCGGCCACAGCCAGTGAAGAACTGGAAAGAGTAATTCCGGTAATCAAAGGTCTTAGAAATTTAACCGACAAACCAATATCTGTAGACACCTCAAAGCCTGAAGTTATGGAGCAGTCTGTAGCTGCTGGTGCCAGCATAATTAATGATGTCTGCGCACTAAGTGCCGATGGAGCAAAGGAGCTCGCTGCCTCTTTGGGAGTCAAGGTTTGCCTTATGCACATGAAGGGTACACCAAGGAACATGCAGATTAACCCAACCTATGGCGACGTGGTAGAAGACATAAAGGAGTTCTTTGAAGACAAAATACAGAGCTGTATAGATGCAGGAATGAAAAAAAACAATATAATCCTTGACCCTGGCTTCGGTTTTGGTAAGACTTTGGAACATAATCTTGAAATACTTAAAAGACTTAGTGAGTTTAAGAGTTTAAAATTACCTATTATGGTTGGCATTTCTCGTAAATCTATGATCGGGTCTTTGCTTAATGGTAGAGAGACAGATGGCAGGCTGGTTGGAAGTGTGGCCGCAGCCATATTGGCAGTCCAAAATGGGGCAAGTATTGTTAGGGTGCACGACGTTTTGGAAACAGTGGATGCGCTTAGTGTCCTTCACAGCGTTAACTAACTCAAGGAGCAAGTATTGGCTAAATATTTTGGTACTGACGGCATCCGTGGCGAGGTAGGAGTTAGTCCTATAACTGCAGATTTCTTTTTGAAGCTGGGCTGGGCTGTCGGCTCGGTTTTGTCCGAGAAAGGAAAGTCCAGCGTAGTTATTGGTAAGGATACTCGTGTGTCTGGTTACCTGTTTGAGTCTGCATTAGAGGCAGGATTTCTATCTGCAGGAGTAGACGTTAACCTTCTTGGTCCTATGCCAACACCAGCAGTAGCACACCTGACAAAGGCTTACAACGCAAGCGCCGGAGTTGTTATTAGCGCATCCCATAATCACTTTGAAGATAATGGGGTTAAGTTTTTTTCATCCAAAGGGTTCAAGTTTAATGAAGAGTGCCAACATAATATTGAGGAAAAGTTTTCCGAAGATATGGTTAGCGTTGGTAGCCAATTCATTGGTAAGGCTCGTAGACGAGAACAGTCTGTAGGAAGGTACATAGAGTTTTGCAAACTGAGTATAGATGATTATGTCGACCTTAGCGGCCTGAATATAGTTATTGATTGCGCCAATGGAGCAACCTACCACATTGTTGAGGATGTATTTTCAGAGTTAGGAGCCAATATAACGGTCATCAATAATGACCCTGATGGATTTAATATTAACCTTAATTGTGGGGCCACCGATACTGATAACTTAAGGGACACAGTCTTACAGACCGGTGCCGATATGGGTATAGCCTTTGACGGTGACGGTGACCGACTGATTATGATTGACAGTCTGGGAGAACTGGTAGATGGAGACGAGACAATCTTTATTATTGCAAAGTTCTGGAAGCAGCAAGGCAGGCTTTTAAAAAATACTGTTGTTGGAACAAAAATGTCCAACCTAGGTATGCGTCAAGCACTTAAATCTCTAGAGATAAAGTTTATCGAAGCAGATGTTGGCGATAGATATGTTCTGGAGGAGATGATAAGTAGTGGGGCTACCCTTGGAGGGGAGGGGTCAGGGCACATAATTTGTCTGGATAAATGCACTACAGGGGATGGAATCATTTCAGCCCTACAGGTCCTTGAAGTAATTTCAAGCACCAACAAAAACCTAAACCAACTTAAATCAGAAATGCAAAAGTTTCCCCAAGTAATGATAAATATAAGGACAAGTGAAAAACTAGATTTGGCAAGTCACAAGGAGCTTACTAAGATACGTAAGCATGTAGAAGACGATCTAGGTGAAGACGGCAGGGTGCTCATACGTGTATCAGGAACCGAGCCTGTGGTCAGGGTAATGGTTGAGGGAAAGGACCTGGCACTAGTCCAAAGTAGTGCTGAAAAATTAGCTGCAACTCTTAGATAGACTCTTAAATGGGATTCGACACTTTAGATCTGATATTGATTGGGTTAATCTTTGTATGGACCGGCTTTGTTCGTACCGGGCTGGGCTTTGGTGGTGCCGCATTGGGGCTACCATTAATGTTACTTGTTGGGGGGTCTCCTGTATATTGGCTACCAATAATTGGTATACACTTGTTTTTTTTTACTACACTGACATTAGCTAGGTCATTAGACAAGGTTGATTGGGGGTACCTAACAAAAACCTTAATTTGGATAGTTCCTCCTACACTTATTGGAGTGATTGGGCTACTCAATTTGCCAACAAAGGTCATAGTTGTTTTTATTTATTGCGTAACAATTTTTTATGCAATTAACTGGATTCTTGATAACAAAATTAGTTCCAACAAGTCTTGGCTCGATAAGTTGTACTTTATTCTGGGTGGATATATTTCAGGAACATCATTGACGGGAGCGCCACTTATAGTTGCTGTATATATGCGCCACGTCGACAAAGCACTTCTCAGGAATACAATGTTCGTTCTTTGGATTATATTGGTTGCTATAAAGATGACAGCATTCGTTGTGGTAGGCGTTAGTATAGATTGGAAATTCTCCTTGTACTTAATACCAATAACAGCAATTGGCCATGTTTTGGGAGTTTTCATGCATCAAAAAATTATTGAAAATGACCAATATTTCAAGAAATGGGTTGGAGGTGCACTACTACTTATTAGTTCATTTGGGATGTACAAGGTCATAGCTTGAACTAAAAATAGATTTACATTTCAATATTTATAGGTATTTCAGTGGTCTGCTTCATTTTCTCAATTACAAAGTTAGATGTGACCTTTAGAAATGAAACTTTATTTATTAGTTTTTTATAAAACAAATCATAACCCTCAATATCTTTAATTACTATTTTTAATAGGTAGTCAACTGAGCCACTGAGGCGATGGCACTCAACAATTTCAGGCATCCCTGAAATTGTTCTAGAAAACAGTTCTAATTTTTCTTGGTCGTGACTTTCTATGACAACAAACACAAAAACAGTGGTATTCAGCTGTACTTTCTTGGGATCAATAATTGCTACAGTTTTTTGAATATAGCCTTGTTCCCTTAACCTTTTTATTCTATGCCAGCATGGAGTGCTAGACAGGTATACAGACTTTGAAATCTCTTGAATAGTTAAGTCTGAGTTTTTTTGTAATAAATCTAATATTATTCTATCTATCTTGTCCATAATAAATTTTCGTATTTGTATTAATTTAAAGAATAATATACTATTATATATGTGATTATTAATAATTTTATTATTATTTTTTTAATAATTGTGCTATTAATAGAATAATCTATCTATAGTGCTTTCTATTAATTAAATAAGAGCAATATATATATGTACAAATATGACGAGGTTGACGTAAATTTTATAAATCAAAGGAGCAATCAATTCACAAAACAAGTCGAAAGATACTTTGATAACGAACTGGACGATGATCAATTTAGAAGTATCAGACTGAGAAATGGTTTATACCAAGAGTTGCATGCTTATATGCTGAGAGTAGCTATACCATATGGCACTATTAATTCCAAGCAACTTGTACAATTGGCACATATAGCTGACAAATATGACAGGGGTTATGGTCATTTTACAACCAGACAAAATATTCAGTTTAACTGGATAAAATTATCACAGATAACTGAAATCATAGCCGACCTAGCTAAGGTAGATATGCACGCTATACAGACTAGCGGCAAGGTTATGAGAAACATTACAGCAGACCCATTGTCAGGTATTAGAGAAGATGAGGTTGCTGATGCAAGGCCGTATTGCGAACTAATAAGGCAATGGTTCACTGTTCATCCAGAGTTTTCATGGCTTCCGGGAAAATTTAAAATTGCAATAAACGGATCGGAGCGTGATGAGATAGGTTTGCAATTTCATGATTTGGGCTTACAAGTAGTACTTAATGATGACAATGAGTTAGGGTTTAGTGTTTATGTTGGGGGCGGTTTAGGGGCTGCACCTATGCTTGCTCCCAATATAAAGTCTTTTGTTCCTGAACAAGATATTTTGAGCTACATTGAATCTGTGTTACGTGTATACAACTTAATAGGACAAAGGAGTAATGATAAAAGGTTAAGGATAAAATTTTTAGTTAAAAAATTAGGCATTGAAAGGTTTAGTGAGTTGGTTGAAAGGGATTGGCTAGCATCGAAAGGTGATGATGATATTAAACTCAATGCAGTTAAATTAAACAAGATAAAGCAAGAATTCTCATTGCCAATTGAACCAATAAAAAGTATCACTAATAATACTACAGTAGACTTTAATTATAGTATCTGGAAAAACAATAATGTCATTAGTAATAAGATTGATGGCTATTCAATTGTTTATATTTCACTATCTCAGTTAGGTTCTGCGCCAGGAAACATCTACTCTGATCAATTAATACAATTATCAAAATTGGCCTCAAGCTATAGTCTTGGTGAAGTGCGAACAACCAAAAAGCAGGATGTAGTTTTACCGTATGTAAGGAACCAAGATTTGTACGTACTTTGGCAACAATTAGAGTTATTTGATTTGTCTAGTCCTCATAACTCAACATTAGCTCATATTGTGGCCTGCCCAGGGGCAGATTACTGTTCTTTAGCTAAAACTGAGTCTATATCAGTCGCTCAACGTGTTCAACAAAGACTCAATGAGAATGGAATATTGTTCGAGACGGGTGAATTAGGGTTACACATCTCAGGCTGTGAAAATTCATGTGCCCATCACCATGTCGCTGATATTGGTTTGTTAGGTCTTAACAAAGGGGAAGAGAATTTTTATCAAATTACTTTAGGGGGTGGCACAAAACATAAGACGGTACTAGGAAAAAAAATAGGGAGGGCCGTTTCGTCAGATAATGTGATAGATGCAGTAGAAAAGATAGTGGGAGTTTATATAAAAAACAGGAAACCAGACGAAAACTTTAATCAAGTGTTTAATCGAATTGGAATCCAATTATTTAAGGAGAGTGTATATGCTTAAGGTTAAGGATATAGAAAAAAAACAAAAAAATAAAAACCGTACATTGAGATATATTGAGCAGTGGATTTTAGAAAAAGGTAAGGCATCAGATCTGATTAACGGAATTCTTATTAGGCCAACTGACGATGTTGAGTCTTTAGCTGTGACACTTAATCAGGCACCATTGATTGCTTTTGATTTTAATAATTTTGATGATGGCATAAGTTATTCACAAGTGAAAATACTTAGAAAGAGAGTGGGATATAAGGGTGAAATTAGAGCTATTAATGTTCATATTGATCATCTCCAGTTCATCTTTAGATCTGGAGTCGATTCTTATGAATTACTACCACAGTACAAAAAATACAACGAAGATTATGGGATTGATTTTAGTGTCTGCTATCAGGCCGCTGAGAACAATGTCGGGCTTCTTGAAAAGCATAGAATTTATTGAGGTGATTTATGTCTGAAAAGGCTTACAGAACAGCAATAAAAACTACCTCATGGAGATTCTTTGCTACCATTGATACATTTATCATTTCGTATCTTATAACAGGCAGTTTAGTAATGGCATCTTCAATCGGGGTAATAGAGGTATTTACAAAACTGTTTTTGTATTATGTACATGAAAGAGCGTGGAATCGTATTTCATTTGGCAGAGTTATGAAGACTTGAAGCTTTTTATAGTGAAATATTATTATTAATTTAAAACAAATAAAGGAAAAAAATGAAAGAACAAAGCATAACTACAAGTGAAGACGTGTTTAGATTGGTCAATGGGCTGACATTGAATCTAAAAATAGAGCGCTCTTTGGATCTAATAAATGATGCCTATAATGAGTATGGTGATAATTTGGTAGTTGCCAATAGCTTAGGCAAAGATTCCTGTGTAGTTTGGGACTTAGCAAAACGAGTGTCATCTAAAATTAAAGGCTTTATTGTGACTACACCTTTTAAGCCTTTAGAAACAAAAGCGTATATGAGAGATTTTGTTAAGAGGTTCCCAGAAACTAAGATATTTGAGAGCTCAAGTACTGTAGAAGGTTTGTACGCTACTGACCCAGATGGGTGTTGTGAAATCTATAAAGTTGAGCCAACAAGGGAAGCGCTAGAACATCTGCAGGCTGAGTGTTGGGTTACCGGGCTTCGTTGTACTGAAGGAAGGACTAGAACAGATTATAGAGAAATTGAATACAGAGATGAAGGGCTAGCAAAACTGAATCCTATTCTAATTTGGGAAGAAAGAGAAATATGGCAGTACTTAGCTATGAATCAAATTAGAGTTAACGGTCTATATGAAGAGGGCTATAGATCTTTAGGTTGTACCCCATGCACTTCTATAGTGCCTGGAGATGAGCGTAGTGGTAGATGGGCAAGTTCAAGTAAGTGCGGAGGTGAGTGCGGTATACATACTAGACCTTTAAAACGCGAACATCAATGTGTACAGGAAATAGCTAGCTCTATACAAGTGTAACGTAGTTAGTATTAACTGTTCTTTGTTTGTAAAATATTAGCAAACAAGAAATAGTAATTTAGCAAAATTGTATGACTTAAATACTAACTAAATATAGGTTAAAATCATCAATGTAATGTTGAATGAATACGTCTTAATTTTAGTTAGTACTATACTAGTAAATAACTTTGTTTTAGTTAAATTCTTAGGCCTGTGTCCATTCATGGGGGTATCAAAAAATATTGATTCAGCTATTGGCATGGGGTTCGCTACAACCTTTGTACTAACTCTGGCAAGTATATCCAGCTACCTTATCAATAGTTATATTTTGATTCCATTCGAGCTAGAGTATTTAAGGACTATCGCTTTCATTGTCGCCATTGCAGCTGTGGTAGGGTTTACTGAGCTAGTGGTACATAAAACATCTCCAGTATTGCACCAATCATTGGGCGTGTTCCTGCCACTAATTACTACAAATTGCGCTGTCTTAGGTGTGGCATTATTAAATGTCGGACAGAGCAATGGTTTTCTTGCCTCCGGTGTTTATGGCTTCGGCGCCGCTATTGGTTTTTCATTTGTCCTAGTTTTGTTTTCTGCGATCCGTGAAAGGATTGAGTCTGCCAATGTTCCAGCCATTTTCCAGGGTGTACCTATCGCACTCATAACTGCAGGGCTAATGTCGATGGCATTTATGGGCTTTATTGGGCTGGCTTAGGTAGTGCTAGATTCAGTATTTATTTTTTCATCAATGGCACTATTACTAGGCTTGATTCTAGGATATGCCGCTATTAAATTTAAGGTCAAAGGAAACCCATTGATCGATCAGATTGATGCAATACTGCCACAAACACAGTGCGGCCAATGCGACTATCCTGGGTGCAGGCCATACGCCGAAGCGATAGCGAACGGGGAAGCACAAATTAATCAGTGCCCTCCAGGGGGGCAAGACGGTGTGGACGCATTAGCAGAACTATTGAATGTTGAAACAATGACAATTAATGATGAACATGGAGAGACGAAACCTAAAAGGGTTGCTGTTGTTGATGAGAGTGTTTGTATTGGCTGCACATTGTGTATTCAGGCCTGCCCTGTGGATGCATTTGTTGGCGCCAGCAAGGTTATGACCACAGTGATTGCAGATGAGTGTACTGGTTGCGATCTTTGTATTCCAGTATGCCCAGTAGACTGTATTGATATGGTAGAGTTAAAGCCAACATTGAGGAACTTTGTGCCCGACATTGGAGAGCTTGCCAATGCCTACTAAATCATACAATGGAGGTATTGTCGTTCCTAATCTGTACAGGGTTGAATCTGTTGGGATCATAACTGTGAGTTTACCAAATAAGGTGGTATTGCCATTGAATGAACGTGTCACAGACAAGGCGGTACCATGTGTATCTGTTGGGGAACGTGTGCTAACTGGACAAGTAATAGCTACTAATAAAGATTACGATTCTGTACCCATACATGCAACAATCTCTGGACAAGTTACAGCTATTGATGATCAACTAATAGCACACAAGTCTGGCCTTAAAACTCGGTGCATAACGATACAGTCTGACGGCAAGGATGAGTGGATAGAGCAGCAAGACACAATAGATAATTATTTAAATCTTGCACCATCTGTTTTGATTAACAAAATACGTCAAGCCGGCATTGTGGGGATGGGTGGTGCAGGCTTCCCTGCGCATCTAAAGTTAGGATTACTGGGATTATCAAACCTTTGCAAGACAATAATAGTTAATGGAACTGAATGCGAGCCAGGGATAATGTGTGACGATGCTTTGATGCAAAACTACCCAGAAAAGATCATAAGTGGTGTTGAAGTGATGTTGCATATTTCTGGAGCAGAGAGAGCAATTATTGCTATAGAGAATGACAAGATTGATGCACATAATGCACTACTTCAGTACATCTCTGACGAAAGAATAAGTACTGAGCTTATACCTACAAAGTATACCTCTGGGTCAGAAAAGCTACTCATAAAAGCCCTCCTCAATAAAGAAATACCTTCTGGGGGTTTTGCTATAGACGAAGGTATAGTCTGTCAAAATGTATCCACTGTCAGCGCTATTTATGATGCAGTCGTTGATGGCAAGCCTCTAGTATCAAGAATCGTAACAGTTACCGGTAGTGGTGTATCTAGTCCGGATAATTATGATGTCCGTTTAGGGTCGTACTTTGAGCATATTGTGTCCCTTGCAAAACCAAGCAATGAGAAGCATTCCATTCGTATGGGGGGAATGATGATGGGTACTGATGTTGCAACAATGAGTGTACCTATTAGTAAAATTTGTAACTGTATTTTCGTAAATAATGTAGCCCCTAAATATGATGTCAAGGAATGCATTCGTTGCGGATCTTGCAATCAGGTCTGCCCAGTAGATTTATTGCCACAGCAACTTTATTGGTACTCAAAGAGCGAAAATACAGAGAAGGCGTCAGATTACAATTTGTTGGACTGTATTGAGTGTGGTTGCTGCTCATATGTTTGTCCAAGCCATATACCGCTTGTTGATTATTTTTCTTTTGCCAAGGCTCTTCATAGAAAAAATATCGAAGACAAAAGAAGGACCGACGCTGCTAGAGAGAGGTTTGAGTATCGTGAGTTCCGTCTGGAGCGTAATAACAAAGAGCGGACCGAGATGATGGAAGCTAAAAAGAAAGCAATCAAAGAAAAAATGGCTAACGAGAAAGGACAGAAAGATAAAATAGCTGCAGCGATGGATCGAGTTAATAAAAACAAAGAAGATAATGCACAGTAACACTCTAGATTCAAGTCAGATTATGAGACAGGTTATTTATGCCCTAATTGTAGGTGTGTCTGTGTCTTTTTATTTTTTTGGTTGGGGAATTCTTATTCAAATAGTGTTGGCAGTTATTGCTGCCATTGTTGCCGAGTCTGCGTTCCTTAAAATGAGAAACTATCCAATAAAATCTACCATAAGTGATGGCTCAGCAGCAGTTACAGGTGTTCTGTTAGCTATCTCGATACCTTCTATAGCGCCATGGTGGGTCATAGTAGTTGGTGTTTTTTTCGCAATTATTTTTGGCAAACAGATATATGGAGGGTTGGGCAATAATCCATTCAATCCTGCCATGTTAGGGTATGCATTTTTGTTGATATCCTATCCACTACATATGACAACATGGGCTAGTGAATTTGTCAGCATAGGTTCTAGTCTAGATTCTATATTAAACCTTTCTTCAGTTGATACGTTTACCGGGGCTACCAAGCTAGACGAGGTAAGAACTCAAATATCTTTAGGAACAGCAATAGAAACACTAAAACCATACTCAGTAAGCCAGGCGTGGATTAATTTTGGATTTTTGTTGGGAGGCCTGTACCTTCTTATGCGTAAGATTATTTTTTGGCATATACCGGTTTCGTTCTTGTCAGGTATTTTTCTGACATCCGGAGTATTGTTTCTTATGGACGATAATGCTTACTTTCCACCGCAACTTCATTTAATGTTGGGAGCAACAATGCTTTGTGCATTTTTTATTGCTACAGACCCAGTCTCATCTAGCACAACCCCAAATGGTAGACTAATTTATGGTTTTCTTATCGGGGTTCTAGTGGTGATAATTAGAGTATTTGGAGGGTATCCTGATGGGGTAGCTTTTGCAGTACTATTGATGAACATTGCTGTACCACTAATTGACAGTTACACTAAACCAAGAGTGTTCGGAAAATGATTCAGCGCCCAATCATTAATGCAGGGATACTGTTAGTAGTTTTCACTTCAGTAAGTATATTCTTTGTTTCTTTTACACAGGACCAAACAAAGGATCAGATCAGATATAACGAGGAGCAACTACTAATTAAAAGGTTGGGGGAGCTTGTTGACGGTTATGACAACAAAATACTGGACGATAAGTTTTCTAAAAATATAAACATTCATGGGGTAGACCAAGAGGTCAACATATATCCTGCAAAAAGCAACAACAAAACGTTTGCTTACCTAGTAGAGCACACATACCCTAACGGCTACAACGGCAATATAAGGCTGCTTACTGGTGTTGGGACAGATAACACTCTTTTAGGAGTAAGGGTAATAACGCATAAGGAAACACCCGGACTTGGGGACAAAATTGATACAAGAAAATCTAGCTGGATTGAGCAGTTTGCAGGCCTATCTCTTTCTAATCCATTACCAAGCCAATGGAAAGTTAAAAGTGACGGTGGAGCCTTCGATTCGTTTACAGGTGCAACTATTACACCAAGGGCAATAGTTACAGCTTCTTACCAAGTGTTGGAGTATTTTTCTCAGCATGAGATTGAATGACTTCGACTTCGACTTACCGAAGTCACTTATAGCGCAAACACCAACTAAAAATCGTACAGATTCACGACTTTTAGTACCACATTCAACAATTATAGATGCACAATTTAATCAATTAGCTAACTTTATAAAACCTAACGACTTATTGGTTCTGAACAACACTAAGGTAATTCCTGCACGTTTATTTGCCCACAAAGATACCGGCGGAAGGGTAGAGATTATGGTAGAACGTGTCCTGAAAGGTAGCAAAGCGGTAGCGATGATAAGGGCCAGTATAGCCCCAAAGATTGGCAGTCTTATTGAGCTTGAGAATGGTGTCAAAGTAAATGTATTATCAAAAGAAAACAGCTTTTATACTTTAGAATTTGAAACCGAGTCTATAAAAGATTTATTGGATTGTATTGGTCATGTCCCATTACCGCCATATATTGACAGGCCCGATGACAAAAAAGACGAGAATAGATACCAAACCGTTTATGCGGCAAAAGATGGGGCAGTTGCCGCTCCAACAGCGGGGCTGCATTTTGATGAGACTCTACTTGATGAGCTGAGTAGCCATGGTATCGACCATTGCTTTGTTACTCTTCATGTTGGCGCTGGAACCTTTCAACCAGTTAAAACTGAGCAAATAAAGGACCACGTAATGCATAGCGAATATTATGAGATTAGCCAAGAGACGGTAGAAAAAATTAACAAAGCCAAACTGAAAGGAGGCAGAGTTATAGCGATAGGTACTACATCAGTCCGTACGCTCGAGTCTGCAGCACTTAGTGGGCAACTAAGGGCTAGTAGAGGTGAAACAGATATATTTATATATCCAGGATTTGAGTTTAGGGTGATTGACATGATGCTAACTAACTTTCACCTACCAAAATCATCTTTATTGATGCTGGTAAGTGCATTCATTGGACATGACAAAATGATTGAGATTTACCAACACGCTATAAACAAAGAGTATCGTTTTTTTAGTTATGGAGATGCTATGCTACTTGAAAAAAACTATTGAGATTTTATTGACAGGTGTTTTGAGAGGATGATAATTATGAATGCCAGTATTGGAAAGATTAAGAAACTGGTTTTGATCGACGTGGCTTCGGCAATAAAACCAATAAGCAATGGGCCAATAAGCATCCCACCATACCCAAGAGTGGCGACACTGGCGATTGCTGATCCTTGAGACATGGTCTTGTCATTTGCTGCTCGAGAGAAGGCTAGAGGGATAATTACGGCTATACCCAATCCGATCAAGCCGAAACCGATTAGGATGGGAATGAAAGTGTCGAATATAGTCAAAATTAGAGCTCCAATCATTGCCACTAAGCCTGAATAGCGCGCAGTCTTTGAAGGCCCAATCTTAAGCACAACTTTGTCTCCTGCTAGTCTCATAATAAGCATGCAAAAAGAAAACATTGTATATCCCAGTGCAGCATTACCATCACTAACGCTGGAAACACTTACAAGAAATATTGCGCTCCAATCTGCTACAGCTCCTTCACTAAGGGAGGCGCAAAAGGCAACAATAGTAACAACTAATAAGGGCCCTTTTGGCAGTATATAGATCGGTTTATTTTTATGTTGAATACTCTGTACGGTTTGATATGGTATAGCAACTATAACTAACGTAAAAACTAGTATTACAATTGAGCTAATTGTAAAGTGCATTGGAACACCGACACTGTAGGTGGCCAACAAAAAACCTGAACCAGCACCAACTCCAGCACCAAGACTCCACATAGCATGAAAGGATGACATCAAAGGGCGCTCATTTTTACGCTCTACTTCCGCAGCCCAGGCATTCATTGACACGTCCATGCCGCCATGAATTATTCCAAAGAAAATTAGAGCCACTGCAAGAATCCATACAGAGGGCGCAAAAGCAACCATAACAAGAATTACAGAATTAAATATACTGGCACGTTTGGTAATTACTGATGCACCATAATTGTCAGCAGCCCTACCGAATACAGAGAATGCAGTAATAGCAGCAGCTGCCGCTAAAAAAAGTAAAACACCGAAAGAGGCTGGAGACAAATCGTGTCCACTTGAGATAGCTGGAATGCGAGAAGCCCAAATACCAAAGACAGCCCCATTAATACTGAAAAGTGATGCAACTGAGAACCTACTATTCCTTATTAATTTCATAAATTATTATTAAGGCATTAATAAAGGCACCGTTCAGTATTATCGGTGAAGGGTTTATTGAATTTTATAAAATTTCAAGTAAAGTTTGACCTAAAACAGCAGGAGTAGGAGCAACACTTACACCTGCATTCTCTAAAGATTTAACTTTACTTAAAGCATCACCTGACCCGCCACTAATGACAGCCCCTGCATGCCCCATTCTTTTCCCCTTGGGTGCAGTAAGTCCTGCTATGTATGCAACTACAGGCTTGTTAACGTTAGATTGTATGTATTCTGCAGCTTCTTCCTCGGCACTTCCACCAATCTCTCCAACCATAATTATGGACTCGGTCTGATCATCAGCCTCAAATAATTTTAGGCAATCTATAAAGCTCATCCCGTTTATAGGGTCACCCCCAATACCTATGCATGTGCTTTGACCGAGACCTGCAAGAGTTGTTTGGTGTACCGCCTCGTAGGTCAAAGTACCTGAACGTGAAACAACACCAACACTGCCTTTACGGTGAATATTGCCAGGCATAATTCCAAGCTTGCACTCATCTGGAGTAATGACTCCTGGGCAGTTAGGCCCGATAAGTGTTGAGTTAGATTGGTCAAGCACTGCTTTTATTTTTAACATATCTTGAACAGGTATGCCTTCAGTAATACATGCAATAACAGGAATCTCAGCTTCAATAGCTTCAATGACAGATGCATACGCAAACCTTGGTGGAACATATATCATAGTGGCCGAAGCACCTGCATTAGACATTGCCTCCTTGACAGTATTAAATACCGGCAATTCAAGGTGAGTTTGGCCACCCTTTCCTGGTGTTACACCGCCCACTAATTGGGTTCCATATGCCAATGATTGTTGAGAATGAAATGTGCCTTGTTTCCCAGTAAAGCCTTGAGTAATGACTTTAGTATCTTTATCAATTAAAACGCTCATTTAGACAGCTCCACAATTTTTAATGCAGCTTTAGTTAAGTCTGCTTCTGTATGTATACTGAAGTTTGACTCATTCAGTATCTCTAGCCCTTTTGGAGCGTTAGTGCCCTCCAGCCGGACTACAATTGGTAAAACAAGGCCAACCCTTTCAATGGCCTGAATAATTCCTTCTGCAATAAGGTCACATCGAACTATGCCCCCGAATATATTAACTAAAACACCTCTAACATTGGGTTCAGTTTGAATAAGTTCAAAGGCCTTAGCTACACGATCAGCAGTAGTTCCTCCACCTACATCTAAGAAGTTTGCTGGGGAACCTCCATGGTGCTCAATTAAATCCATAGTGGCCATAGCGAGTCCTGCTCCATTGACCATACAACCGATAGTCCCATCAAGTGAAATGTAGTTTAGCTGGTGTTCGCTCGCGAGTATCTCTTTTTCTTCCTCCTGAGAGGTATCACGCATACTGAGTATATCTTCCTGTCTGTATATGGCGTTGTCATCAAAATCTATCTTACCGTCTAAGGCTAATATTTTTTCTTCGTCAGTAATTATTAGTGGATTAATCTCGATCAAGCTTACATCTTTAGTGGTGAATATTTCGTATAGTCCAAGTAGGGTATTCGTGAATTGCTCTAATAAATTTCCAGAAATTCCTAGTTCGCGTGCAATATATGCGCAATCATTTGAATCTAAATCTCCTAGAGGGTCAACACCAAACTTAATAATTTTATCTGGGGTTTCGCTTGCTACCTTCTCGATGTCCATGCCACCCTCTGTTGAGGCTAGAATGGTAATTTTTTGAGTTTGCCTGTCAACTAAAAGTCCAAGGTACAGTTCTTGCTCTATGTTTTGACCACTTTCAATCAAGAGCTTTTCAATCGGCAGTCCTTTAGAGTCAGTTTGTGGCGTAACTAGGTTTGTTCCTAACAATTTATCACAAGCCAGTTCAACCGCTTCTTTAGTTTTACATAAAATAACACCGCCACCCTTGCCTCTTCCTCCAGCATGAACTTGGGCCTTGACTACCCACAAATTGCCGCCAAGTTTTTCGCAAGCATGCACTGATTCAAGGGTATTATTTATCAGTATAGACTCGGGAGTTTGTATATTGAATTGTCTAAATATTTCTTTGGCTTGGTATTCGTGTATGTGCATAAAAAGCTATAATATATTGCGTAAAATAGGTTAATAAATTTTACACACAATACTTTTAAAAACTTGTAAATTACTAAAAAATTCAAATGGCAAATTACTCTACTAGTCAATTTAAAAATGGCTTGAAATTAATTCTTGATGGTAACCCATGTTCTATTATGAATAACGAAATAGTAAAACCAGGTAAAGGGCAAGCCTTCAACCGAGTTAAGTTCAAAGATTTAATTACTGGCAAAACTTTAGAGAAGACTTTTAAGTCTGGCGAGTCCTTAGAGGGTGCAGATGTGATGGAGCTCGAGATGCAGTATTTATATTCAGACGGAGAGGCTTGGCACTTTATGGATCCTGACTCTTTTGAGCAGTACGCTCTCGACTCTGTGGCCATGTCAGATACAGTAAACTATCTCGTAGAGCAAGACAACTGTGTAGTTACACTGTGGAACGGCAACCCTATTTCGGTTGCACCAGCAAATCATGTCATTCTGGAGGTTGTAGATACAGACCCAGGCCTTAAAGGAGATACCGCTGGAACTGGTGGAAAGCCTGCGACATTAAATACTGGAGTAGTTGTACAGGTACCTTTATTTGTTGGTATCGGCGAAAAAGTAAAGGTAGACACCCGTACAAATGAATATGTAGGTAGAGCGTAATCATCATTTAACAGTCAAACGACTCTTAACAGATCTTAACTATGTTGCTTTAATTGTCTTAAATTGAAAACTTTGTATTAATTTTTTACTGAAACATGGAAGACAAATCATATCTAAATAAAAGACATAAATTAGTTCGCAAAATTAGAAATTTTTTTGATTCTCAGGGCTTGATTGAAGTGCAAACACCTTTACTCCTTTGTGCCCCAACTAGTGACGTATATATTGACAGTATAGCCTGCAAGGTCAATACTGATATCAACTCTGAGGTTGTGAAATATTTGCACACCTCGCCAGAATTAGAAATGAAAAAGCTTATATCAAGCGGTAGTGGAGATATTTACCAGATTTGCCAAGTCTTTCGTGATAATGAGTACGGCAGTCGTAACTTTAATGAGTTCACAATGCTGGAGTATTATCGTATGGGTTTTGATATTCATGAACTTATGGACGATATTGTTAGTCTACTTCGTAGACTTGGTTTGAATGATGAAGTTACAAAGATCTCTTACTCCAATGCATTTACTGATTTTGGCAATATTGATATCTTGAATACAACTTTCGAAGAGCTCAAAGAGATAGCAAGGGGGGCAAACTTAACTACTGATTTTGACTGGATTGAGGACTTACAGATGTTATTGTTTATTCATCTGGTTGAGCCGGAATTAAAAAAATTACCGATCTGTTTTATCTACGACTTTCCGAAACAACAGTCGGCACTAGCAAAGATTGATGGGCAGGTTGCAAGCAGATTTGAAATGTATCTAAGAGGTATAGAGATTGCTAACGGCTATGACGAGATTCAGGATTCAGACACATACCTTGAGAGATTTAATAGGGAGAACCAAAAAAGATCAATATTAGGTAAAAAAATATACGCACTTGACAATGATTTTTTAAAAAAACTGGAAAACCCTATACCAAGTTGCTCTGGTGTGGCAATCGGAATAGATAGATTATTACACCAAATAATCTAACAAGATATTAAAATAAGATATGATTACACTGATATAGAATAACCTCAATTTGAAATATGAAAAAGATAATATATTTTGCATTAATTTTCTCTATTAATGCGCAAGCACTACAACTGTTGCAGTCAAAAGATGGCCATGAAACCGTTAAACAGAAACTAAATTTAAGCCAGTCAGAAGAGATTAAATTTTCACCAGCCTTGACCCCAAAGCAGCTACTCTTAAAGTTAGAAAAGTTAGCAAAAAATGAAGACCCTAGGGCGCAGTATAGTCTTGCCAATATGTACCATGACGGCATAAACGTTGAGGTAGACACTATGAAGGCTTTTTATTGGTATGAAAGGGTTGCTGAGAAGGGGTTTCCCTCGGCACAGTTCATAGTGGCTAATGGCTACTTTCACGGTCTGGGTGGGATCACCGACTTGACAAAAGCAAGGTCATGGCATGAGAAAGCGGCGGAACAAAACTATGTAGCTGCACAGTACAACTTGGCTGTCATGTATAGGAACGGGGAGGGAGGAGATGTTGATAATAGCAAGGCATACTATTGGTATGATAAGGCAGCAAATCTAGGCTACCCACAAGCACAACTAATATTAGCGAAGCTTACTGAGTCAGGTATTGGGACTGAAAAGAATATAGAGCTAGCAGAGGATTGGTATATGAAAGCGGTCAGCCAATCAGACCCAGAAGCTCAATACTATTTAGCTGACTACTATCAACGTAATGGTGAACTTGTTAAGGCACGTGATTGGTATGAAAAATCAGCAGAACAAAACTATTCATCGGCACAATTTAGTTTAGCCGAAATGCTCCGACTTGGAGAGGGCGGAGATAGGGATGAAGGTAGATCTGTTTTTTGGTATGAATCAGCAGCAAGCTATGGTAATTTAAAAGCACAGTTGGCGCTTGATAGCTTATCAGAGTTAACCAAAGATAGTGAGGAAGATGAAGAATTGTATGTAGTAAGTGTAGCTACTGAAGGGGCTCAGCCTAACCAGGAATCTTTATTTTATTTAGCAAAATCTTACGAGAGAAACAGCGAAGGAGATAAAGCAATTGAAATATATAATGATCTAGCGGAAAATGGATTCCTAGACGCACAGTCACACCTTGCCCATCTCTATCGAAGAGGTCGACTAATAGAGCAGAACGACTTTAATGCACTTCATTGGGCTCTAATTGCTGCTGCGAATGGGGACGCGGATGCTCAATTCTTGAGTGGAGTCATCTATAGAAATAGCTCAAAAATTGCACCCGACCTTGACAAGGCTATATATTGGTATAAACGTTCAGCGGACCAAGACAATTCTGAGGCCCAGTATAGGCTATATAAAATTTATAGTAACGGTGAAATCATTAATATGAATGAAGATTTATCTTTAATGTATCTTGTCAGGGCCGCTGAGAATGAGCACTCCGCTGCACAACAGGAGTTAATAGAATTGAACAGTCGGGAGGAAGAAGAGATCCCAAATACTGAAGCCAGTAAAAGTAAGGATAAGAGTAATAGCGATGTTACAATAAATACAATTCAATCTATACTTCCAGCAGATTTTGAGCAAACATTGTTAGAGCAGTTAAGCCAGGATCCAGGAACAGGTGGTAATCATTTGTCACTTTTAGGGAAAACTTCAGCACCAATACCAGCCAAAGAAGAGATAGCTGAATCTCTAAGTAGAAACAAAATTGAGATGACCAATTTAGAAAAGTTGGTTCTACGTGCAAAGCAGGGTAGTCCTGTAGCATTACATAACCTTAGTAGGCTTTTTAGTGTTGGGGCGTTAGTGCAAAAGGATGACAGGAAGGCCTTTAAGTTAATGCAAGAGGCCGCAGTGTTAGGTTTAAGCAAGTCTCAGAATAGTCTAGCAATTATGTATATAAGAGGTAACGGGGTAGATTACGACATAAATAAAGCCATATACTGGGCCAGATCTTCTGCACAACAGGGCGATGAACAGGGGCGCAAGTTGCTGCTAAGATTAATGATGAATAATAATTAAGTGCAAAGAGAAAAACAAAATTATAATTTTTGGGAGGAACTGTCTTTAGAACAAATGTCCAGAGATCAGTGGGAGATGTTGTGTGATGGTTGTGGCAGGTGCTGCTTGCATAAGTTTGAGGATGAGGATAGTGGTGAAATATTTTTTACTGATGTTGCATGTCGCTATCTAGATGAAGAAACCTGTAGCTGCTCGCACTATAATTCTAGGCAAACTTATGTACCTAACTGTTTGAGGATTGATTCTGACTGGGGAGATAAATTTAATTGGCTTCCTAGTACATGTGCCTATAGGCTTTTGTATGAGAAAAAAAGTCTGCATGATTGGCACCCTTTGGTCAGTGGCAACAAAGAATCTGTTCATCTGGCTGGGATCTCTGTTCGTGGAAGAACCTTTTCAGATGCAGACATTAACAATGAACAAACATACTTACATGTAATAGAATGGGTAAATTAACTAAATACGTTGTAGGACTCTATGCAGTATTACTGTTTGGTTCTGTGCATGCAGAATGGCCACATGAAAACATTTCTAATGCTGTTTTTGCAAAAAATGTACAAAACAGAGAGCCTATAGATATCATTACAGGCAAGGTAGATTCTTTAGGTAAAATCTACTTCTTTACTAATATACGTAGTATGAACGGTGACAGAATCACTCACCGCTGGAGCTACAAAGGTCGAGTGATGGCTGAAGTTAGTTTCGATATAAGGGGTGACCGTTGGAGAGTATGGTCATCGAAGAATTTATGGCATACCTGGTTAGGTGTGTGGACTGTTGATGTGTTAAACCATCAATCTAAAGTTTTATTAACAAGGACATTTGAGTTCGAGAGTAAAGATGAATAAAGTTGTATTGGCCTATTCCGGCGGTTTAGACACGAGCATAATTGTTAAATGGTTGCAGGACACCTATAAGTGTGAAGTTGTAACTTTTACAGCAGATATAGGGCAAGGCGAGGAGGTTGAGCCTGCACGTGCTAAGGCTGTCGCTGCAGGAGTTAAGAAGATATATATTGAAGATTTGCGAGAAGAGTTTGCTCGTGATTTTGTTTTTCCTATGTTTCGCGCAAACACTATCTATGAAGGCGAATACTTGTTAGGTACATCTATAGCTAGGCCACTGATATCTAAGAGGCTGGTAGAGATTGCTGAAGAGGTTGGAGCAGACGCAATATCTCACGGAGCAACCGGCAAGGGTAATGACCAAGTACGATTTGAGCTCAATGCCTATGCACTTAATGCCGATATCAAGGTTATAGCTCCTTGGCGCGAATGGGACCTATCTTCAAGGGAAAGTTTGATGAACTATGCCCAAAAACATGGAATTGAGATTGACCACAAAAAGCAATCAAAAAAATCGCCATACTCAATGGATGCAAATTTATTGCATATCTCTTATGAGGGCGATATTTTAGAAGATCCATGGCAGGAGCCTGAAGATGACATGTGGCTTTGGACAGTGTCTCCTGAGGATGCTCCAGACAAGGCAGAATATGTCGACATAACTTTTGAAAAGGGTGACATTGTAGCCATCAACTCTAAACCGATGTCCCCCGCCAGCGTGATGGAGGATTTAAATAAACGTGCCGGAGCACACGGTATAGGCAGGGACGATATAGTTGAAAATCGTTTCGTAGGTATGAAGTCTCGTGGCTGTTATGAAACCCCGGCAGGTACAGTTATGCTTAAAGCTCATCGGGCGATGGAGTCATTGACACTCGATCGTGAGGCTGCACATCTGAAGGATGAGTTAATGCCCAAGTATGCCGAGATGATTTATAACGGTTTTTGGTTTGCACCTGAACGTGAAATGTTACAAGCAGCAATAGACCAGACTCAAGAGGTGGTCAATGGCGTCGTTCGCTTGAAGCTTTATAAGGGCAGTGTTACTGTAGTAGGGCGTAGCTCTGACAACAGCTTGTTTAGTGAAAAAATAGCCACTTTTGAAGATGACGGTGGCGCCTATGACCAGAAAGATGCGGCTGGCTTTATCAAACTTAATGCACTACGTTTGCGACTAAAGTCACTTAAGTAATAATACTTTTTTCATATCATAAAAGTAGTTGAATTTATACTACTTTCTATATCATAAAACTCTAATTTAAAGTATAATCCTCATTTTTTTTTCATAAAAATATAGTTAAGGATATGATGCCTAAGTTAGTTGAAATTTTTCCATTTATTATCTGGCTCAGAGTCACTACATGGGAAACCATAAAGGCAGATTTTATTGCTGGATTGACTGGGGCTGTGCTGGTTTTTCCGCAAGGCATAGCCTTTGCAACGATAGCTGGGATGCCTCCAGAATACGGGCTATATACGGCTATGGTTGTTCCAATCATTGCAGCACTTTTTGGTTCATCATTCCATTTGGTGTCAGGCCCGACTACTGCTATTTCTATTGTTGTATTTGCAACAATTAGCCAGCATGCGGTGCCAGGGACCGAAGAGTATATTGCCATGGTCTTGACTTTGACATTTCTGGCTGGGATATATCAACTCGCTTTTGGTTTAGCCAAGTTTGGAGTTTTGGTAAATTTTGTATCTCACAATGTAGTTATAGGATTTACTACTGGGGCAGCATTTTTAATTGCTAGTAGCCAAATTACACATATATTAGGAATATCTACTACTAAGGGTGTTGGTTTCATTGAGGTCTGGAAAGAGCTGTATTTTGGAATTAGCGAGTTCAACGGATTTCTATTTTTTATAGGTATGAGTACCGTAATAAGTGCAATACTAATAAAGAGGTATCAACCTAAATTACCGAACCTATTTGTTGGATTATTAGTAGGCGGGGTTGTTGGTTGGACCCTAAAGTCATTTACATCAAGCATAATCACGGTTGGTAATATTACTGCCTTTATTCCACCATTATCGTTTCCAGATTTTTCTATACATTCGCTAACAGAAATTGCACCAGGAGCTTTCGCTGTAGCTCTTCTTGGCCTTATTGAGGCGTCATCAATTGGCCGTTCAATTGCTACCAAGTCAAATCAAAAAATTAACTCTAATCAAGAATTTATAGGTCAGGGCGTGTCCAATATAGTCGGTAGTTTTTTTTCTAGCTATGCCTCGTCTGGTTCGTTCACAAGAACTGGGGTGAATTATGAGTCTGGAGCCAAGACACCTTTGTCAGCAATATTAGCCGCACTCATCTTGATTATTATTGTTCTGTTGGTTGCTCCTTTTATGGCTTATTTGCCGATAGCATCTATGGCTGGGATTATATTGTTGGTGGCATATAACCTAATCGACTCTGCGCATATAAAAAAAACCTTCAAGTACAGTAAATCTGAAAGCATTATATTTTTGGTTACCTTTGCTTCAACTCTATTAATTGATTTGGAGTTTGCGATATATCTAGGGGTACTACTGTCTCTATTGTTATTTATTGCTAAGACTTCAGCTCCAGAAGTACAAACTCTAGCTTTCTCAAACCAATCAAGTGACGGCAGTAGGAAGATGCATAGTATTAAAACTTCGCCACTAATTCAATGTCCACAACTCAAAATAATAAAGATTAATATGTCTATATATTTTGGCTCTATTAACCATATACAGAAGGAAATATCTACAATCATAGATAACCAAATCATTCACCACATATTGATAGTTTGTGATGGCGTAAACTTTGTTGATTTGACAGGGGTTGACGCCTTACTCATTGAGCAGAATCGGTTAAAGAAGTTAGGAGGCAGTCTATACTTTGTCAATTTTAATTCCACTGTGAATGATTTTATGGAAAAAGTCAACTTTATTGATGACATCGGTAAAGAAAATTTCTTCAAGTCTAAGGGCGAGGCTATTAATTCTATATATGCCAGACTTGATGAGGTTAAATGTAGAACCTGCAGATCTCTTATTTTTAAAGAGTGTAACTAGACAATATAGTACTAACAATTAACTTATATAGTAATTAATTCTATAAAACTAGTGATATAGTTACATAACTATAACTATTAAGGTATTATTTGCAGATGAATGACGACAAGATGATACAAATTCTTTCAGAATTAGGAAACCTAACCAGACTGTCTATATACCGCTTACTAATAAAGAACGGTGATGATAGACTCTTGAGTCTGGTATTTTTTCTGAGAACCATGCAAGCATAGCGGTCCATAAAAAAAATGGTTTTAAAGTTGTTGGGGTACGGGAAAAATTAGGCAAAATGAACCATGAATGGCGTGACTTAATTTTTATGGAGCGAAGAAGCTCAAGTGTAGGGGTGTAAGCATAAAATGATTCGCAGAATTATAAAACAAACAACACCAATCATGTTTGGCTATATACCTATGGGGATGACGTTCGGTGTCCTTTTCCAGGGGCTTGGCTATCCCTGGTACTTCTCCACACTAATGGGTCTATTTATTTTTGCAGGCGCAGCACAGTTTATGGCTATAGGTCTATTATCTGCTGGTGCAGGATTAACAGAGGTTTTTATATCAACTTTCATGTTAAATTTTCGGCATGTTTTTTATGGTTTATCTATACTTGAAAAGTATGGCAAGTGGGGTCTTAGAAAGTTTTACCTAGTTTTTGGTTTAACTGATGAAACCTATTCATTAGTGACTACTATTAAAGTTCCTGCAGAAGTTAACGAACAAAATTATTATTTTTTTATTACCTTGATTAATCAGGGCTATTGGGTAATAGGCTGTACATTAGGAGTGTTGCTAGGGGGTTTAGTTGAGTTCAATACAGAGGGGATGGATTTTGCATTAACGGCACTGTTTATTGTTTTGGTAATCGAGCAGTGGAAGAATATACGTGATATTTTGCCATTTGTAATAGCTACACTTTCATCCATATTCGTGCTTATATTTTTTCCAAGTCAAATGCTTGTAGGTTCAATTATGTTGTCCATTTCAATTCTCATAACTCTAAGAGCTATAAAAAATAAGTCTTATGGTTGATATAGGTTATTTGCTTTCATTTATCGTGGTAATGACTGTTGCTACATTTGCTACCAGGTTACTACCGTTTGTGATTTTTCAGAAACAAAGTAAGCACCCAATGATGAGTTATATAGCGAAATATACACCACCAATGATTATGAGCATTTTGGTTCTATATGTACTCAAAAATGTTGACTTTAATAGCGTTGAAAGCATTAACACTTTGGCAGCTATTGCTACAACTGTTGGAGTTCACTTATGGAAGGGTAACTCTCTTTTGAGTATTTTTGCTGGCACCTTTTTGTACATGTACCTGGTTCAGAGCTAGTTCTTAACTAAAATATGTATTTATCTTTTGTGGAGGCTGGGACCGGAGTCGAACCGGTCTATAAGGCTTTGCAGGCCCCTGCATAACCGCTTTGCTACCCAGCCAATTAGGTATTGAAAATAAAAAAACCTGCTCAAACAGGCTAAATTTATTCAAAAAATTTGGAGCGGGAAACGAGATTCGAACTCGCGACATTCACGTTGGCAACGTGATGCTCTACCAGCTGAGCTATTCCCGCTTACAAAGCTGAAATTATAGTGTTTTTTCGTCAATAGTCAAGCCCATTTCGTGTGCTAACTATGGTTATGTGTTTAATGTTTTTAAGCCTTCTTTTAGGTAAATAAAACCGGACCATAAAGTCAGAAAAGTGGCTACCAATAATAAAATGACACCAATTTTAAAGATTGGCAAGCCAAAAAATGGTTGCTGGTAAAGCAAGAAAAGAATAGCAAAAATTTGCATGAAGGTTTTAACTTTACCGACCCATGAAACATTAATATTTGACCTCTTACCGATTGTACCCATCCATTCTCTGAGGGCGGAAACTAAAATTTCACGAGAAATTATAATTATGGCTGATAATGTAATGTACCAATGTGAATCAACGGGGTAAAAATCAACTAATAGTATGAGGGCTGTTGAAACCATTAACTTGTCAGCAACAGGGTCCAAAAATGCACCTAAATCTGAAGCTAGATCCATTTTTCTAGCCAATAAACCGTCAAAATAATCAGTAACACTAACAACGGCATAGGCCGCTACAAGGTAAAGGTTAAACCAAGAAAAAATTGGTGTATCTGAATATGACGGCTGGTAATAATAAAGCACAACTATGGCCGGTATTAATGCTATTCTGGAAATTGTAAGAATGTTGGGTAACGTAAACATCGTTAGGGGTTTTGATTTACTATGTGGATACTATTAATATTCTAGCAGAGTATTGTAAGCTGTTTAAAGAATGCATTGAAATATGGCGCGCTCGGCAGGAGTCGAACCTGCAACCGCTCGGTTCGTAGCCGAGTACTCTATCCAATTGAGCTACGAGCGCATAGATTATCTTATTAATTACTGTGCTTTCTGTAAAGCGCATAATTATCGCCATATTTATAGCAAAGGTCAAGCCATAAGTATTTATTTTTGCAACAAATCAACAAGTCTATCTAGGCCAACCATTCTTGAGCCTTTTATCAATACAGTTGCACCCAAGTGATTGTTAATTATATGTCCAGCTAGCTCTTCAAGATTGTTGAAGTGCTTAGAGTTATAGTTAATCGCAATGTCTCCAAAGCTATACACATTTGTAATTCTTGATTTTGCAAATTCGCCAATCTCGTTATGGAACCTAATGGACTCACCTCCTAACTCTGCCATAGATCCAATAACTGCAACCTTTTCACCGTCAAACTCCAGTAACGTGTTTATTGCTGCCAACATTGATTGCGGGCTTGCATTGTAAGTGTCGTCAAGTATAGTAATATAATTATTGTGAATAAGGTCTAACCTTCCTGGCTCTGTTGTGGTACTTTCAAGGCCTCTCTTTATGGCAGGTAAATCAATCCCTAAGGCATATGCACATGCACTTGCAGCTAATGAATTTTCAATATTGTGTTTACCTAGTAGTTGCAATGAAACGGAAACTTTTTCGTTAAAGATATTTAACACAAAGCTCTTACCAACTATGTCTGATGCAAAGATATCACCACCATCACCGAAGGATATTTCGCCCTTGAATTTTGTCTTTATATTGACTATATTTATGCTGTCATCTGAGTAAATTTCACCCTTTGCTTTTATTAAATTGTCAATTCCACCGAACTCGCCAATATGGGCGTCTGAAGTGTTTGTAACGATTGCAATGCTAGGTTTGGCAATTTTTCTTAGGTATTTGATTTCGTTTAGATGGTTGGCCCCCATCTCGATTACCGCGTATTTATGGGTTTTGTTAAGGGCTAGTATTGTAAGAGGCACGCCAATGTGGTTATTTAGATTGCCTATAGTAGCGAGTGTTGGGGCATTTATACTAAGTATGCTCGATAACAAATTTTTAGTAGTGGTTTTTCCATTGCTACCAGTAATACCAACAACTGTCGGATCAATGCTTCTTAGATACCAGCTAGCAATCAATCCGAGAGCTTTATCGGTATCTTTAACCAAGATAGTGGGGATACTACTTGTTACATTTTTACTGATCAATGCAGCAGTGGCACCATTTTCATAAGCCTGATCTACGAAGTCGTGCCCATCAAAGTTTTCACCAACAAGAGCTATGAATAATTTGCCACTTACTACTTTTCTAGAGTCGGTACATACACCTTCAAATTTTATTGGCTCCTTTGGGGGTCCTATAAGACTTAGAGCATTAGAAATTTCTTTTGTATCAGATTGCAGCATTTTGGGCAATCTCAATATCATTAAAATTAATTACTCGATCTTTAAACTGTTGTACTGATTCATGCCCCTTACCGGCTATAAGCAGGCATTCATCTTCTTTGAGTGTGGCTACTGCAGTTTCGATTGCAAGTCTCCTATCTAAGATAACATCAACCTTTGCGCCATCAACTATGCCGCAAGATATGTCATATATTATGTCGCTCGGAATTTCATTCCTAGGGTTGTCATTCGTAAGAATAATTGTGTTTGCATTCTTTGAAGCTATCTTTCCCATTTTTGCTCTTTTGTCCTTATCACGGCTACCTCCACAACCAAAAACTATACGAACTTTATGTTCTGGGTAGTGCTGATTTAATGTTGATATGGCGTTTGATATGGCGTCAGGCGTGTGTGCATAATCTACCCACACCAAGGAGTTATTAATTTTATGCATTCTTCCAGTGGGGGGGCGTAGTTTTGCTATTAAAGGTATCACTTTACCAATATCAAATCCTAACTGCTCCACACTATTGAGTGCAGCTAAAATGTTGGATAAATTGAACTCTCCTAGTATGGAGGTTTCAAAAATATAGTTTTCTATTTGACAAAGGAAGCCATTACTATTTGGCCTATAACTTTGAAAATCACTCAGCCCAAAAGTAACTATTTTTTTACCTACAGATTGCTCCAAGAAGTACTTACAGTTATCATCATCCTTATTTATGATTGCTGTTTCTATTGAGTCAAGACTAAAAAGCTTGCCTTTTATTCTCCTATACTCTTTCAGTGTGCCATGGTAGTCTAGGTGGTCCTGAGTCAGATTTGTAAAAATGGCTTGGACAAAGTTGAGTCCAGAAATTCTATTCTGATGTATGCTATGTGATGACACCTCAACTACCGCCATATTTATGTCACTATTGTGGTAACCTTCTAGGGCTCTATATAGAGTAAATATATCTGGGGTAGTGTTCGATATACTTAGCTTTTTATCGTCATTATTTGATATCCCCAGTGTACCAATAAACCCATTTTTTACTCCTAATTGGTCTAACAATTGAGACACGAAATATCCAACAGAGGTCTTGCCGTTAGTCCCAGTAATTCCGATTAACTTTACCTTTTTAGCGTTGGTATAAAAAGTTGAAGCAATAGACTCAAGGTGATCACTTAAACCGTCTACTCTGATAGAAGGTATAGAGCATTCTATGTCTTGAGATTCTACCAAAACTGCAACGCAACCTTTTTCAATGGCGGTTTCAATGTAGTCTATGCCATGAAAACTTTCACCCTGAAGGGCTATGAAAAGATCACCTGAGTGTGCATTGTCTGTGTTGAGGCAGATACCTCCAACTTCTACATTAATTTCGGTAGGTGTTATGCCACTTAGTAGTTGAGAAAGATCCATGCTAGTATTATAGGATTTTTATATTGCACTAAATACAAAAATATCTCATAAAGTATATATGCTTACTAATGTAAACACATACTTCAGTTAAGCGAAAGGTATCGATATAGGATATAATGATATCTTAATATATAAAAATCAACTCGGAGATTAAATGTCACTAACACGGAGAGAATTTGTAAAGATATTGGGCGCTGGTTCTGCTGCTGGCCTGATTGGTACTGGTTACGCAAACAAAACTAGTCTATTTGGCCAAGAGAATATGTACGAAGTCCCAAAAACAGGCAACGCACGTATATTACATATTACTGATGTTCATGGCAATTTATTGCCAAATTATTTCCGTGAGCCAAACGTAAATTTAGGCTTTGGAGATACATTCGGCCAACTTCCACATGTAGTTGGAAACAACCTATTAAAAAAAATTGGCGTTAAGCCAGGATCACCAGAGGCTTACGCATTTACTTATAATAATTTCGAAGATCTGGCAATGAAGTACGGAAAAACTGGTGGGTTTGGTCAAATAAAAACTGTTTTAGAGTCTTTACGTGAGTCAGCTGGGGGAACACAGAACACTTTAACTGTGGATGGTGGAGATACCTGGCAAGGATCAGGCACATCACTATGGACTCGTGGCGAAGACATGGTAGAAGCATGCAACCTTTTAGGAGTTGAAGTCATGGTTGGGCATTGGGAATTCACTTATAAAGAGACAGAGGTTCTTAAAAATATTGGCTTCTTTAAGGGTGACTTTTTAGGACAAAACGTTAGAATTATGGAAGACGCATTGATGGGAGAGGAGTACTTCTCTATGACTGAAAAATATGATGGCAGGGGACTCTTTGACGAAGATGAAGGTCAACCATTCAAGCCGTACGTTATAAAAAATGTAGGAGGACATAGGATAGCAGTGATCGGTCAAGCATTCCCTAGAACCTCAAATGCAAACCCACAAAAATACTTCTTCCCTGACTGGTCATTCGGCTTGCGCGAAGATGAAATGAGCGAACTTGTCGCTGATATTAAAGAAAATGAAAATCCAGACGCTATTATTCTGGTTTCTCACAACGGCATGGATGTAGATATCAAGATGGCCTCTCAGGTTGTTGGTATTGACGCGATATTCGGTGGACACACACATGACGGGATGCCAAAACCAGTTGAAGTCAATAATGCAGGTGGAGTTACTGTTGTTACCAATGCAGGGTGCTCAGGAAAGTATATTGGAGTTATGGATATTGACATTAAAGATCATAAATTTTCTGGTTATGAATATAAGATGTTGCCAATATTAACTAATTTAATTAAGCCAGACCCTGAGATGGTCTCCTATATTAACAAGATGCGTAATACTAAGTATGACGAGAATGTTGTTGAAGCTCGTAGCTCCACCATGTCGAATAATCCAAACCGTGTTGGAAAGACTTATGAAGAAATATTGACTGAAAAGTTGTGTACAACTGAACAAACACTCTATAGACGTGGCAACTTTATGGGTACCTGGGATCAGGTATTAGTGAATTCATTACGTGAAGAGCATGATGCTGATTTTGCTATGTCAGCTGGAGTACGTTGGGGCACTTCTGTGTTAGCCGGACACGACATAACAATGGAAGACCTTATGACAAATACATCTATGACTTATGGGGAGACTTATGTTAATGAAATGAAGGGATCACAACTTAAAGATGTATTAGAAGCTATAGCAGAAAATCTATTCGTGCAAGACCCTTATCTACAGTCAGGAGGGGATATGGTGCGTATGGGTGGGCTAGATTACACGATTGATCCTGCGGCATCATTGGGTGAACGTATAAGCGATATTAAAGACGACGATGGAACCACAATCGATCCAAACAAATCATACAAGGTCTCTGGTTGGGCACAAGTAGGGAGTATAGGAAACGGCAGACTTATGTGGGATGTAGCTGCAGACTACCTACGGAAACAAAAACACCTTAATTTATCAAAAGTAAACCATCCAACAATCAAAGGCGTTAAAGACAACCCTGGCATTGAAGGGTACGCCGGAGATTTAATTTAGATTTAGATAGTTTACTAACTAAATTAAAATGGCCACATTATGTGGCCATTTTTGTAATCAATTTATGAAAAAAATTGCTTTGATCTTATATCTATTTAGCTGCATAGCTGGGGCCGATGTTGTTAAGCCGGCTCTAGTTGAAATATCAATTTTTTCTGATAAAAGAGTTGAAGTAAGTATTGACCTTAGTCTAGAAGCGGCAATGACAGGTATTGGCACTCAATACGCTAGTACCTCAGAGGCACCAAATTCTGACGAATATAATTACCTTAGGTTGTTAAGGCCAAAGGAACTAGAAAGCCGCTTTGAAATGTTTCAAACTGAGTTCTTAGACAGTATTAATCTTTCAATAGACGGAAGTAAGGAGAAACTACAACTAGAATCCTCATTCATTGATATTGTTGGTTACACAAAAAGGCCAAGAAAATCTATACTTAAGTATTCTGTGAAACTCAGTAAGTCACCAAAAAGCATTGCTTGGCAGTTTGGTAAAGTGCACGGAGATAGCGCACTACGCTATCGAGTATATAAAAAAGATGAGTACACTTGGAGCGATTGGGTATGGTTAAGGGATGGGTCATCTAGTGGGAAAATATTAATTGATGAACAGGAGGCAGTCTCAAACTCTCAGAGAATTATAGAGTTTATATCTATTGGCTTTGACCATGTCATTCCTTTGGGGTGGGATCACTTGTTGTTTATAGTCGGCATGGCTTTGTCTACCTTGTTATGGAGAAGGTTATTGCTACTAGTTACAACCTTCACTGTAGCACACACTATAACGTTAGGGTTGTCAATGTATGAGTTGGTAGAGATTTCAGCCAGAGTTGTAGAACCGCTGATTGCATTTTCAATCAGTTATGTAGCTATTGAAAATATACTTTTAAAGCAGTCAATTATTCGTAAAAGTATTATTGTGTTCCTATTTGGGCTTATACATGGGTTAGGTTTTGCAAGTATGCTTAAGGATTTTGAAATGGATCCTGATACCTTCTTAGTTACCCTAATAAGCTTTAATGTAGGTGTGGAGTTGGCACAAATAGTTACCGTGCTAGGTGTTGTTTGTGTAGT
>DQME01000158.1 GCA_015659815.1 Gammaproteobacteria bacterium | reverse complement strand
TCATCATTAACTTCAATGCCTTTTACTAGTCTTTGTATATTCCCAGACATATCATTGTCAATAATTGCTCCCTCAAAGGACCATCCCATTATACTTCCGACCGCACCAGCATATGATGAAACAATATTACCTCCAGCAAGCATTGCTGCTGTAGTTGTTATTGCTTTTTCATAGCCAGCTTGTGCATCCATTGTTTTTGAATCTGTCATCCCGCAAGCAACACTAGATACTAGCCCATAATAATTACACATCTGAGCCGTAGCTGCCATGATTAAGGCTTGCTCACCACTACCACCCGTGAACGCGCCTGTTCTTAGATCAGATATAAATGGCCACATTTCAAAATCACAATATGAGCCTGGTTTAATAAGATTTACCACACAAAGACAAGCAAGAGTTTCAGCAAAAGACTGAACTAAGATTCCTGCCAAAGAAGCGGGCGCAGTGGTGCCAGCTTGGGGTGCGGTACATACACCAATATAAAGCCCCATTTCAGCCATCTTAACCATGACTTCAGCATTATCTTTTCCAAACCTTAGAGGAGAAACTATTGGACATCCCCCAATTTCAGCAAAAGGTCGTTTTATATATTCTCCTTCCCCTCCAAGAAAGGTATCGAAAAGATTAATCAAAGGATCAATATGTTCAACATTATCTACAGCAAGCCCTATACCTTTCTGTGTCCCAGCTAAAGCAGCATAAGCAGCATTAATATCATGAGTAAATTTATCTTGGCTGTACTCTGTTATCGCAAAGGGTTGTCCATATTGATGAATATGTTCTAATTGATCGCAAAGTCTTGCAGCATCATAAATATCAACTAATGTTGTAGGACGAAATGATTGTGATGCATATTCAAATATAGAAATTGGCTCACCCGATGTAGACAAGTAAGTTTTATTTCCAGAAACCATATAATCATATTTGGGATTTATGGCATACATAAGGTGTTCTTTGGGAGCTATATCTAAAAGATCTTCCACTAAAGATCTAGGAAATTTTAATCGATTGTCATCACCTAGGATGCATCCTTTATCAAGTGTATGATTAAGAATCTCTGGTATCGGGTCACTAATGCCAATATTTTCGAGAACATCTAGAGCCGTATGATGGATTTTTTTAATAGCATGCTCGCTCAGTGGTTTGTAGTTACCCGTCTCAAGCCCTGGATGAACAACTGCTTTTTTTGCTTTATTTTGGCGAATTTCTCTTTTAGCTTTGCTGCCACCACTTCTTCGCTTATGAGCCGACATGGAACCTAGAATCGGTCTTTTGTAGGTTTAATAACATCTCTAGAAATTTCGATAGGAAACGTGTCCCTTACTTTTTTGTCAGTGGCATCATCAATATAAACAGGGTAGTGTGAGTTCAAAATTTCTCTAGCTCTTTTTTCAGCTCTTTGCCGCATGTCTGGTGAACCTTCAGCTTCCCATTCTTCTTGGGTGCTTCGGTCAGCGAGAGTTGGATATAGATATTCAGTTTTCATTAACGCAAGTGTTTGTGGGTCCCTTAGAAAGTGACCTTCTCCCTCTACCGTATCTTTTATTGCCCTATAGGACAGTGTTTCCTCATTGACCTCAATACCTCTAACTGTTCTCATAACCATTCCTAACATTTCATTATCGATAACCAGAGATTCATATGAATAACCCATAAGGCTTGCCATCATTCCAGAAGATTCTGAAACATTATTACAACCAGCTAATGCAGCCATTACAACAGTTATACCTTTTTCATAGCCTGCTTGTGCATCAGGACTTTTTGAATCTGTCATGCCAGCACCGACAGAGCTAGCTAGACCATAATGATTGGTAATCTGGGCAGATGCTGCGCTCATTAAAGCTTCTTCACCACTGCCTCCTGAAAAGGATCCTGTTCTAAGGTCTGTGACAAAAGGCCAAGGACCAAAAATTACAGGGTGACCTGGTTTTATAAGATCGATCAACAATAGGCTCGCCAATGTTTCTGCTAAAACCTGCACTAGAGAGCCTGCTAATGCGGCAGGGGCGGTTGCTCCAGATTGTGGTGCAATCACGACCCATATAGGTGCATTGAAGTCTATTGATGCTACAGCCACTTCACAATTATCTGTTCCATAGCGAAGAGGAGAAACTACCGTGCATCCTCCACCATGGCAGAAGGGTCGTTTTAAGAACTTACCATCACCACCTGCAATCATGTCCAGCATTTCAATTGTAGGCTTAACATGCTCTCCACTAGCAAAAGTCAAAGCAGTATGTTTCGTTGTCCCTACAACACTCGCATAGGCGGTGTTGATATCAGTTTTTAATAAGTCTGTAAACTCAGTTGCTACAACTACTCTGGAATAACTATGAACATGTTCAAGATAATCAACCAGTCTAGCAATATCATAGACATCATTGATTGTTGATGA
>DQME01000194.1 GCA_015659815.1 Gammaproteobacteria bacterium | reverse complement strand
GTATCGGTCTTCTCGCAGTGATAATTGGTGGCCTATTAAATAAAGATGAAAAAACCAATTAATAAATTAATTAGGGCTATATATTGATTAAATAAGGCATAACAAAGTTGTATTGTTTAAGCCGATACTGGCTTATATTCTCTCTATGAAAAAGAACAAACATATTAAAAATGGCCATTAAGATTGTAATGGAAGTTTAATGTGGACACAAGTGCCCTGACCTTCTGAGATCAATTCTAGCTCTCCATCATGCAATTCAACAATAGTTTTTGCTATTGGTAAACCTAATCCACTGCCTTCTCCATTTGTATCAGGGCCGTGAACAAATCTTTCTAATACTTTATCAATTAGCTCAGGTTCAATACCTTTGCCATAATCTTGCACATAAAGATGAACGTTGGAAGCGTCTAATTTAATTTCAACATCAACCTGGCCGCCATTTGGGCAACCATAGGACAGAGCATTATCAATTAGATTGTCGATTGCTTCACTCAAAAAAGTTTCACTACCATTAATCACTATTTGACTCTCTTTACATTCAAGGGAGAGCTCTACATTCTGCTGCTGCGCTCGAAGGGCAAGTTTTGTCAATGTTTCTTGAGTTAATTTAACCAAGTTAAGTATTCGAAACTCGGATTTAATGGTGCGTTGTGAAATATGCTCCATTGAAAGCAATTGCCCCGTTAGTCTGGAAGTTTTTCTTGCTGCTATGACAATATCACCGACTCTTTGCTTCATACTTTTGAAAGTATTAGAGCGTTCGGCAGCTTCAGCCTGACTTTGAATACCCGCTATTGGATTTCTTAATTGATGGGCCGCATTGGCTATAAAATCATCCTTTTCTTTAAAAGCACTTCTTAATTGACCAAATAACTTGTTCATAGAGTTAACCAGGCTTGACACCTCCATTGGCACAATTCGCTTAATTCCACCCAAATCATCTGCCGATCTTTTTTTAATCGCACTTTGCAAGTCCAAGAGCGGTTTGAGTCCAAATTTCACGCCAAACCAAACAATCAGTGTAGTTGACAATAACATTATCAACATTGTCATAAGTGTACTACTAGCCAACTCTAGAAGTAAACGCTTTTGGCCTACCGTTGTCTGCCATACATAGATAGTAACCCAACCAGGTGTCTCAATGGCAGAGATAAATTCTCTAGAAACAATAACTCTAACAGTATTGTCACGATAAACTGAATCAAAAAAAATAGGCGTATAGGGTTTAATTACTTTGTTTACTGGTAATTCTGGTGGGTTAGCATAACCCACAAAAAGTGAGCTTCCTTTTTCATCCCTCACTTGATAGAAAATCTGGTCATTTATTGTGTCAGTAAGAGTTTCAAGTAGCTGCTCAGTAAGTAAATCACCCTTACTAATGACGGCGTCGCGCAAAATAACTTGCGAAATTGAATGCAGTAATTTGTCATAAATTTCCTGAGATTTTTTTTCTGAATCATAATAAAGGGCAACCATTCCAATAGAAACTATAACCAGTAAAGGGGAAATAATTAAAACTAATAATCGACTACGCAGAGAGAATACTTTTACATTCATCAGTCAATCTCATCCATCATATAGCCAATTCCACGCGCAGTTATAATTCGAATTTGATAGTTGCTTAGTTTTTTACGTAAACGTGACACGGTCAATTCGATAGCATTCATGTTTATATCAGAACCTACGCCATACTGAGTGTCAGCAAGAAATGATTTTGAAACATATTGACCTTTTTTGCTTAATAAGATTTCAAATAAAGTCAACTCTCTTCGGAGGAGATTAAGTTCATTGCCGTTTAGGTAAAGTCTGCGTGAAATTCTGTCAAATTCCAACTTTCCTATAATCTCTTTTTTAGGTAATAAATCAATATTTCTTCTAGAAAGAGCCCTTATTCGCGCATCTAATTCTGCCATTTTAAAAGGTTTGACGAGATAATCGTCTGCACCTGCATCAAGACCACTTACACGGTCTGTAGTGGCACTTCTCGCGGTAAGAATAATTATTGGAAAAGACTGGTTTCGTTTTCTAATATTTTTGGTTATAGAAATTCCATCCATAGTAGGAAGATTAATATCAATGATTGCTAGGTCCGCTCCTTCACGAGAAAGATGTCTGTCGGCATGACCACCATCAATAAAAAAATCAACAGAATGACCTTCATCTAAAAGCACTTTTTCGATGCCTTCAGCAAGCATTTTATTATCTTCTACTAGAACAATTCTCATTATTTTTTGCTGCAAATATTTTCTCAGTAAAAAAAAGTATAAATCAAATTCACTAATGAAATGAACAGTTTTCCTTTCTCGACAGCTTCCTGACAGTAGTTAGCTATACTATGGACAGTAATTAACT
Organism: Gammaproteobacteria bacterium; assembly: GCA_015659815.1. Classification (GTDB taxonomy): domain Bacteria; phylum Pseudomonadota; class Gammaproteobacteria; order PS1; family Pseudothioglobaceae; genus SZUA-1055. Next base: position 4,986 of record DQME01000194.1, on the reverse strand, counting down.
ACACTATAGCTATAATATTATGCCGATAATAAAAGAGAGAGAAAAACACAATGCAATTGAGAAATGTTTATACATATTGTCATTATTTTCAATTAATAATACTCATATGAATATAAATGAAATATGCAATAAAACAAAATTTAATAAAACTACAGCATATAGAATTATGCAAACATTATCTCAATCTGGTTACGTTATTCGAACAAATGATAATACGTATTGTATTGGCGCTAAACCTTTGTATTTAAGTCTATTGGCAAATTCTGAGCAAAATACTGATACAATTAATTAAAATATTTATCTATCTATTTTTTTCTAATGAATGTAATTTTGAAAATTATTAACCGTTTGAAGTTTGCGTGCTTTCTTTCTGCTATAGCATTTAACGCATTATTAATAATACCAAATAGTGTTTTTGCAGAAGCCAACTTTACTGGAAAAACTATTAAATGGGTTGTGCCATTCTCCCCTGGTGGGGGGGCAGACGTGTTGGCACGTTTTTATGCTCCACTGTTATCTCAAGAGCTGCCAGGTAAGCCAAATGTTGAAGTATTCAATATGCCTGGTGCAGGTTCTACTAAAGGTGCAAATTGGTTCAGCTCGCAGGGTCCAATTGACGGTTCCGTCATTTTTTCCACTTCAGGCTCAACCCAGTTTCCATTTTTGTTAGATGACCCAAGGGTCAAATATAATTATAAAGATTGGGAAGTTATCTTAGCATCGTCAACTGGCGGTGTTGCATATTTGCCAAAAGAACTAGGAGATAAGTGGAATATAGACCCAAGCTCAGTTCTAAATACAAACTTTATTTTTGCCTCTCAGGGAGCAACACGGCTTGACCTTATTCCATTGCTTGCTTGGAATATGCTTGGAATGGAAGTAGAGCCGATATTTGGAATAAAAGGTAGGGCTGACGGCCGACTAATGTTCGAGCGTGGCTACGTAAACATTGATTACCAAACCTCTTCCTCCTTCTTGTCTAAAGTTCAACCTCTTGTGGACAAGGGTGAGGCTGTGCCAATTATGACATGGGGTGTTTTAGATGAACTAGGCAGTATTGTGCGCGACCCCAACTTTCCTGGTATACCTACATTTAGAGAAGTGTATGTAAAAATCCATGGCAAAGAGCCATCAGGAGATGACTGGAATGCATGGAAAGCATTTTTCATTGCAGGTTTTTCAGCGCAAAAAATGGTGGTAATGAACAAAACCACTAATCCAGAAATTATTAATGTTTTTTCAGAAGCATTCAAAAAAATTATAGACCAAGAAGATTTTATTGAAATTTCCAAAAATTACTTAGGCGTATATCACCAATCTACCGGGAGTGAAGCCCGCAGATTTAAAGAAATTGCTACTCAAATTGACTCTAAAGCAATTGCTTGGATTAAGGATTGGTTAAAAATGAGTTACGATGTTGAGCTTTAGCTATGATTTTGACTTGTAGTTAGTAGAAAAACTAAGTACCAATAATCGGGGAAATAAATAAACACCGCAATAGATAAATCTCAACGCCGCCTCAAGAAATGAGAGCATAGATCTCTTTGAAGAATAAATAAATGTATAAATTAGCCTTCCAAGAATATATTTTATCCAACGACAGCTTCAAGACAGAGTTTAACTCTATTATCAGAATAGTCATCTAGATTAATAACTAACCAAAGTATTAATTTTTTGACTTTCTTTCTAATGTTGGGAAGAAATAATTATAGGAGTGAAATATTATGAAAAATATATTCATAAAAATACTATCCTTTTTGTTTATATCTGGCCTACTTACTAGTTCAGCAATTGCAATTGAAAAGCTGCATTTTGTTGTCCCTGGTGGTGCTGGAGGAGGATGGGATGGCTGTGCTAGAGGCACAGGTGAGGCTCTAGTTAAATCGGGCTTACTTCAAACAGCGTCTTTTGAAAATATGTCTGGCGGCGGTGGCGGTAAAGCGCTAGCGTGGATGATTAAAACGGAACCTAAAAATACAATTATGGTTCAATCAACACCAATCGTACTACGCTCAATTAGTCGTCATTCAGGATATGTTTCTGACAGTGCTAGAACCGGGGTTTTTTCGTACAAAGATGTAACCCCAATTGCTGGAATTATTGGTGATTTTGGTGCTATTGCTGTTGCGGCTGATTCACCTTATCAGTCATTCGCAGAGGTTGTTAGTGCTTATAATGCAAATCCAAAATCTGTCAAGATGGCTGGAGGCTCTACACGTGGAAGTATGGACCATTTGATTGGTGCTCTAGCTTTCCAATCTGCAGGCGCTAACCCAAATAATGTTGTATACATCCCTTATGATGGTGGTGGTCAAGCCTTGGCTGGTTTACTTTCTGGTGAAACTCAAGTTCTATCTACCGGATTTAGTGAAGCTCTAGGTGCTGGTGACCAGGTACGTATCTTAGGAATCACTGCTAATGATCGCTCAGCAGATGCTCCAGATGTTCCAACACTAAAAGAGCAGGGTTATGATGCATATTTCGTTAACTGGAGAGGTTTCTTTGGTCCTCCAAACATGGATGCAGCTGATAGATATGAGATTGCAAAAATGCTTGGTGACATGCAACAAACTCCTGAATGGGAAGTTGTACGCAAGCGTAATGCTTATGTCAACATCTACAATCCAGGTTTTGATTTCATGGGCTTCTTAGAAAAGCAGACCGTAGAAATGACTGACCTAATGAAAAAGTTAGGCGTTATTTAATATTTCTACAAAAGGGAGAGATTTGAGTGAGCATTAACTATACACGTATGAGTGCACTCATATTTCTCCTTTTATTTATGATGTATTCTTATTTTGCAGGCGAAATACAAGTATTTTCTTTTGACGAAAATGCTGACTTTAATGCAAGAACGTTTCCAAAATTAATATCTTATCTTGGAATCGCTGTTTCTTTATTAGCTTTAGTTTTATCAAGTAACGAAAAAGAGGAGTTTGGTCATTATGAATGGCTAAAAGTCTTAGTTTTATTCGCGTTAGTTTTTTCATATGGTATGTTTATAAAATCTATCGGATTCTTTATATCTACCAACCTGTTTTTATTGGTTTCATATTATTACCTAGGTGTTCGAAATTATAAAGTTTTATTGTTTAGCTCTATCCCTGTTGTAGCTGCTTTGCAGTTCATGTTGCATGGATTACTAGACGTTTATATACGTGACCCCTTTCTTCAATTATTAGGAGTGATCTCATGAACGAAGGCATAATGATTGGCATAGAAACAGCTTTCAGTGGCTATAACATTTTTTTGGTCATGCTGGGTTGCTTTGCTGGAACCATTATCGGCATGTTGCCGGGCCTTGGCCCTATGTCTGCTATAGCACTCATGATACCGATTACTTATGGTTTTAATCCGGCTTCGGCGATGATATTAATGGCAGGTGTTTATTATGGAGCAATTTTTGGTGGTTCGACTTCATCAATCCTTATCAATGCACCTGGAGTTGCAGGAACAGTATCAAGCTCATTTGATGGTTACCCTATGGCCAAAAATGGTCAGGCGGGGAAGGCATTAGCGATAGCAGCTTATTCATCTTTTGCTGGAGGAACCATTGCTGCAGTATTTTTATTAATTGCTGCCCCTCAATTGGCAAAGGTAAGTTTAAGTTTTCAGTCAGCTGACTACTTTGCTCTTATGTGTGTTGGCCTTTTGTCTATTGCTGCATTCGCAAGCAAAGGTCAGTTCTTAAAGGCCATGATTATGACCGCACTTGGACTTGCATTATCAACAGTTGGGCAAGACTCATTGTCCGATATAACACGATTTGCTTTTGGCAATATTAACTTGATGGATGGGATTAGTTTTGTTTTGCTGGTCATGGCTACCTTTGCCATGAGTGAAGCGTTTATGATTATATTGAAAAAATCTGATATCAACTTTAAAGCCTCTGACGCTAGTAAAAATAAATTAGGATCCATTAAATTATCCAAAGACGAGATAAAGGAGATGGTTCCGACCATCGGTCGTACGTCGGTCTTAGGTTTTCTAGTCGGTGTACTGCCTGGAGCTGGAGCCACAATTGCAAGTTTTTTAGCTTGGGGTTTTGAGAGAGGAATAGCCTCAGCAAAAGATAAATTAAAATTTGGTAAAGGATCTATTAAAGGCCTAGCAGCACCAGAAACGGCAAATAATGCGGCCTGCACAGGGTCTTTTGTACCACTATTAACTTTAGGTATTCCTGGATCAGGAACTACCGCTGTTATGTTAGGAGCGTTACTCTCTTTCGGTGTTCAGCCAGGACCAAGACTCTACATTGAACAGCCTGAACTTTTCTGGGCTGTTATTGTTTCTATGTACATTGGTAATGTCGTTTTGTTGGTCTTAAATTTACCCCTGATTCCCTATATTGCCCGTATATTGGCGATCCCTAAAAATATTTTAGTGCCTCTAGTTTTGTTTTTCTCTGTTACCGGAGTGTACTTGATCTCATTTAACGCTTTCGATATATATTTTATGGCCATAGTTGCCTTAATATCACTTGTTTTGAGAATTCTTAATTTCCCTATGCCACCACTAATACTGGGCTTTATTTTAGGTGGAATGTTGGAGAAAAATTTACGCCGAGCTTTATTGATTAATGACGGATCTTTTTCATTTATATGGGATAGACCCATTAGCCTTTCCTTATTTGTCATTATGATTATGATTGTATCTTTGCAAATTTATCAAGGCGTAAAAAAGAGAAAATTATCCCCAAACATTTAATATAATTTAGTCTATAAAAGTGAATAAGCCAGAAGATATACTTACACTCTGGGTCGATTATTTTAATAAAGCTGATGTGGACAATCTTGCAGATTTGTACCACTCAAATAGCACTCTGATACCAACATTTGCTTTAGACACTCTATTTAACAATAACGATATAAAGGCATACATGAATAATTGCTTAAATAATCATGATGCAGTAGTTGAGATTGACCATGATTCAATCATAAATCAAAAGTTAGGCGACGATATATATCTATTGTCCAGCCAGTATAC
>DQME01000152.1 GCA_015659815.1 Gammaproteobacteria bacterium | reverse complement strand
TGCCTCATTTTTTGTAAAGCCCTTACCCTTCCCTCATTACGAGTCCTCCTGGCCTTTATTCCTTGCCTAATCCAGGTCTCCTCTTGGGCAAGCTTTTTATCAAACCTTGCATTGGCAAGGTCCTCAGAGTGCAACTTATCATCTTTACGTTTAATGTAGTCAACATACCCACAATCAAAGACTGACAATTGGCCACGATCTAAGTCAAAAACCTTGTTAACAATTCCCTTCACAAAAGAGCGGTCATGACTAATAAGTAATAATGTTCCATGGAAATCATTGAGCATTTTTTCAAGGTCCAATATTGCACTAATATCCATATGGTTGGTTGGCTCATCAAGCAGCAATATGTCTGGCTCCTGTATAAGTGCTCGGGCCAACATAACTCTCCTCCTCCAGCCACCAGAAAGTGTAGACAATATAGCGGCTGGGTTAAGATCAAAGCGATTAAGGATGGCCTCAATTTTGTGCAAATATGGCCAACCATCTAGGTGCTCAATCTTTTCCTGTATAGAGCTGGCCTTGTCTGGTTCATTGCTATTGAGTAGAGACTGGTACTCACTAATGATAAGGCCGACATCACCCAACCCCTCTGCAACTATATCGAAAAGGTTCTTGCCGTTGTCCTCTGGAGGTGTTTGTTCTAGGTGGCTTATCTTTATACCCTTTTTAACTTTTAGCACACCATCGTCAGCATGAATCTGCCCAGACAGCATCCTCATGAAGGTTGATTTGCCTTCTCCATTTCTACCTATGAGGGCAATCTTGTCGTCATTAAGGATAGTCCCACTGACCGCATCAAGTATTGGCTTTTCTGAAAATCTGATGGAAATATTATCTAGAGTGATAAGTGGCATGGGTTAAAATCATATATATTCAATAAACACCTTTAAGTATGCAATATTTTATTCGTTTTTTGTTGTTGTTTTGTTTAATTCAACTAACACACGCAGAGAGCATTGATGCGAAAGTGTTTTCTTCTGACCAGCAGCAGTCCCGCTACCGCTCGTTGATAGACGAAATACGCTGTCCAGTTTGCCAGGGACAAAGCATTGGAGGGTCAAACGCAGGCCTAGCAAAGGATTTGCGTAACCAGGTCAGATCAATGATTATTGATAACAAGAGTGACAATGACATACGCACATTCATGACTGACAGGTATGGAGACTTCGTTGTGTTTAAGCCGCCAGTTAATAATTCAACCTATCTGCTATGGTTTGCCCCCTTTGTATTCTTGTTTATAGGGCTAATAATATTAATTAGAAGCATTAAAAGTAATAGCCAGAATGGTCAAGAAAATGTAATAGACACCTCAAAGGCAGATGAGCTATTGAAGTAGTTAGAGTCGTTAGGCTTTATATAATTGTATGGATAATGAGAATAAACTTAGTGAGATAATGGTAGATGCCTATGCCCACCAAAAAAATGGTGATTTATCTTTTGCTATTCAGAGTTGGAATGATTTGCTTAAGTTCGAAGGTGTAAACAAAGAACTTCAGGCTAGTGCCTATTTAAATCTTGGAAACATACACCAACAGCAGGGCAACCACGATTTAGCTTTTGAGAGTATGTCTAGCGCAATAAATGCAAACCCTAACAGTTCTGAGGCATACTTTTGTTTGGCATATATAGAGCAAGAGAAGGGTTCATTAGGTAGCGCTATAGTTTTTTTTGAGAAGGCCCTAGAGATCAACCCATCTGACAGCGGCGCGTATAATAATTTGGGTAACTGTTATGACCTAACGGGGGACACAGATAGGGCCATTAATTCTTATTCTATGGCGATATCAATTGATGATGAGTACATTTCTGCAATATACAACAGGGGTAATTGTTATGCCAAATTGGGCAACAACGAATCCGCATTAAAAGACCTAAGTAGGGCAATCGAATTAGATGAAAATTTTTACCAGGCCTATTATAATCGTGGCACTATGCTCTCACGTATGGGAAAATTAAAAGAATCGGACCAAGATCTGGGTAAAGCTAAGGATCTGGCTCAGAAAGAACTTAACAGTAAAACACACTAGGAAAATTAAGTGATCGATCAAGACGACAACAAACTAATTGCCGAACGAAAATCAAAATTAGCAACACTAAGAGAGGCTGGCAACCCGTTTATCAATAACCTCAAACCAACACACCTGGCAAAATCAACCGCTGATACATATGGAGACCTCACCAAGAGCGACCTTGAACAGGAAAATGTTGAGGTTGTTGTGGCAGGAAGGTTGATGCTAAAGAGGGTCATGGGGAAGGCCAGCTTTGCCCACATTCAGGACTCTAGCGGACAGATACAGTTGTTTGTTACCAGAGACGAGTTGCCTGAAAATTTCTATAATGAGCAATTCAAAAAGTGGGACATAGGCGACATTATTTGGGCCAAAGGAGTACTATTCAAAACCAAGACTGGCGAGCTTTCAATTCGGGTTAACGGTATTAGCCTACTTACCAAATCTCTTAGGCCTTTGCCAGA
>DQME01000057.1 GCA_015659815.1 Gammaproteobacteria bacterium | reverse complement strand
TTACCACTTAAAGATATTGCTCAGAAAATTGGCATGGCCCACGAAACTTTTTACCGTACGTTAAAAACACTTGAAAACGATGGAAAGATTGAACGAAATAAAAGTCAAATTAAATTAACTGATTTATGATTATCGAGATAATGGATAAAAGTCCAAATTTTGTTTGATGTGTGAGTGAGGGTAAATTAATACATAGCCGAGTCTCTGATGAGCTACATAAGTACTAGCTAGCTTAAATTAAACTATTTTATTTCAGAAAATCATCGAAGTAGAAGTAATTGACTCCAGGCTTGCTGTCAATTCTTGAAACCATAGTTTTGGCTAATAACTCTGCCTTAACGCTTCTATATTTACTTGCAGATCCAACCAGAAAAAAATCCATTACTTTGGCAAACTTTAATAAAACTATTTCGGAAAGTCTTTTTTCAGAACGCTGGCCGACTAAAAAACTTGGTCTATAAATATTTAACACTGAAAACTGAAGCTCTTGAATGGCTTCTTCGAGCTCACCCTTTGTTCTTAGGTAGAAGTTTTTTGAAGTACTGTCTGCCCCTATACATGATACGAGGCTCAGTGATTCTGCACCAGACTCTTTGGCTTTTTTGGCAATGCTCAAACAGTAGCCGACGTCAACCTTTCGAAAGTTTTCTTGGCTACCGGCCTTTTTGATAGTTGTTCCAAGACAAATGAAGACATGATTACATGATGGGAGTGAACCATTTTTTTCAAAAGAATCAAAATCAATAACTAACTGATTTGCACTTATAGGTAAGTCAGAAATTTGTCTACGAGTGAGAGCTATAACGCTCTCTTGTTTATTACAAAGCACCTCAAGGACCTTTCTTCCTATAAGACCTGTTGAGCCAGCAATAATAGATATAGCCATTAAGTAAAGACAAAGTAATTTAGATGGCAAGATTATATCAGTGGCAGATTTTATCTTAGTTATAAAATCTGCCACTACACCCTAATACACGCCCAAAAGTCCAAATTTCGTTTCATGTGTGAGGGAGGTTATATTAATACATAGCCGAACAATTAATTAAAATATAGATATGCAATATTTATTACCGATACACATCCTGGCAGGAACAATAGCACTATTATCTGCAGTTTTCGCAATTTGTTCTGAAAAAGGCAAGAGGACTCACATCACCGCTGGGAAAACTTATTATTGGGGTATGGTTTTAATTTTTCTGACGGCATTGCCTATGTCAATCATTACTGAAAACATTTTTCTTTTATTAATTGCTATCTTTTCTTTTTATCTGGCTTTTGCTGGAAGACGTTTTGCTCAAAATAGAACAGGTATCGCTTCGAGAATCGATTGGATGGCAGTAGGATTGATGATTGTTACTGGTTTAGGTATGTGGATATTAGCAATATTTTATTATATTGAAAGCAACTCCCAATATATTACTCTTTTCATCTTTGGGTTTCTTGCCATAGCCTTAGGTTTTACGGATTATAAAACTCACAAACATCAAGAAGGCACAGGCAAGAAACGTATCGCTAGACATTTAACCAATATGATGGCAGGCACTATAGCTGTGGTTACAGCCGTTCTGGTCGTTAATGTTAATATTGAACCACAATGGTTGCCTTGGGTATTGCCTACTTTGCTAATAACTCCTGTTATTGCTTGGTGGAATTGGAAAGTTATGAAATAGACAATCTAAAAGTCCAAATTTCGTTTGATGTGTGAGGGAGAGTT
>DQME01000157.1 GCA_015659815.1 Gammaproteobacteria bacterium | reverse complement strand
TTTTGTACATTAGAAACAACTACTTCTTTAGACAACAACTGATAAGTTCCGAATGAAAATGCCGTCATAAAGATTAATATTGCACTAACAACAAGTAATGAAACCTTGGGGTTTTCACTTCTATATGGCTTGTGTTTTTGTTTTAACTCCTGGGCAAGGATTTGTGCAATTTCTGAATTGGCTTCATTAAACCCAACAGAGTCAATCATATCGTTAGCTAAGTCTTGCTTAAGTTCAGCCAATTTTCGTTTACCAAGCCCTATATTAGATTTATCGATATCGATATCATTACTTTTAATTGGATTAAACAAAAACCAGATTAGCCAACCCGAAGAAATAACTATAATTACAAAAAACCATAGGTACATACTCATGATTTAATTCTCATCCTGTAGCGCCTATCGAATGCCGCCAACAATGCACCAATCGTTATTAATATCCCACCCAGCCATATACACCTAACAAGAGGCTTGTAATATATCCTCAAACTCCAGGAATTACCCTCTAGAGGCTCCCCCAGTGCAACATAAATGTCTCTATAAAGTGAAGGATCGATAGCGGCCTCTGTCATCGGCATGCCTGTATTGTATTGGCGCTTTTCTGGCCTCAAATCTGTGATTTTATTATTTTCAAAGTGAACCTCAACGTGCCCTTTGTATCCTTGATAATTACGTTCTGCAAAAGCCTCGACACCCTTAAATGTGAATTTATAGCCTTCAATATTGACAGATTCATTTATCTCCATCTTAATGTCCCTTTCTACACCATTCTGAGTAGTTACTGTTGCTCCGAGCAGAAACACTCCAATGCCTACGTGTGCTAACAGCATCCCTAGAAATGACATAGTGACAGAGCCTTTCTTGTTAATCCTTTGTATTAGCAATATAAGTGAGTGCAAAGTCAGCCAAATAAACAAGCAATATGCTAATAAAATGAAAACGTTTTGGGTTATAAATAATGTTGCCACAAAAAGTAAAATTATAGAAATCCACAATTTACTCAATTGCTTTTTGATTCTTACTGCGTTGTCTTTTTTCCATCGCAAAAATGGAGCAATGGCCATGACAATTACAGCTGGAACCATTATAGGAACAAATACTGCATCGAAATAAGGCGCACCTACTGAAATTTTTCCAAGGCTTAACGCATCTAAAAGTAGAGGATACAGGGTACCAAGAAAAACACTTAGCATTGCAGCCACTAGCAAAATATTGTTTAATAAAAGCCCGCTTTCTCTAGATATTGTTGAGAAATTGTTATTTCCACGCATTTGTGCTGCACGAAAAGCATATAAAATCAAAGACCCGCCTACGACGAGTATCAAGAAAATCAAGATGAAGAGGCCTCTCGCAGGGTCTGCAGCGAAAGAGTGGACTGAGGTTAAGATGCCTGAACGAACTAGAAAAGTACCTAGCAGACTTAATGAGAATCCTGAAATTGCCAAAAGCACGGTCCAATGCTTAAATGCACCTCTCTTCTCACTCACACTCAAAGAGTGCACAAGCGCTGTTGCAACCAACCATGGCATAAATGAAGCGTTTTCTACTGGATCCCAGAACCACCACCCGCCCCAGCCTAGCTCATAATATGCCCACCAACTTCCAAGAGTAATCCCGAAGGTTAAAAAGGCCCATGCAATAAGGGTCCAAGGTCGAGACCACCTTAGCCATGTGGAGTCGAGATTGCCTCGTATTAGGGATGACAAAACAAAAGCAAATGGCACTGCCATGCCTACATAGCCCATATAAAGCATAGGTGGATGAATAGCTAGGCCAAAATCTTGCAAAAGTGGGTTTAGTTCTGTACCCTCTAGAGGAGCTATAATCAATAGTTCAAAAGGGTTTGAAGTGAACAATAAGAACAATAAGAACCCTACGCTTATTAACCCTAAAACTATTAATATATGATTCAGCACTTCTGATGGAAGCCTCTTAGAGAAAATTGAAACTGCAACACTCCAAATAGATAATATTAATGCCCATAGCAGCAAGGATCCCTCGTGCGCACCCCAAACCCCTGCAATCTTAAATATTGTTGGTAACTGAGTATTAGAATTATTAGCTACATACTTAACTGAAAAATCATCCATTATGAAGGCATTCATTAGTATGGCAAAAGACACCGCTATCCAAAAAAATTGCCCCCATAGCAGAGGCTTTGATAACTGAGACAGTGAAGTGTTGTTGCTGTAAAGCCCTATACTTGGTATGACAACCTGAAGTATGGCAAACGCCAAAGCAATTGTTAAAGCAAAGTGTCCGATTTCAACTAACATTTATAGTATATAAGTAGTAATTAAGTTAATCATCAAAGAAATCAATAATTTTATCAAGACCTGAATAATTTATTGCTACATTTGAATTTTCAAATACATATGGCTTTGCATGAAAGGCTACTGAAAGACCAGCAATAGACATCATTTCCAAATCGTTAGCTCCATCCCCTACTACAATTACTTGTTCGGGCAAGACTGAATTTATTTCACAAAGCTCATGAACGAAATTAGCTTTCGATGCTGCATCAACGATATGTCCATCTATTGTGCCAGCTAATTTGCCATCTTCAATCACTAATGAATTTGCAAGAGAGTAATCAATATCTAGATCTCTAGATAATCTATCGGTAAAGTATGTAAAACCACCAGAAACTACGGCAGTTTTGATACATTTATTACTCATAAATTTAATCAACTCCTTTCCTCCCTGGTTAACTTGTAGGCGCTCCTCGTAAACCTTACCAAGCACATTAATGTCGAGCCCACTTAATAGCGCAACCCTTTCAGTTAGGGCTACACCAAAGTCAATTTCTCCATTCATAGCTTGCTCAGTTATAGCAGCAACCTCTCTTTTAACTTTTCCGTAGTCTGCAATCTCATCTATACACTCAATATTAATTAATGTCGAATCCATATCACTAATAAATAAAGAAGCATTATTGAAGTCAAAAAAATCTGGAAGATAATTAAAGTCTAATTTGTGTTCTGATCTTAGATCATTAAGATCTATCAGTTTATCAGTATGAATTCTAATGTGGCTATACTTAGGTTCTACCTCCGCGCCAAAACCGGAAAATATTTTAGATGCTAGCTCTATATCTTTACTATGAAAAATGATTGTGTTCATATTTATATGGTGCGGAAGGAGAGACTCGAACTCTCACGTCTTGCGACACTGGAACCTAAATCCAGCGTGTCTACCAATTCCACCACTCCCGCGAAGAATT
>DQME01000002.1 GCA_015659815.1 Gammaproteobacteria bacterium | reverse complement strand
CTACACGAATAAAAAATGGGCTACAGCCTAAACTGTAACCCATTGATTTAAATGGTGGGCCGTCTCGGGATCGAACCGAGGACCTACTGATTAAGTAGTTACAATAACCTTAAGAAGTTAGTGTTTTACTTACGATGAAAATTGCAACAGCTATAATGCCTATAGCAAATACTTTCTGAAATACCGAGCCTGATATTCGCCTAGACACTATATTACTAAAAAGAAGACCTAGTATACCTCCAAATACGAATAGACCTGTGGTCTCAATAGATACTCCTTGTCCAGCAATGAAATGAGAGAATACTCCGGACATACTAATCAATGCAATCACTAGTAGTGAAGTTCCAATGGCTCGATTAATTGACATTCCACTAAACAGTATTAATGCAGGAACTATTACAATCCCACCACCGACACCAAACATGCCAGATAAGACACCGGTCACAAGTCCTACGAGTGAAAGAAGCGCAGCGCATCTAGATGTGAGTTTTAGTTCTCCACTTTCCGTGCGCTCGCATGCGGGTCTCTCTTGTGCTTGATCTGACTTCTGATTATATTCCACGGGGTCATATGATTCTTTCCACATTTTCCATGCAATTGATAACATCAAAACTGCAAATAGTATCAACAAGACATTTTCAGGGATTTTACTCGCTAACAAGATTCCTGCGGGAGCCCCAATCATCCCTGCTACAGCAAATAAAGCACCTGTTCTAAGTTCTATTTCTCCTACTCCTGCTCGTATTCTGTGTATTAGGCCAATCAGTGCTGTTACTCCAACAGCTACGAGAGAAATTCCAAAAGCTTCTCGTGGAGCTATCGATAGACCGTAAACCAAAAGAGGGACAGCCAGTAGTGAACCACCGCCACCTGTTAGCCCAAGGGTAAAACCCACAAACGAACCAAATAGAATGCTTAGTGCGTAAAACATTGACCGACTTTAAACCTTATCTGTTGATGTTGTTGTGGATTTCTTTGTTGTTATCCATGCTTGATAACCACCTATTAGATTAAAAATGTTGTTACGCCCTTCTTTCTCTAACAGGCTTACGGCAATCATGGATCGGTAACCACCCTGACAATGGACAATCACATGACCTGACTCAGGCACTTCTGAAATTTGATCCATTAAATTATTGAGCGGGATATTGATACTGCCTTCTATATGGCTACTTTCCCATTCATTCTTACTGCGAATATCTAGGATTGTGATTGGACCTTCAAGTTCATCAACTGTAGTGGCAGAAACTTGTTGTATCCGTGAAGTCAGATCAATATTTTCTTTTAGGGATTCCATTCCACCTTTTAGATAACCTTTAACATTATGAAAACCAATTCGACCCAGACGCATTATTGCTTCTTCAGCAAGGTCGGGCTCAGCGACGATGATGACTGAAGTATTCTTATCCAAGACTGTTCCTGCCCAAGTGGCAAATCTTCCATCAAGACCAATGCTAATTGCGTTTTGAATGTGTGCTCTGGAAAATTCTGTCATCACACGAACATCAATAATCTGGGCTCCGGATTTTTGAAGGGTAAGAACTTCATTAAGGTCAAGAGCTTTCATTGACTTACTCATCGATTCTTTAAGGGTTAGACGTTCTTGCCGGTTAAGACTTGCGTTATAGCCGAAATAAGCTGGGGCTTCGGGTTGATCTGCTGTGACCATTTCAATGAAAGCCTCCCTAGTCATTGGTTGAAGGGCATAATTATATAATTTTTGATCTCCAAGTGTTGATACAGCTTCTTCGCTCAATGCCTTGCCACACATCGAACCTGCTCCGTGGGCTGGGTAGACGAGTGTTTCGTCTGGTAGTTTTAAAATTTTGTTATGTAAAGAGTCGTAGAGCATTTCTCCCAGCTCGTTAGCAGTCACACCGACTGAGGCCAGCAGATCGGGGCGACCAACATCACCTAAAAATAATGTGTCACCCGTAAAAATGGCATACGGGCTCTTAGGATCTAAAGTTTTATCAAACGCCTGCAATGTGATTCCTTCGGGTGTGTGTCCAGGGGTTTCTATAGCTTTTAATTGGACGCTCCCAAGTTCAATAACACTATCGTCATCCAACGGTTCAAAGTGAAACTCTGCGTTGGCATGTGCTCCAAGATAAATTTGAGAACCTATCCTGTCTCGAAGTTCTATATGTCCGGCTATAAAATCAGCGTGAAAATGGGTCAGGATAACGTGTTTTATCTCGAACCCATGTTGAAGAGCATCCTCAATATAAATATCGATGTCCCGTCGCGGATCAATTACAGCGGCTATTTTTGTTTTCTCATCAGCCACCATATAAGACGCATGCGAGAGACATTCTAAGTAGTATCGTTGAAGAAACATTGCATTACTCCTATTAACTTTTCCCATTCGTTTTGGGTTTTCTATTGATTCTTTTTAGTTTGATTATCAGGGTTTTTAAAATCCTGTTATTTTTGATTCCAGGGCATTTTTGTAAGCATGGTTGCCATTCCGCAACTATTGGTTATTCCTGAAAATAAAAGCCCTGCCCCTATAAAGGCCGAGATTCCTATGAAATTTGGATTTATCAGCCAACCCAATATTGCTCCTGTGAGCACGAGGGTTCCGGCAGTTATTCGGACTTGTCTTTCAAGTGAAAAAGATTTTTTTCCTCTAACAACTGGCAACCCAGCCTTTTCCCAGGCCTGTGTCCCTCCTTCAACGTTCACTGCTTGAGAGTGTCCCATAGCATTAAACTTGTCACAGGCCTTTTGCGCTCGGTTTCCAGATTGGCAAATAATGTAGAGGGGTGTTTCTCTGGTGTCATTTCTCAACCGCATAATTGTTTGTGGGTCTAGTGAATCGAGCTGTATATTTCGAGCTGGCATTGCATGGCATTCCCGATACTCTGCCGGCGTTCGAACATCGATCAGTTCAACGGGTTGTCCATTTTTTCTCAGGCTCTCAAATTCTTCAGGTGTGATAGTTGAAGTAGTTTCAGTCATTTTGTTCTCCTTTAAATCTAGCAGCTATGTTCGACCAAACAAGCTATCCAAAACGTTTCTCAATGCAGTCCATAATGCTTTTTAAATGAGGTTCTGCAATTTTATAATAATTTTTTCTTCCATCCTTTTGGCTTGAAAGTAAGCCGCAATGTTGCATCAACCTAAGGTGCTCTGAAGCCATATGGCTTTGAATTTTACAAGCCTCAGCCAATTCCCCGACTGTGTAACGGTCATGGAGTAACATTTGGACCATCCTCAAACGATGAGGATGTGCAAGTACCTTGAGGCATTCTGCTGCTTGCTCTAAGGACTTAAGTTCGATGAGCTTCTGTTTTTTACTTTTCTTTGTTATAGACATTTCGTTCTCTTTAAATATCATTATATCGTAATATAACGATATTACAACTATAAATGCTTAAGTTTTTTGATAAGGCGTTGAAGTTTTCCAGTAATGGGTAGGGGGAAATGCTCGCCCCAGTACTAGCCTGGGACAAAAATGGGCTACGGCCTAACCAGCATAAACCCTCATTTGTTTGATCTCTCGTGCCTACACTGTGCCTACACAAACAAAAAATGGGCTACAGCCTAAACTGTAACCCATTG
>DQME01000177.1 GCA_015659815.1 Gammaproteobacteria bacterium | reverse complement strand
TTCCAATCAATCTCACCATCATTACTAAAAGGTGTAATAATCGGAGTATATATTCCTTCAAATTTCATTTTTTCTCCTTTTGGATTTATGATTTTAAATCATTATACTAATTTATTATGATCAACAAATTGAACTTTCTGTGTCAACAAAAAGTGATAAGATATGATCAACATTAGATTACTCATTGTGAGAAGGTTAGTGTTATACTTAAAATTTTGAAAAGGAGAAGTATATGAAAATGTTTTCTAAAACTTTAGTTTCGCTTACTACTGCAGTAGTTCTGCTTGGTGGCGCAACGATTGCATCTGCTGACAAGCTAGATGATGTAATTGATGAAGGTGTACTAAGATGTGGAGTAGTTCTTGACTTTCCACCAATTGGCTACCGTGATGCAAATAATGAGCCTGCAGGTTTTGATGTTGAGTACTGTAAAGATCTTGCAGCAGCTCTAGAAGTTGATTATGAAATTATTGCGGTAACTTGGGCTGAACGTCTGCCGTTAATTGTTACTAATCGTGGTGATGTGGTATTTGGTGGTACTTCTGACACTTTGTCTCGTGCTAAAACGGTTGGCTTTTCAATCCCTTACGCTATTTATTATGCACAAGCTGTTGTTGGAGCTAATAGTGGCATTAAGACTGTTGAAGATATGTACAACAAGAAAGTTGCTGCCGCAATTGGAACCGTACCTGAACAGGAATGGTTAAAAATAGCTGAAGCAATGGGAATTGAAGGTAATTATCAAGGCTATCAATCTGAGAATGAAGTATTTCTTGCTGTAGCGCAAGGAAAAGCTGACGCTGGTATTACAACCAATACTACAGTATTACCTATAACTCAGAAATTTGACACTGTTATCGCTGGCCCTCGTATGCCATGGGGTACTGACTATACTTCTGTAGTTGGTCCTCGTATGGATGTTACTTGGTTGAACTACCTTAACCTTTTTGTTACGCAGCAAGTACGTTCTGGCCGCTATCAAGAGCTTTGGGGTAAATTCGTAGGTGGCGAAGCACCTGAATTACGCATTCCTGGTGTTTATTACTAATAAACAATATCAATATGGCCGGCTTGCCGGCCATTTTTTTTAAAATTAAAAGGCGTTTATGGATTACAACTTCCATTGGAGACCCGTCTTCAAAACTCTTCCTGATTTATTAGAATCTGCAATATTGACCGTGGAAGTTGCAGTTCTTTCAATGGTTTTGGGAATATTATTTGGCTTAGCACTTTCTCTAATTAGAATTCATATGACAGGACCTTTAAAATGGTTTGCCGTCTCATGGATTGAACTGGCTCGCAATACTCCAGCACTATTGCAATTGTTTTTCTTTGGATTTGGATTAGGCGCATTCGGAATTCACTTTAGTCCTTTTCTTATAGTATTAATGGGCTTAACATTTAATAATTCCGGTTATTTAGCTGAAAATTTTCGTGGTGGATTTAATGCCATTCCAGACACTCAAATTCGAGCCTCACTTAGTTTAGGAATGAACAGCTTTCAAACCTATACTAGAATTATCATTCCACAAGTTCTTCGTATTGTCTATCATCCAATGACCAACCAAATGGTTTGGGCTGTCTTGATGTCGTCGCTTGGAATGCTGGTTGGATTTCGAGAACTTTCAGGTGAAACACAATTTTTTGCATCTAAGACATATCGTATTTTTGAATATTTTGCAGCTACAGCTGTAATCTACTATGTACTAGTTAAAATCATTCTTGGTGCAGCTAAGCTAATGGCTTTAAGACTTTTTAAATACTAATTAAAATTTTAAATGGAATCATCATCTACTTATTTTTCTGGATTCAGCCTAAATGATTTATGGTATCTCGGTGAAGCTGCTTTACGCACTCTCTGGATCTCTGTCCTAGCAATCAGTATTGGATCAGTAATTGGAATATTCTTAGGTCTAGCACTTAGTGTATCTAGAGTAGTAGCATTTACGCTTGGTACAATTCTCGATATTTTTCGCTCTGTTCCATTAATTATTCAACTTGTCTTATTTTTTAATTTTGCTCCTATTATCGGACTTAGACTTAACCCATTTGAAGCGGGGCTAATTGTTCTCATTGTATATACCTCATGCTATGTTGCCAATGTAGCTCGCGGGGGTATAGAGGCAGTTGGCCAGCCAATGCGTAGAGCGGCTAGAAGCCTTGGAATGAATTATTGGCAAGATCTGCGCTATGTAGTTTGGCCAATTGGACTTAGGGCTGTATTTCCAGCTTGGGTAGGTGTTGCACTTGGTGTATTGAAAGATAGCGCTCTGGTTTCGATACTAGGCTATGTTGAACTTTTAAAAGCATCACAAATACTTATGACTCGGACACAAGAGGCTATTTTAATCTTATCAATCGCCGGAGCTTTCTATTTTGCTTTATCTTACCCAATTTCTTACTATGCAACTCGACTCGAACAAAGGTGGTCCCAATGATTAAAATTAGTAATTTGTATAAAAGTTATGACGACCTTGAAGTACTTAAAGGCATTAATCTTAATGTATCAAAAGGAGAAGTATTGAGTGTTATCGGCTCCTCAGGATCAGGAAAATCTACATTACTTTATTGTATAAATGGACTTGAACCAATCCAACAAGGACAAATTATTGTAGATGATATTGACGTTCATGCTAGCGATACAAACTTGAACTCTGTGCGCCAAAATATGGGAATGGTATTCCAACAATGGAATAGTTTTCCCCATTTAACAGTTCTTGAAAATGTAGCTTTAGCTCCAAGAATAGTTAGTAAACTACCAAAAGCCCAAGCATTAGAGATAGCGGAAAAGCAACTTCGACATGTTGGACTTGGAGACAAACTTTCAAAATACCCTTCTGCTCTATCAGGTGGCCAACAGCAACGTTTAGCTATTGCAAGAGCCCTTGCAATGGAACCAAAATGTATGCTATTTGACGAAGCTACATCTGCATTAGATCCTGAGCTTGTAGGTGAAGTTCTTGACACTATAAGACTCCTCGCTGAGGAAGGCATGACAATGATCTGTGTGACTCATGAGATGGGATTTGCTCGCGAAGTATCTGATAGAGTGGCATTTTTCCATGAAGGCGTAATTGAAGAAATAAATCAACCAGAAGAACTTTTTGGAGCGCCAAAATCAGTATATTTACAGAAATTTCTATCGAAAGTTAAAAAATAGGAGTAAGTACATGAAAATAACTTCAATAAAAGCCTGGCAAGTCGATTTACCATTGAAAGAAGGTCGTTATAAATGGTCAAATAATAACTTTGTTGATGTTTTTGATAGTACAGTTGTTGCGATTGAAACAGATGAAGGTTTAATTGGTTACGCTGAATGTTGTCCACTAGGTTCAGCTTATTTACCTTCTTTTGCGCTTGGTGTTCGTGCTGGATTAGCAGAACTATCACCACATTTAATTGGCCTTGATCCACTTAATATTGGAGAGATTAATCGTACAATGGATTCAGCACTAAAAGGTCATCCATATGCCAAAGCACCTATTGATATTGCTTGTTGGGACTTATTTGGTAAAGCAACGGGTCAGCCGGTCTACAATCTTCTTGGCGGTGCCGCACAAGATGATGTATCTCTATATCGAGCAATCAGTCAACAAAGTCCAGAAGAAATGGCTGCTAAAATTTCAGGGTATTCTTCTGAAGGTTACACAAAATTTCAACTCAAAGTTGGTGGAAATGCAAACGATGATATTGAGCGTATTCGCGCAACTCGAGCTATCCTAAAACCCACTGATTTACTTGTCGCTGATGCAAATACAGGGTGGACTAAACATGAAGCATCAAGAGTTGTTAGTGCTGTGTCTGATCTTGACGTATATATCGAGCAACCATGCATGACCTATGAAGAAAGCATATCAATTAGAAAGCGCACCTCTTTACCATTTATTCTTGATGAAGTTATTGATGGACCTGATATGCTAGTCCGAGCTATTGCAGAAGATGCGATGGATGTTATAAACCTTAAGATCTCTAAAGTAGGAGGCTTGACTAAGGCTAAACTAATGCGAGACCTATGTGTTGCATCAGGCATTCCAATGACAATTGAAGACACTTGGGGTGGCGACATTACAACTGCTACTATTGCTCATCTAGCTCGCTCTACACCTGAAGAGTTTTGTTTTTCAGCTACTGATTTTAATAGCTATGGAACAATCGAAATAGCTAGTGGTGCTCCAAAAAGAGTAGATGGTAAAATGACTGCTGCAGATAGACCAGGACTTGGAATCGAGCCTAATTTTGATGTCTTGGGTGATAATGTCCTATCTTATTCATAATGAAACCTTTTAACTATCAGGCGACTTTCTATCAATATAAAAAGTAAGCTTAATTTAATTTTCCATAAAAAGTCATTCTAGCTGACTCTGATAATTGAATCCCAGGTTCTGAATTATAGGCCAAGACTGATAGAATTCTGACTCTATTGCCTTTTGTTGGGGTTACTCTGTGAACTGCATTACGACCACGAAATAACACAAGAGAGCCAGACTC
>DQME01000110.1 GCA_015659815.1 Gammaproteobacteria bacterium | reverse complement strand
CGATGAAGAGTTGGAGTCGTGGGTTAGATTAAGTGTAGAATATGTATTAACTTTGCCCGCTAAGTAGTTGTTTTTTGCTTTCTACTTATTTAAATTGTTGTTCGCTATTAATATAATGTTTTCGCAACAGGTATTTATCCGAGAGTTGCTGTAGAACTTTGGGAGTGTTCGATTTCATTCGGCTAAGTATTAATATAACCTCCCTCACACATCAAACGAAATTTGGACTTTGACTCAAGTTGACTTATAATCTATGTATGAAAAAACTAACCATACTACTATTCTTAATACTGATTTCATTTAACTCTTATGCCAACTTCCAAGACGGATGGAATGCATATGAAAAAGGCGATTACAAAACTGCATTTAATGAATGGAAGCCATTAGCTGAGCAAGGTGATGCTTCTGCTCAATACAATTTAGGCTGGATGTATGATAATGGTAAAGGAGTTCTAAAGGACTATAAAGAGGCTCATAAATGGTACACAAAAGCTGCTGAGCAAGGTGACGCTGATGCTCAATACAATTTAGGCTGGATGTATGATAATGGCGAAGGAGTTCTAAAGGACTATAAAGAGGCTCATAAGTGGTACACAAAAGCTGCTGAGCAAGGGTCAAACAAGGCTAAGGAACGATTGAAAGCATTAGATAAAGAACGATTGAAAGCATTAGAATTAAAAGAAATACACAAAGCCATAAATAACATAGAAAAAGCACCAGGAATCTCTTTCAGTTTAATAGGAAAGTGGTATGCATTTGATAGCGAGAGTGAAACTGAAGCTTGTAATAGCACTCCTTCAGAAGAAATTATACTATTACATGATCAAACTTTATCTAGATATGATGTTTTGTCTGATAGTGAATATATTTCTATACCTTATAGCAATCATCACTTTTTTCCTAAAAACATTTTTTGGGTTACTGATGAAAAATCAGCAATCCATGAGTATTATTTTGAAACTTTAATGTTCCCAGGGCTTAAGTCCAATTCACTCTATTCTCATTCGAGACTTATTCAATGTCATAATTTAAACAATCAGATTGGCTACATTTTGTTAGAAAGTGATGCAATCGAGTTTGATAAGTTCGTCTATTCAGTCAAAAATATATGCCAAAAAAGCAACCCAATTGATTGTTTGAGTGAGTTTGTAGATTTCGCTGACGTGTCTAGTAATAATGAGTTATCGCTTGCCGAGTTAACAAGATTTGCAAGATTTGTTGTCAAATGGCTGTCTTTAAAGGGCGAAATCACAACGGATGAGGGTATTGGTACTGCTGCTGCTAGTACAATTATTGCGCCTCTCCTAGCAAAATATATTCTGCTAAATTATGACTATGATAACGATGATCATATCGACATAAGTGAAATGACATACGATATGGTGAATATTACTGGAAGTTCAGAATTCAATAATAGTATTACCAGGTCCTATATCAAGGCAATGGACGCAATATCTAAATCTAAAAAAGATGCATCTAGAATTATGGATACTATATTCTAATTTAAGGGAAACGATAAAATCTAAATGAAAAGCCATTGTGCCTTCCTTCACACATCAGAAAGGATTTGAACTTTAACCGAGTTCAAATTGTGGAGGAATCCTGTGCATTTACTTCCAAAGGAATGCACAGGTTTTCTT
>DQME01000119.1 GCA_015659815.1 Gammaproteobacteria bacterium | reverse complement strand
TTATTTATTCCTTGCCTTAGAATTTTGCTATTAGTTACGAACAAGTCGTCCCCCACAAGTTGTACTTTTTCACCAATTCTCTTGGTCAATAAGTCCCAGCCGTCCCAATCATTCTCATCCATACCATCCTCAATTGAAATTATTGGGTAACTATTAACCCAGTTCTCCAAGTAATGAGAAAACTCTTCAGAATTAAGAGACTTGTTTTCCGATGATAGGTTGTATTTTCCGTTAGAGTAGAATTCTGAGCTAGCTACATCAATCCCAATAAATATATCTTTTCCTGCTTCATAGCCAGCGTTATTGATGGCTTCAATGATAACCTTAATAGCCTCTTCGTTAGACGTTAGATCTGGAGCAAAACCACCCTCGTCACCAACGGCTGTATTCATACCCCTATCTTCAAGAACAGATTTAAGGTGATGAAATACTTCTGCACCATATCTCAGGGCCTCTTTAAAGCTTGGCGCACCAGCAGGAATAATCATGAATTCCTGAATATCGACGCTATTGTTTGCATGTTCCCCACCATTTATGATATTCATCATTGGCACCGGCATTGTGTAGGTATCAGATCTCCCTAGGCTGGCATATAGAGGTAAATTTTTATGGTTAGCACTAGCATGTGCCGATGCCAGAGATACCGCCAATATTGCGTTAGCTCCAAGGTTTGATTTTGTCTCAGTACCATCAAGATCAATCATAGCTGAGTCAATTTTGTTTTGGTCGTCAATTTCGAAACCATTTAAGCAAGAATTAATTTCATTATTAACGAAGGAAACAGCATTTAGTACACCCTTTCCTAGGTACCTAGTTTTATCTCCGTCACGCAGTTCAAGTGCCTCACGTTGACCTGTAGATGCTCCAGAAGGGACCATGGCACTACCAATTACACCGTTTTCTAGTATTACATCTGCCTCTATTGTTGGATTGCCTCTAGAGTCTAAGACTTCCCTCGCTTTTATTTGCTGAATTTTCACTTAATTTCCTGTTTATTCAAAGAATGATTTCATTTTACCGAAAAAAGAATTTGATTCTGGGTGGTGTTTCTTGCCGCATGATTCAGAGAAATCTTTCAATAAGCCAATCTGCTTTTTATTTAGGTTTACAGGTGTTTCAATTTTGACTCTACATATAAGGTCTCCAGACCCACCATGACGAATAGCAGTTATTCCTTTGCCCTTTAGTCTGAATAATTTACCAGTCTGAGTTCCGGCTGGGACCTTGATTTTAAGTTTGGTTTCAAGTGTAGGCACTTCAATTGAGCCTCCAAGAGTTGCTGTAACAAAGTCTATTGGAACTTCACAGTATAAATCGTTATCCTCTCGTTGGAATATACTATGCTCCTTTACATGCACTTGCACATACAGGTCTCCGCTAGGACCTCCTCTGACTCCAGCTTCTCCTTCGCCGCTTAGACGAATACGATTACCGGTATCTACTCCAGCAGGAATCTTAACTGAAAGGGTTTTTTGTTTACGTACTACCCCCTGGCCACGACATGTACCACAGGGAGATTCAATCTGTTGTCCTGATCCAGAACAAACATGGCAGGTTCTCTGTACAGCAAAGAATCCTTGCTGCATTTGCACTTGGCCAGATCCACCACAAGTGCCACATGTTTTTACAGATGTTCCTGGTTTTGCACCACTACCAGAGCACGTGTCACAAGACTCATTTTTGGGTATACGAATCTTGACAGTTGTGCCTTCTGCAGCTTCTTTTAGATCAATTTCTAAGTCGTAACGTAAATCTGAACCTCTGTTGTCGGGTTGAGAGCTACCGCTACGTCCAAATATGTCACCAAATATATCACCAAACCCACCGCCAGCGAATGGATTTCCCCCACCGAAACCACCAGCATTTCCATTAACAGCGTCGTGCCCGAACTGATCATAAGCTGAACGCTTTTGATTATCCGAAAGTATTGCGTAGGCCTCTTGTATTTCCTTGAATTTTTTCTCAGCAGACTCTTTGTCTTCTGTATTTCTGTCAGGGTGATGCTTCATTGCTAGACGCTTATAAGCTTTCTTTATTTGCTTATCGTCAGCACCTTTATCAACTCCTAATACTTCGTAGTAATCTCTTTTCGACATATTTAACTAATAATTTAACTGCAATTTTAGTGCTACTATTTCAAATAAATTGCATATACATATAATTGAAAAACCTTCTTCAAATATTTACTCTGAAGAAGGCTTTTTTGGTGACTAGTGAAAATATCTTGCCTACTTTTCGTCTTTAACTTCTTCAAAGTCTGCATCAACAACATCATCGTTTGCATTTCCGGCTTCATCACTAGGCTCTCCAGTAGAAGCTTTAGCTTGTGCCTTCTCAGCTAAAACCTGAGCCTTCTCACTAAGGTTTTGAGATTTGGCGTCAATGGCTTCCTTGTCATCACCTTTTATTACTTCATCAAGCTCTTTTATAGCTTCTTCAATTGATGACTTTTCATCTTCAGAAATTTCATCCTTCAACTCCTCTAGACTCTGCTTTGTAGAATATGTCAAAGATTCAGCCATGTTACGAGAAGTTACTAGTTCTTGAAATTTTTTATCTTCGTCAGCATGAGCTTCAGCATCTTTGATCATCTTTTCGACCTCTTCATCACTAAGACCTGATGAGGCTTTGATAGTGATTGATTGTTCTTTACCAGTATTCTTATCCTTAGCTGAAACGTGCAGTATGCCGTCCGAATCTAGGTCTAGAGTAACTTCAATTTGTGGCTGTCCTTTTGGTGCTGAGGGTATGCCTTCCAAATTAAACTGACCTAAAGACTTATTGCCACTGGCCACCTCACGCTCACCCTGAAGTACGTGCACGGTTACTGCAGACTGATTGTCGGCTGCAGTTGAGAATATCTGTGACTGGTGGGTGGGTATTGTTGTGTTCTTTTCTATCAGTTTAGTCATAACACCACCCATAGTCTCAATTCCTAATGACAGTGGAGTTACATCAAGCAGTAGTACATCTTTAACATCACCACCTAAGACCCCAGCCTGTATCGCAGCACCCATAGCAACTGCTTCGTCAGGGTTTACATCTCTCTTCGGTTCTTTCCCAAAAAAATCTTGTACCATTTGGCCTACCTTAGGCATACGTGTTTGACCACCAACTAAGATAACTTCATCAATATCTCCGCTAGAAAGTTTGGCATCTTTTAGGGCAACCTTACAAGGATCCATAGAGCGCTTAAGCAAATCCCCAACCAAAGACTCTAGCTTAGAACGAGTAATCTTAATGTTTAAGTGTTTAGGGCCTGATGCGTCTGCAGTAACGTAAGGCAAGTTAACATCAGTCTGTTCAGAGGACGATAGCTCAATCTTGGCTTTTTCTGCAGCCTCCTTCAAGCGTTGAAGTGCTAATGGGTCTTTTGTAAGGTCTATGCCTTGATCTTTTTTAAATTCATCTACCAGATAGCTAATAATGCGTTGATCAAAGTCTTCACCTCCTAGGAATGTGTCTCCATTAGTTGAAAGAACCTCGAAGTGCTTTTCTCCATCAATATCTTCCATCTCAATAATAGATACATCGAACGTTCCACCACCCAAATCATAAATAGCAATAGTCTTATCGCCAGAAAGTTTATCAACACCATAAGCAAGAGCTGCAGCTGTCGGTTCATTGATTATTCTTTTCACATCCAAACCAGCAATCTTGCCAGCATCTTTTGTGGCCTGTCTTTGAGAGTCGTTAAAGTAAGCTGGAACTGTAATTACCGCTTCATGTATTTCTTCACCGAGATAGTCTTCAGCCGTTTTTTTCATTTTTTGGATAACTTTGGCAGATATTTCTGGTGCAGCCATTTTTTTGCCATTGACTTCTACCCATGCGTCCCCATTGTCAGCCTTCACAATTTTGTATGGAACAAGCTTAATGTCCTTCTGTACAGCCTCTTCTTCAAACCTACGACCAATCAAACGTTTGATAGCAAATAGAGTGTTTTGAGGGTTTGTAACGGCCTGTCTTTTTGCAGGCTGGCCTACTAATACCTCATCAGAGTCTTTAGGGTATGCAATGATTGAAGGTGTAGTGCGATCACCCTCAGAATTTTCAATAATTTTAACTGTACCGCCATCCATGATAGCAACACAAGAATTAGTTGTACCTAAATCGATACCAATAATTTTCGCCATTTTGTACTCCTTATTTTTTCGTATATCCCATATATAGGGTCACGCAACTATTTTTCAAGGAAATAATAATAAATAGTGAAAATATATGACTTTGGCTTTAAATCTATTAGTTTTTAATATAGCTCTTTAATAGTTTTTCAACAGATTCCGGAACAAATGCACTAATATCTCCACCTAGTACAAGTATTTCTCTGACAAGTGAGGACGATATGTTGGCGTATTGTTCAGACGGAGTCATAAACAAAGTCTCTATATCTGGTCTTAACCTTTTGTTCATGCCAGATAGCTGAAATTCATATTCAAAATCTGATACTGCGCGAAGTCCGCGCAATATAACATGGGCGTTCTGCTGGTAAACAAAGTCAACCAATAAGTTATCAAATTGTTGAACTTCAGTATTCTCAATATCACTCAATACAATATTAGCTGCGTTTATTCTGTCCTCAATACTAAGGAATGATGGCTTCTTAATGTTTTGTGTTATACCGACAATCACCTTATCAAAAAGTTTACTGGCTCTATGAATTAAGTCAATGTGGCCGTTAGTAATAGGATCAAATGAGCCAGGATATATTGCAATATTTTTCATACAAGTTTTTGTTGTTTTTGGTTCAATTATATCTATTATTATAATCTTTCTAGATAATCTTTATAAGGCAGTAGTGCACTTGGCCTGATTTTTTTTGTTTTTCTAATTCTATATTTCTTGAAAAAAACTCTGAAACCTGTTTTTCAGTAATTTTATACTCTGATTCAATATATATCTTACCCCCAGGCCTGATAAATAGACCGTCTGAGAGTAGCTTTAGGGCGGTAGGTATGAGATTTTGATTGAATGGCGGGTCAAGCAGGACAAAGTCAAAGCTCTTATTATTTTTGAAGTTTAGATACTTGACATAGTCTTGGTTTAATATTTCTATCTTGTCAGATCCAATAATTTTGCTTGTATTGATAAGGTTTTTGTATGCTTCGCGATTCTTTTCTATGCTAACTACTCTTCTTGCACCTCTAGATAGAGCTTCAAAACTCAGTGCACCACTACCAGCGAATAAATCAAGAAAGGTCTTGTTTTGGCATTCAAATGATATCCAGTTATACAGCGTTTCTCGAACCTTTCCAGGTGTTGGTCTCAAACCATCAACATCAGGAAAGGTAAATTTTCTTCCCTTGTATTTACCTGAGAATATTTTGAAGCTATTGTTTGTGATAGGTTTTAAATGAGTGCATTAAATCTTTTTTTGCTTCATCTGAGTTACCCCAGCCATCAATTTTGACCCATTTCCCCTCATCTAAGTCTTTGTAGTAGGTAAAGAAGTGCTCAATCTGGTCTTTAAGTGTTGCCCCCACATCATCTATACACTTAATGTTGTGGTAAGATTTGCACAACTTGTCAGTAGGTACCGCTAGAATTTTATAGTCCTTACCTGCCTCATCTGTCATTTTAAGAACTCCAATAGGCCTAACAGTGATTACGCTATCGTGAATTAATGGGTAAGGAGTAATAACCAGAACATCGGTTGGGTCGCCATCATCTGCCAGGGTTTCAGGTACGAATCCATAGTTGCAGGGATAAAACATGGGAGTTGTGATGAACCTATCTACAAACATGGCCCCGGTTTCTTTGTCAATCTCATATTTAACAGGTGAAGAGTGTGCGGGAATCTCTATGATTACATTTACCTCGTTAGGTACATTTCCAGCAGATACAGGTTTCAAGGTGTTTAACATTTTAGTTCCTCTTTTAATAAACTATGGCGCCAACCACTACAAAAACAGACTGAATTGTCCCCTCTTATATACTTCATAATCGATTTACTGTTGGCTATAACTTCCGGCTGTAAATTATACTGGTTTGATTTCATTTCTATTAGTTTTTGTATTTTCTTTTTTTGTTCTTTTTCTTTTTGTGTTGGTGGATTGTTATCTTTTGCCAATAAATTGATATTATTTGTATCTGGATGTTCTTTTATAAATCGATCGAATTTATCTAGAGTTTTTGAATCCATAGGCTCTTTGCCTAGTGCGTAGTTATTTAGCTTCTCGTCAGACATTATCCATTTTCTTGGTTTGTTCTCTGTTTGTGCTATGTGTTCTCGGTATGCAGATAATTTTGTAGCCGATAATCGAGCCTTTATTGGGAGCCTAGCAAGGCCTTTGACTTTTTTCCAGGATTGGTTTATTGGAGTCCTGTATAAGGAAGAGTCAAGTAATTTTTCTGACTCCTCCAAGTTCCAGGACGTTTTATTGCTTAAAGATAGTTCTTTTACTAAGTAATGGTAATTTTTAAGAAGGTATATGACATCGTCAAGTGCATATTTTATAGCACCATTTGGTAGTGGTCTGGTGGTCCAGTCAAGCCTAGTGAATTCTTTTTCAAGGTACACCCCCTGTAATTGTTCTGTTAGTGATTGGTATGAAATTTGGCTAGGAAAATTTATTAAACTTGCGGCGATCTGGGTGTCAAATAGTTGCCTAGGTATTTGATTTGAGAGACAGAAAAATGCTTCAATATCTTGCCTAGCAGAATGAACAATCCATAAAGTATCATTGCGGTATAGTTTTTCGAATAAAGGTTTAAGGTTCTTTACAGAAAGAACGTCGATACATACCGCCTCATTTCTTGTAGCTATCTGCACTAAACATAGAATAGGGTTGTAGGTGTTAACGCGCTTAAATTCAGTATCGATAGCTAGTTCTTTTTCGTTTTCGATTGAGCCTATATATGTCTCAAGATGCTCATCACTTTGTATTATCTTCATATATCTAATTTTAAGTTGTGTTTTGAACTATATACACTTTAAATTTAACTACTACGCACAAACTTCACATAATAAACATAGAAAGTGCTTGTTTTGAATGTAAACTAACGATCGTTGAACAGATTTGCAATCGAATATTAATTATTAATTTACATTTTTATATTTATCTATAAATTAGAATTATTACTTGTTTGAAGTGTGTCACTTTTTTATCAAAATAGTGACGTAAAACAAAGTACACAACACGTGAAATAGATATATATTTATGAGATAATCAAGCTAAGTATAAATTATAAATTTATCAGTCAATGGTACTTAATCAAGGATTTAATTTAATCAAATCACCCCCAGTATGGTT
>DQME01000072.1 GCA_015659815.1 Gammaproteobacteria bacterium | reverse complement strand
TATTATTTGAAAACCTTATCAATGCCTGGTCTCTGTCCTTCTGATCCATATCGCCATGTATTGCGATTGCATAATAACCGTAATTAATCAGCTCAGTAGTTACACGTTTAACGTCAATCTTAGTGTTACAAAACACCAATACGGATTGTAGTTTATGTTTAGATAATAACAACCTAAGAGCAGTCATGCGTTCATCGTCATTACTGGCCATGTAGAAAAACTGCTGTATCGCATTATCGCTATCAACTGAGTCTGTAGCAACTCTGACTGGTGATTTCATTACTCTATCTACAATTAATGAAATTTGGTCTGGGAAGGTTGCACTAAAAAGTATAGTTTGTCTCTGCAAAGGCATACTATCGATAATCTTATCTATAGTATCTTTGAAGCCCATATCCAACATGCGGTCAGCTTCATCTAACACGAACGTGTTGATGTTTTTTGTTTCTAGTGTTCCCTTTCTCAAGTGCTCTTCGACCCTTCCCGGGGTCCCAACAATTACATGGGCTCCGTGCTTCAATGATCCTACTTGTGGACCGAACGGAGTCCCGCCACTTAAAGTTAACACTTTGATATTTTTTGTGGTTCTGCTTAGTCTTCGTATCTCTTCCGATACCTGACTAGCCAGTTCTCTCGTTGGGCAGAGAACTATAGACTGTGCCTTAAATAACTTAACATTTAACTTTTGTATGATGCCAAGACCGAACGCTGCAGTCTTACCAGAACCAGTTTTTGCTTGGCCAATCAAATCTTTATTGGCAAGTATTAGTGGCAAGCTTTGGGACTGGATATGGGTCATCTCTTTGTAACCAAGAGACTGTAGATTGCTAATCAAATCAGCATTAAGTTCGAGGGAGCTAAAGTCGAATGCACTCATAATAATAATATTGTTGATTCAACTTGAAGAGTTATATTTTCTTAGCTCAAACCATTAATTCTACACCTATATGTAGGGACATGATTATGTTTTTTTTAATAAAAAAATAACTAATACAGTATGCAAAGTGAGATAATATAATTATCTGTTGTGTTTGTGATTGGTTATATATCCTGAGCCGATTAAAAACAACAAAAGGAAATGAGATAGCTTACTTTTGTGTAAGCCTACCTTGAAGTAGGAAACCTACGGTAATCTTCGAACTTCCGCCTTGAACTATATGGTTCAGTCTTGCATCAACACGGCACAATGGACTCCTTCGACCAACTTTCCTTGTTTCAATTTTCATAATTTATCTATAATAAGTTTCGTACAATTAGAATTAAATTTATTAATGAAAACCCTCAGGCATTCTCTCAGACAAAAAAGAAGGTCGATATCTTTAAGAGATAGGCGCCATCTTTCTAGACTTCTTCTTTCAAAATGCAAGGTCTTAGGAATTTTTAAGAGTGGGCGTAAAATCGCTATATACTTGACAAATGATGGAGAGATAGACCCTATCTATATTCAAAAATATATGCAAATGATTGGATTGTGTGTCTATTTACCTATATTAGATGGTAAAAAGCTTAAATTTGCAAAAATTGGAAATAAGTTAAAAAAAAATAGATTTGGTATAAATGAGCCAGCATTGTCAGACTATGTTAATGCCAATAAATTAAACATTATTCTTATGCCATTGGTTGGATTCGACAAAAATAAGAACCGCATTGGTATGGGTGGTGGCTTCTATGACAGAACATTGTCATTCAAGAAAAAACAAAAAAAAATTTCTAGTCCAAAGCTATACGGGCTCGCATTTGACTGTCAAGAAGTTGACAAACTAGATACTAGGCCATGGGATGTACGACTTGACGGTGTGATTACGCCTAGTAGAGTAATTATGTAGCTTTAGTTTCCCGAAGCCTTCCTTTGGAAGAATGATTTCAATGACTGGTTGTCATCAATTATGTTCATTCCGATCCCTCTAAGCCATCTTAATGGTTCATTGTTTTCTTTGTAAATCCAGTTTAACCCTGTCATCGTCTTGGCCATAATTTCATTTTCAAAGCGTCTAGACCTGGCATACTTTCTAAGAGTATTGTAGTTCCCAATAGGCTTATCGCTGCTTAATATTTGTTCGGTTAGCTCTTCAACATCTGAGAACCCTAGGTTAACTCCCTGTCCAGCTAGTGGATGGATGTTGTGTGCTGCATCTCCAACCAGTACAAGGTTATCTTTTGCGTACTCATTTGCGCTTCTCTCTATCAAAGGAAATGTCAACACCTCACTAACTACTTCCAGATCACCAAACCTATACTCCAATGCGAAAGATAGGCGCTCTGCAAAGTCATCGATAGATAGCAACATTAGGCCTTCTGATAAATGGTCTTTTGCTGACCAAACTATAGACGCCTTCTTGTCTGAAAGTGGCAATATGGCTACGATACTGTCAGACAAAAATCTCTGCCAAGTTGTGTTCCCAAAACTTACACTTGAATTAACGTTACAAATAATAGCCTTCTGCTTATAGTCATATTCATTACACTCAATTCCTGCTAACTCTCGTGTAATAGATCTGGCCCCATCTGCTCCTATAAGTAAACTGCAATTTATAGTGTCTTTATTGTTAAGGCGCACTTCATACCCTGTATCAATTTTCTTAATACCTTTTAATTTAGCTTTAATGTATTTCACATTGGTTCTAGCGAGGGACTTATATAATGCAATTTGAATAGCGTCATTCTCAATAATGTGTCCTAAATGCGAAACACCTTCATCTTTGCTACTGAAGCTCAATCTGCCGTGTGAATTTTGATCCCAAACCTTGGTTCTTACGAATTCATTCTTGCGGTCTATTAGGTCCCATACTTGTAGTTTGCTTAGTAGCTCTTCCGACTTAGGTGTAATCGCACTGACCCGTAAATGGAACTCTTTGTCTAGTTTAGTCTTTGGTGTAGTGGGGTCTATAATTGCAATTCTTAAGTCGCTTTGTTTTGAAATACTTAGTGATAAGGCTTGCCCAACCATGCCCCCTCCAACTACTACAATGTCAAACTGAGTCATTGTGTATTTCCAGCAACTGTCATCTCATTAATTAGGACTGACCCTGCCTTCACATTGCTACGTGAGTCAATGTCTGTTCCTATATGAACAATGCCTAGCAACATATCCCTCAAGTTGCCGGCTATAGTTATTCCAGAAACTGGGTACTTAATCTGGCCATTTTCAACCCATAAACCCAACGCTCCACGGGAATAATCGCCAGTTGTAGCGTTCACACCATGGCCCATCAGCTCAGTAACAACTAGGCACTTATGAGCATCTTTAATAATGTCATTTAGGTCTCCATTGAAGTTTGGGGTAACCCCTACGTTACTTACTCCTCCAGAATTAGCGGTAGTCTTCAGTCCGAGTTGGTTTGCAGAATATTGTCCCATAATATAGCTTTTTACATGGCCATTCTGAACAAAATATTGCTCCCTTTTTAAGGAGCCATCGCTATCGAACGCTTTTGCCCCTAACGTTTTTCTAGACAATGGATTTTCAGTGATATCAATACTTTCTGGAAGTACTTTTTTATTAATACTGTTCAGTAAAAAGGTTGATTTCTTGTATTGCCTTGACCCCCCCAAAGCCCCTAAAAGTTGTGAAAATAGACCGCCAGATAGGCGCGGTGTGAATATTACTGGGCACTTCTGGGATTCCAAGGTATTTGCGCCCAGCTTTTGCTGTGCAAGCTCTGCGGCACGTATCGCAATATTACTAGACGAATTCAAATCTTTATAGTCCAGGGCTGTAGTATACTCATATGCTGTCTGCTTTTCTTTTCCCCTTCTAGAAATCAATGAACAGTGCAAAGAGTGACGCGTGCTGCTTTGTTTAGCAATAAGGCCATGTGAGTTTGCATAGAAATACTCTCCCTGAAAGCTTGACACTTCTGACCCTTCAGAATTATCAATTTCATTTTGCTCTAATGCAATCGATTCGCACTCCTTAGCAAGCTCTATACTTTGGGCTGAATCTATGTCCCATGGGTGGTACAAGTCTAACTCAGGATAACTAAAAGCCATCTCATTCTTGGGAGCTAAACCATTGTATTTATCGTCTTGAGTATATTTAGCTATCGTGCAGGCTGCATCAATGACTTTGTTTAAACTATCCTTACCAAGGTCAACACTAGACGCGTGCCCTTTTTTTTGGCCATAATAAACAATTATATCAAAACTATTGTCTAGATGATATTGCAGCGTTTCAACCTCGCCAAGCCTAACTGAAGTTGAAAAACCGGAACTGGAGCTTAATGAAATTTCATAATCACTAACCCTGTACTGCTTCAATAAATCAATAGCTATTTCGATTGTTTGTTCTAATTTTGGCATTGAAATTATTAATAATAAATGGCTATAGCGTAAACAAATTACACTATAACACTTGTATCCCTATATCCTTGTAACCTCAAGCAGATGCAACCTTCTTGTGTCAGTCTTAAGTACCTTAAAATTGAAACCTTGTAGATCAATATCGTTCATTTGTTCGGGAAGAAAAGTGAAGCCGTTAATAACAAAACCAGCCACAGTATCAACATTTTCAGTATCTAGGATTACATCAAAGAACTCATTAAATTCTTCAATAGGGGTGTTTGCTTTTAACAAGAACCTTCCTTCCCCAAAATCAATAATGTTGTCTTCCTCTAGGTCGTGTTCATCAACTATCTCGCCCACAATCTGTTCAAGAACGTCTTCTAGAGTTACCAGTCCTGCAATTTCTCCGTACTCATCCATTACAATAGCCATGTGTGACTTTTTTTGTTGGAAATCTCTAAGTAGTGCCCCCAAAGTTTTACTTTCCGGGACAAGAATTGCACTCCTTAAATATTCTTTGAAGTTGACCTTTTTCTTCTGGTCTCCAGCAAAATAACTAAGAAGGTCCTTTGCCAATATTATTCCTTGAACCTTGTCCTTTTTTGCGTTAAGGACAGGGAACCTTGAGTGTGATGAGCTAATCATAACATTCAATAGTTTTTTCGTAGAGATATTGTGGTTTATCATCACCATCTTCGATTTTGGGACCATGACATCTCGAACCTCTAGATTCTGAAGTTGCATTGTTCCCTCAATAATAGAGCGACTATGGGAATCAATTATAAGGCTTTCTTCGGCCTCCTTCAGGGTTTGCAATAACTCATCGCTAGTTCGTAACGGGTAATGAAAAAATTGTTTGACTATCCCTTGAAGAATAGAGTTGGTCGACGGAGGTTTTTCTTCGCTCATATAGCTTTATATATTAATTAGACTAGTTATTGTACCTATGCTTTATCTTTTTTACTACTGCGCATAACCTTTCCTTGAGCAGCCCTCTCTTTGCGAATCTGTTTAGGGTCAGCGATGAGTGGCCTGTATATTTCTACTCTATCTTTCTCGCGTAGAACAGTGTCTAGTTTCGCAACCTTGCCAAATATCCCTGTCTTGTCTTTCGATAGATCAATCTGTGGATATGTAGTTAGAATGTCTGATAATTCAATCGCCTGCTTTAGTGTTGTGCCCTCTTCCACATCTAGGATGAGTAGGGTTTGTTTCTTCTCCAATGCGTAAGCTATCTCTATAATCATTTGTTAATTTTCACAAAGCTGTTGGGCTTGACTAAAGTTTAGGGTTCCTTCGTAGATTGCTCTACCAGTAATAGCGCCAGATATTCCATGGTGTGACTGGCTCAATAAATTAGAGATATCGTCAATAGAAGTAATCCCCCCAGAAGCAATAATAGGTATGGACGTTTGTTTTGCTAGATTTGCAGTTGCCTCAACGTTAACTCCCTGCATCATTCCATCTCTAGCAATGTCAGTATATATAATCGAGGTGACACCATATTGTTCAAATTTTTTGGACAAATCGACAACATGTAAATCTGTTTGATTGACCCAACCTTCAGTGGCAACTAGTCCATTGTTTGCATCTAGCCCAACAATAACTTTATCAGGAAACTCCCTACACAGGTCTGACACAAACTCTGGGTTAGTTACTGCCATAGTGCCTATTATTAGGTAACTTATACCTGCCTCAACATATGCATCTGCTATTTCCATATTGCGTATACCCCCACCTATCTGTATTGGAATATCTGGGAATGCTTTTGTTATACTGGTGACACTTGATGCGTTAACTGGCTTACCTTCGAATGCTCCGTTTAGGTCGACCAAGTGCAGTCTCTTCGCGCCCTGACCTATCCACCGACCTGCCATCTCTGTTGGGTTGTCAGAAAAAACTGTGGTGTCTTCCATAAGGCCTTGCCTTAATCGAACACACTGTCCATCTTTTAAATCAATTGCCGGGATGATTACCATTTATCTAATATCACTTATATTGGTTGTTCATTTTTTTGAAATTTATTTTGTTTATTTTTACGGAATACGGAAAGCTGACAATTATAAACACTTAGTGCCGTATCTCGCATGATTTCGATTTACCTATTATATTGCACTCAGATCTTCTAAACTCCAGCGTGGCTTAATTACAATTTTATGGTCACTGTTTATTTTTTTTGACATCAAACGGTAGTGTCCAGCAAACGCTATCATTGCACCATTGTCTGTACAAAATTCTTGCCTAGGGTAGAATGCACGCGCGTTTATCTTTTTACACATTTCATCCAAAGTATCACGAAGATATAGGTTCGCACTGACCCCTCCTGACACAACTAATGTCGAATATTCTGAACCCTCTAGGGCCCTCCTACACTTTATCATAAGGGTTTGGATTGCAGCAACTTCAAACGATTTGGCTATATCTGATCTGTTTTGTGGCTCCTTTATAAATGTGTTTCGTGCATAAGTCTTAAGCCCACTGAAGCTAAAATCTAGTCCCGGCCTATCAGTCATGGGTCTTGGAAACTTATACTTTATGGTTTTACATTGTTTTGCTAATTCAGCAAGGGCTGGTCCTCCTGGATATCCCAAACCTAGGATCTTTGCTGTCTTATCGAACGCCTCTCCGACTGCATCATCTAACGACTCTCCAAGGATTGTATAATCCCCAACCCCCTTAACGTCCACTAGCATTGTATGACCGCCAGACACAAGTAGAGCTATAAATGGAAACTCCGGGCAATCCTCTTCTAGCAACGGGGCGAGCAAGTGGCCCTCCATGTGGTGGACCTCTACTGAAGGAATTCCTAAACTCCAGGATATAGATTTTGCAATCGCACTTCCAACTAATAGTGCCCCAGCTAAACCAGGCCCTGCGGTATGTGCTACCCCTGTAATATCACTCAAATTAATCTTGGCATCAGAGAGGGATGATTTTATTAAAGGTATTACTCTTTGTATATGGTCTCTAGATGCGAGCTCCGGAACAACGCCACCATAATCAGCATGGATCTTTACCTGCGAAAACAGGTTGTGTGCTATCAGCCCTTCAGAAGAACTGTATATCCCTATTCCGGTCTCGTCACAAGAGCTTTCTATTCCAAGTGTTAACGAAACCTTATGGCCCATCTTTTGATTCGCCTAGGTAGACTTTCTTTACTTCTTCGTTAGCTAGTATTTGTTCTCTATCGCCTTTAGTAATGATTTTCCCTGCATGCAATACATAGGAATGGTCACAGGTGTCAAGCATCTCTCTGTAGTTATGGTCTGTTATAAGTACGCCTATATTTTTGTCTTTTAGTTGATAAATTATCTGTTGAATGTCTCCGACTGAGATTGGATCAACACCCGCAAAAGGCTCATCAAGCAAGATAAATTTTGGATCAATAGCCAATGACCTGGCAATTTCAACACGCCTTCTTTCTCCCCCAGACAAGCTCAGACCTTTAATGTGCCTTAAATGTTCAATGTTAAATTCAAACAGCAACTCCTCTAGCCTATGGGCCATCTGCTTCTTGTTTAGTGTTTTGTTTAGTTCTAGTATTGATAGGATATTTTTTTCGACACTAAGCTTTCTAAAGATGGACGGCTCCTGCGGCAAATAACCAAGCCCCATAGATGCTCTCTTATGCATTGGGAGCTTGGTAACCCTTGTGTCCCCAATCAGAACCTCTCCATTGTCAGCCTTAACCAGCCCACAGGCGATATAAAAGCACGTAGTCTTTCCTGCACCGTTAGGACCTAACAGCCCAACTATCTCGCCACTCTTTACGCTAAAAGAGACGTCATTAACAACCTCAATACGTGAATATTTTTTACTAATATTTTTTACTGACAGTACATTATTTTCCATGAAAGAATCTTACCTTAAATTAATTTAATTTGTTCTGAGCTAAACACTTCAATAACATTTTCATTGTCCCTAACAAGTAGCGAGCCTTGTTCGCTGATTCCATTAGCAATACCGATTAACGACTCTCCCTTGTATTTTAGTTTGACTTTTTTGTTTACTAAATAGTCAAGTTCGGTCCACCTTGAATAGAATTGTTTTAATCCTTTTTTTTCAAATTGTTGACAACATTTTATAACCTTGTTTGCTAGCCTAGCGGTCAATGTTGAAATATTTGGAGTAATATTCATTATTGTATACAAGTCTATCCATGGGGTCTCGCACCCTAGTTCTCCTTTAATGGAGTTGTTAACGCCAACCCCAATTACTACATTCTGGGAATCGTTCTGGACTGTGTTTTCAATCAATATGCCTGCAAGCTTCTTGTTAGTGAAATAAACATCGTTAGGCCACTTAAGTTTTAAATTGCTAACCCCGTAGTCGCAATCTAACACTTCGATTAGTGCTATCCCAACAACCAAACTCAAACCGCTCAAGTCAACGTTTGAACTAAAATTAATACGCAAGGAGAATAACGCGCTGGAGTCTTTTTTGCTAAGCCATGTTCGATCGTACTGGCCTTTCCCGCTGGTTTGTTCTCTGGCGACACATAACTGTATATTGTCAGAAATAGGGAGCGCAGTTAAATAGTCGTTTGTACTTGTAACAGAATCTAAAACGAAACACTCGGTATTTTTGGG